>CAZBWT010000134.1:0-5629 GCA_964495625.1 uncultured Prevotellaceae bacterium | reverse complement strand
GTACCGCTGTCCTCCGCCGCTGGCGTAAGGAAGGTGACGACACCGACATCCCGCGCGCCCTCTATGGCGAAGGTTACAACTACCTCGGCTCGGACCGCTTCGTGGAGGATGCCTCTTACGTCCGCCTGAAGACGATGTCCCTGACCTGGAAGATGCCCGCCCGCTGGTTGCAGCCCATCGGCATCACGAGCCTCAGCTGGTTCGTGACAGGTTACGACCTCTTCACCTGGACCGGCTACTCGGGTCAGAACCCCGAAGTTTCGCTCCCCACCAAGGCTACCAGCCTCGTCAAGGATAGCTCGACCACTCCGGTCTCTAAGCGTTATGCCTTTGGTTTCAACCTCAACTTCTAATAGGGGAGGAGCTGGGACCGATATAAGCTTTATACAAAACGAGAAATAAACTTATGAGAAAACAAATTTATACATTGATGGTCGGCGCTGCGTTGTTGACATCCACCACGAGTTGTAACGACTGGTTGGACCTCTTGCCGAACAACGAACAGGTCTCTGACGACTACTGGCAGTCGAAGGAGGACGTTGAGGCAGTCCTGATGTCCGGCTACTATTATATGCGCAAGGCTGTGCCCAATATGGTCTACTGGGGTGAGTTGCGCGGCGGCTCGTTCTATACGCTCTCGTCGGGCGCGCAGAACAAGATTCAGTCGTTCGACATCCTGGCGACCAACTCCATGGTCAACTATACCACCCTGTATCAGGTCATCAACATGGCCAACTCCGTCCTGGACTACGCCATGTCGGTCGAGGATGATACCTACTTCGAGTCGCAGCGCCAGTCGCACATGTGCGAGGCCTACTTCATGCGTGCTTTCGCCTACCTGACCCTGGTCAAGAACTTCAAGGAGGTGCCGCTCATCACGCAGGCCTACGTCAGCGATAAGCAGGACTTCAACATCCCCAAGTCGAGCGAGGAGGAAATCATCGCTCAGATTAAGTCCGACATGGAGGCCGCCCTCGCTACGGGTGCCGCCAAGACGACCTACGACAACGACTGGGAGAACAAGGGTCGCGTCACGAAGTACGCCCTTCAGGCCCTGATGGCTGACGTGTGTCTCTGGAATCAGGACTACGACGAGTGTATTCAGTACTGCAACGAGCTGATCGACTGTCCGGACGCCGGTATCCACCCCGCCTTCATTCAGAGCACGGACAGCTGGTTCGACATCTTCTATCCCGGCAACAGCAACGAGTCCATCTTCGAGCTGAACTGGGATAACACCCTCGGTAACAACAACAAGAGCAACGGTTTCACCGGCTACTTCGGCTTCGGTTCGGCAAGCAACATGGTGGCTACGCAGGCTGCGCAGCGCGCTATGATGGCAGAGACCTCTGAGGTGATGGCTAACCTCGGTCTTACCTCGGCAGAGAATGGTCGCATCGGTCGTATGCTGATGGCTTCGTATGTGTGTGGTTCGTCATCAGACACTTATTCAAAGTACACCACCGCCTCTAACTACTACCTTTATAAATATAAGGGTACGGACGTGGTTGATATCGCCAATCTCCGCACCGCCAACGATGCCAACTTCGTGGTGTATCGTATGGCAGAGATTATGTTGATGAAGGCTGAGGCTCTCGTGATGAGAAACGATAATGCCGAAGGTTGGAGAGAGGCCTTGTCGCTGATCAATCAGATTCGCAATCGCGCCGGCTTGGGCAACTACATGAGCGAGAGTGCCGAGACGTTGGATCTTAACTTGGTGGACCGCAAGGCTCTCTTGCAGGAAATCATCGACCAGCGCCAAATGGAGTTCCTCGGCGAGGCAAAGCGTTGGTATGACCTGTTGCGCGTCTATCGTTACGGCGTTGCCGACTTCGACTATGAGTCGATGGCAGTCACCATGGTGGTAGAAGGCACGGAGACCACAACCTCCACCCGCGTGGAGACGGTTTTGGCAAACCCCTACGCATGGTATTTGCCGCTGCCTGACGACGAGGTGAAGACCAACCGCCAGCTGAAGCAGAACCCCTATTATACAACTTCAAATTAAGCAACGTTCATTAAGACATGACACTTATGAATATGAAACAATCAATCTGCGCCTTGATGGCTATCGGCTTGACCGCCGGTGCCATGACCTCGTGCGACTCGGACGTGTGGAGCTTCTCGGATAAGAGCGATGGCAGCTACACCACAGAGACTGCCGAGCCGATTGCTACCTACCTCAACGATCAAGAGGAGTATAGCGAGTGGGTAAAGGTGTTGAACTATACCGATTATTACGGCACCCTCAACCAGGGTAGCTCGGTGGCATTTACGCACTTCGTGCCGACCAACGAAGCCGTAGAGAACTTCTATGCCGAGAAGGGTGTGAGCAGCATCGATGAGTTGGGCAAGGACTATGCTCAGGCTTTGGTGAAGTTCCTCACCATCAGCGGCGACTCTATCAAGCTCACCGAGAAGTTCTCATCGACGAAGGTGACCGGTGTGAGTTATACCAACGTCTATGCTCAAGACCTGACCGTGACGGTTGACTCGGTTGAGGTGGGCTACGTGCTCAACGGTGTGGCTCACATCAATCAGAACTACGTGGCAGCCTCGAACGGCTTCATCTATCAGATCACTGCCATCCCCTCGCCGCTCACCGAGTTGGTGTGGGATCGCATCACGGCTGACAGCAAATACTCCATCATGGCTGAGGCACTCCGTGCCACCGGCTATGACAAGGTCTTCGCCACCTTTGCCGACACCACGGTGCGCTTAGGTCAGCGCAAGGTGACGCGCCGTTACTACACGTTCCTGACGGTTTCTGATGAAAACTTCGCTAAAGACGGCATCAACAACCTGTCTGACCTCAAGACGAAACTTGCCGACCACTATGCAGCTCAGAACCCTGAGGGCACCGTCACGGCAGACTCACTCTTGAAGCAGTATATTGAGTATCACACCCTGGGCGGCAGCTACCCCTATTCGGACTTGGTTGCCATGGTGGGCAGTGACACGGTGCGCGTGTGGAGCACGGAGGCACCCGGTCAGATCTTCATGACGCATTATCGCGACGAGGATACGTTCGTAACCTCAGCCGGCGACACGCTGCACTCAGTTTATTGGAACAAGAACGACGAGACCAACACAAGCTTGATCACTTCGCCGAGCAACGACATCAAGGCTCGCAACGGTTATGTGCATGAGCTCAGCGCCTGGATGCCCGTCTACGAGCCGCAGCCCACAACCGTGGTTTGGGACTTGGCGGATAACTCGAAGATCCGCGCTTTGGTCGGCTCTGATTATCAGCCTGCAGCTCCGGTTTCTTCTGAGGGTAAGTATGACGTTTCAAGCTGTGTGGATGACTACGAGACCAGCTCGAACGGTCGCGGTAGCTCAAACTACACCTCGGTCTGCTACGTAACCTGCAAGTCGAACCTCAAGAACTGCTTGAACAACGACCGTATGGTGATTAACGTGGGTTATCTCGGACACGTCACCTTTAAGACTCCGACGTTGGTGCGCGGCAAGTATAAGGTGACGATGACGGTGGCTTACCAGACGACGCAAAAGTTCCTCAAGACTTCTGACGGCTGTAAGGGCGGCTTGATCCGCATTGCCATGAACGACAGTGTGGACAGCAAGGTGAACCTGCACACGGCATTGGTGGCTCCCTACACGCAGATTGCCAAGACGACGGTGGGTGTTTACAACACAACACTCTATGACGAGATCGAGTTTGACGAGACCGCCAGCCACTACTTTAAGGTTGTGGTGATGGATCCCGCAGCAAGTTCAAACAAGAACTTCACGCTCGACTTCGATGCCATCACCTTCACGCCCATTGAAGACTAATAGTAACATTGACAAAATTAAGGACAATGAAATATAATCATAAACTATTCATCCTTCCGCTGGTGGCAGTCATGACTGTCGCCTGCGAGGACTTGGAAGACCGCGGCTATTTCGGCAAGGAGAAGACCAATGCCAACGAGGCTGTGTTGGCTACCGAGTTGTCTTGTGTGGACTACTTGCGCCAGCGCGAAGACCTCTCGGAGATGTCTTCACTCTTCGAGGCTACGGGCATCTATAGCAAGATTGCCGAACAGGGCACGTTGCACACCATTTTGGTGGTAGACAACGACCACTTCAACGTGGATTTGGAGACCGCCTACGACTCAACCTTTTTGGCTAATTCGCACGTGACGGATATCTCTATCGCCCCCTCGAAGTTGAACGACGGCGACCGCCTCTTGATGTGGCACGATAAGTATGTCACCATTGCAATGGACGACTCTGCCAAGATGGGCTCGATTATTAACCACATGCTCTTTAACAACGCTTCGTTGCAAGAGGTGATTAGCACGACCGATGGTTATATCTATGTGATTTCCGACCCCATTCAGACACCTACGTCGTTGCAAGACTTCATCAACAACCTGAGCGATGATTACTCTATCTTTAAAGATATGGTGCTCTCGTCGGGCGGCAAGACGTTCGACCGCGCCAACAGTAAGGTGATTGGCGTAGATGCTCAAGGTAACTCCATCTACGACACCGTGTGGGTCTACACCAACGACTTCTTCGATGCCAAGGACTTCGACCTCAGCTCTGAGGCCATCAAGGCAACGATGTTCTATTGCTCAGACCAAGTGATGAACGATGCCCTCAAAGAGGCTGACACCAAGCTCCGCGCTTGGGGTATGCGTTCGGGCACGGCAGGCGAAGCTGACTTTGTGGAGGGTCGCAGCGACTCAATCTTGAAGCGCTGGTTCTTGGAGTCTGCCTTCTACAACAAGACCTATTCTGCCGCCGACTTGACCGCTCAGACTGTGGCTGAGGGTGGCGACGAGACGGTGAACGACATCAGCTCAATCTACAGCCGCCAGTGGCGTAAGAGTGTGCAGGAGCTGGATCTCAACAATCCCTCGACACTCTCGAACGGTGTGGCTTATGAGGTGACGAAGTTGACCATCCCGACCAATGTCTTGATTTATCGCATCAAGGAGTGGTTCTACTACTACGAGTATTGCGATGCCGACCAGAAGGCTGAGTACTTCGCTATGGATAATCTCGCCTTCAATAAGACCAATGTGGACGTAGCGGCGTGGACTCCCTGGGAGGGCGTTTGGCCGAAGATTGAAGACCGCGTGCTCATATTGAAGCAGAAGGATGCTACGGTCTCTTCGTTCCAGCTCGACTTTACCCCCATTTCACTCTCGGCGGGTGCCGATAATAACTACACGGTTAGTCCGACAATGGTGCCTTGTGGCACTTACCGCTTGGCAATGGGCTTCAAGCAGAACTTGAACGTGACGCTGAAGGTGTCGGTCTATGCCGTTGACGGCGAGGAGTTGACCCTATTGGCTGAGAGCGACGACATTATCACCGATAGTTCGGTGGGTACGACTTACCACTACGATCGTGGTGCCACACTTTCAAATTGCTACCCCGAAGGCTTTGACAAGACGGCAGCCGGCAATAGCGGCGGCACGAACTCCGGCAAGGCTCAGAACTACGACACGGACGGCGGTCTCATCATCTCGGAGGTGAACGTTCACCACGCCGATGAGGGCGACACCACTCCGGTGCGCCTCTTGTTCCGCATCTCGGCTGCCAATGTCGGTACGGTAACCTCTTATACGTTTAACCACTGGTGCTTGCGCCCGACGGCTAATAACTA
>CAZBWT010000133.1:0-5727 GCA_964495625.1 uncultured Prevotellaceae bacterium | reverse complement strand
GACATGTCGAATAAAATGAGTATCTTTGCACTATCTAAAATACAGGGATAAATTTACCAATTAAAACAATGTCAACTTATTGTGTTTACCTTAAGGTGGCTCCTTATGTTGCAGACTTCTGTAATCATCATTTTGGCTGTGGAAATGGAGTCATCGAAATACCGAATAATACCCCGGAGCAGAAGCTACTCCGGTCGTTTCTCGAGAAACAGCCAGCTACGGCTTGTTTAGATCGAGACTACAACATGTCTATCAAGCTACCTTACACCAAAGATAAAGACCCGAGAGTCTATAACTATATATCGCCTCGAGTCAAAGAAATGCTGTCGAAGGCATTTGAGAAAATGGTAGCTTGGAACATGTGGACAGAGCTTGCAGGCTTCGCGAACATGAAGATAAATAAGACCGATTTAATCATGGCGTGGATGGAGCGGCATGGTATCCAAGAGACTGACGAAAATGTCGAGATGATGCGCAAGCGCTATTATCGTGCCAGAAAGGTCTATGAAAAAGCTGGCGTACCCTTAGGGTGATACAGATATTGAAAAAAATGTGTTCGAAATTTCAGCGTGTCACGTCCGAACTTTGCCATGAGCGGAAAAGCGTGACACGCTGGGAAAGTAGAGGTAAAGTGTTTTGGTTGTTCAGTGTATTGTTATGTTTGTAGTGTTGCCCGGAATTAAGTCGGTTGAAGTGGCAGAAGACCCAAAGCTGCTCTTTGACCGGCTTCAATTCCTGTCGCATGGATGCCTGGTAGACCCACAAGGATTTTTTAGTGATTGCGGTGTGGTTGGTTTAGCCTCATTTGAGGCTATTTCATCGTTAAAAAACGGCATTAGCCTCTGGAAAGCTACGCTCACCTATAACACGGAGAGCGAAACACCCTCTGAGGCGGGTCCCATTTGTTTTCGTTTTACAGCCGTCGATGGACGTAGATACCTAATCGGAACCGGGGCTAAGCCCTATCCCGTGGTGAGCGTCACCGAGACCAACCCAGCCGATGTAGAAGACCGGCAAATTAAAACAGTAGTAGTGACATGGTCTTCGACAGTTGGAGTTATGGAGTGCATCTAATACCGTTTGTTTTTGTGCTTTATATTGATTAGTGGGAAAGGACGCGCCTCGGTGCGTCCTTTTTTCATGCGCTCGCGTGTGTTTATCTTTGTCGAAAAAGATTGAGAGATGGAATTTAATTTTGGCATCGACGGCGAAATAGGGACGTGGGGGTACTCCAAGTCTTACGTTCGCAACGAGTTGAACAAATACAAGGGCAAGCCTGTCACCGTGCGCATCAACAGCCTCGGCGGTTCGGTCGATCACGGTTTGGCTATAGCCGCACAGTTTGCCAGCCATGGCAACGTCACCGCCGTGTTGGTGGGTTGTGTGGCATCAGCCGCCACCATTGCATCGTTGGGAGCCAAGAAGATCATCATGGATGCCAACGGCATGTATCTCGCCCATCAGGTGAGCTGCTGGGTGGACTGTTGGGGGCAGCTTAATGCCGACGAGATTGAGGCAGAGATAGAGAAACTCACAAAGACCAAGGAAGAGAACCAAAAGTTTGACCTCGTTTTAGGCAGGATGTATGCAAAACGTTGTGGCAAGGATGCCAACGACGTGGCAAAGCTGATGAAGGCAGGTCAGTGGATGACAGCCGAAGAGGCGCTAAAATTGGGTGTAATTGACGAGATTCAAGAACTCGGCGAAACCAAGGCAGACTTGACAGAAAAACTAAACGCTATGAAATTGCCGCCGTTACCATTAAGAAACAACAAGTGGCTTAACCGACTGTTCGGTGCCACACCTAAAACAACAACAATGAATAAAAATTACAGCCAGGTGACTGCATTGCTCAAAGTCAATGCCGTTGCCATCGACGGTGGTAATGCCACGCTCAGTGAAGAGCAGCTCGGTGCCATTGACTCCGAATTGCTCCGCTTGAACGAAGAGCAAGCCAACGCAAAGAAAGAGTGCGAAGCGCACAAAGCTAAAATCACAGAGCTTGAGGCTCAGATTGCCAATCTGCTCAAGACTCCAGGAGCCGACACCGTGGCTCACGCAACGGAGACAGTTCAGGACGACCTCACAGCCGAGAAAATGTTTAACGAAATTAAATCACTCATTTAAAAAACATGGCAGAAGGAAAAGTAACATTTGGCGCAACCGAGGAGAATGCCATTGCGCTTAACAAGACAGCCGCCACACTGCGCAAGCAGTTGTTGCAGTTGCCTATCCTGGGATGTGGCGCAACGCTGTCGCACATGACCATCCGCCCGGGCATTCGCTATGCCGAAGTTGTGGGCGAGATGTCGGGAGATATGCAGTTTGGACCGTACAGCAAAACTCGCAAAGATACGAGCGACGTGGTGATCAACCCGCGCGAACTCTATGCCTACTTTGGCAGCGTCGTTAAGGATTTTGACCCGAACAGTGTTTATAAGACTATTTGGGGCTCCGCCATCACGAAGGGCGAGGCTTTGAAGAACACCGACATCACACGCCAGGTGCTTCAGTTCTTGGTCGGCAAGCTCGGCAAGAACCTGAACGCGCACATTTGGGATGCAGTGCGCAACGATACGGGCGAGACCACCAAGGATTTGTTTAACGGCTTCGACACCATCACGGCTGCCGAAATCCAAAAAGGCACTATTGCCACCGACAAGAAAAACCTCTTTGAGTTCACCGAGGCTATTGACAACACCAATGCCGTGGAGATGCTGAAAGCGTTCTACCGCGCAGCTTCAGATGAACTTCAGGGCGACGAAATCGCAGGCAGTGAGCCCAAGAAACTCTTTATCTCACGCTCGATCTACAATGCCTACAACGACGATTACCAGCAATCAGTTGGCTCTGCACCCTATAACAAGGAATACAAAAAGACCTTCCTTGAGGGCACCAACGACAGTGTAGAGCTTGTACCACTTGCCAACAAGAAAGACTCTCCCTACATCCACCTCTCCACCAAGGGCAATATGCTGATTGGTGTGAACCAGCAGGGCGAAGAGGAGCAGGTCAACGTCGAGAAGTATTCTCCGTTTGTGTTGACCTTTGTAGCCACAATGTTCTTCGGCGCGCAGTTTGAGACCATCGACCCGAGCCGTCTCTTGGTCGGAAAGTTAAAGACAGAATAACCAAAACAGAGTGAGTTATGGCAGAAAGCAAATGTTCCACAACAAATCTCTACTCATCCTTGGGGTGGTGTGCCGGCAAGGCATCCACTCCGGGCATCCGTAAGAGAGTCTACACAATACCCAAACGGTTCATCACCAAATGGCCCGCTCGTCCGAGCGAGGCAGACCCGAAGAACCCGGGAGCATCGAACGCACTGGTCGGCAACTTCACATTGGCAGCCGACCAATATTGGCGATACCTCGATGTCGTGACCAAATCATCTAAGATTACCTCCGAGTCGCAGGGCGAATACCCTTGCAAGTCGTTCTTGAACAAAGCGCAGCTCTTTTACCCGGGCACCGACGACGAGGTGGAAGAGTTCTGCAACATGGCTAACAACGACGACCTGGTCTACCTCATTCAAGAGCAGACCGGTGTCTATAAGGTGCTTGGCTGTGAGGAATATGAAAGCAATACAACATCTTCGGGCGACACCGGCTCAGGACCCACCGACGCGAAGGGCGAAACCATCAACGTAGAGTGCACCATGCCAACCAAGCCGTTGAGCTACACGGGTGCCATCATGGTTGGTGCCGACGAAGATGCGAATGCAGCAGCATAATGGGGGAGTTGAATTAAGTGTTTTTTCTTGAGCGGTGAGTGTTAGCTGTGGTAGCCGGCACTCACCATTTTTTTAATACAAAAACAATGGATAATGCGTTAACAACAAAAATCAAAGAATACCTCGACACCGAGGAGACGAAACGTAGCACCGTTGAAGGTGCCAACCTCTTGTTGCAACTCAATCGCAACAAATATTTCTTTAACAACGCAATTCGCAACCCACAACGTGAGTCGATTCGCGCCAAGATTTTCCGAGAGCTCAAAAAGTGGTTGAACATCCGTCTTGACGGGATGACAGCTGAACAGGTGGCAGCCATGATGCCTAAAATTGAGATGATCGGCGCAGAGCTTGAGCACCTCGAGCCTGCAACATCAGCTGCCGATGGCGAAGCATCGACCGCCGAAGAGACTGAAAGCACAGCGGCAACAGATGCCGCCATTGCCGCGGGCAAGCGTGCCGACCACGATAAGCTGCCCGCCGAGATACAAGCGCGCTATGTGGAGAACCTTGCGCTGCTCCAGAAGGAGCGAAGCCTGCACGAACGTCTGAAGCTGATGTGTGACGAATTGCCGTGCGATCGCTATGAAACTGCCAAGCTGCTCATAGAGCTCGACCAGCAGCGCATTGAAAACTGGGCTATCTATGACGGCTATGTGCTGAACGACGAAGAGAGCACCGCGCCTGAATCTGAAGTCTCCGAAGTCACCACCACCGACGACGCTGCCGCCGACACCGTCAAAAAGATACAAGCGGCACGCACCTACATCTCGCGCAATATTGCCAAGCTGAGTGAGCTGCGTGATGACGAAACGAAGTTGGTTGACTACACCACACTCAAAGCCAAGGTGCAGGAGCGGTATGAAACCCTCAAAGAGATGGGCGCAGAAGTCTCGGACGAGACGCTCAACACACTCTATGAGTTGGGCATCCGCTTATGAGGCGAAAAGCGTATGAAATGCAACCACTGTCAGAGGTAGGCACACAGTGCTACCTCGACAATGGTGTGCAAATCTACCACGTCATAGAGGCGATTTTGCGCCAAATTGGGGGGGGTAGTACGCTAATTAACGCAACTTTTTCGGTAGCCGAAGAATTTGTGCGCGCCATCTACCGCCTGAAGTCGGAGGGCTTGATAAGCTATGCCATCGAGATAGCCGACGTGAAAGCCACCTTAAAGACGGTGCGCGTCAATGCCTTTATGCGCACCGTCTTCGACGAAGTCTATTTAGCATCGACGCACGCAAAATTCGTGCTCTTAGCCAACGACCGCTATCAGGTAGCCGTCGTCACATCACAAAACCAAACACGAGGCAACCGCTTTGAGGTGGGTGTAATCACCACCGACCCCACGGTCTATGCCTACCTATATAACCGAGCGTCGGAGCTGATGAGCGCCGACGCTATGATGATTAACAACAATGGCACCACAACCAAAGTTTAAGTTCGCCCCATCGATGGGCTTTTACACCACAGACGAGCTCGACACCGTGGAGACGATGGCGGGTGCGCTGATGCGCCCCTCGGACATAGCCACGCTGATAGGTGTGAATGTAGACCTGCTGCTGATGGATCTCTCGAACCGTCGCACAGAGGTCAGTTATCGCTATTACTACGCCAAGGCGCAGACTCACTTGCTGCAACACCAAAAAGAGTTGGAGCTGGCGCAAGCCGGCTCGGCATTGGCAGTGGAGAACCTGAGGCAGTTTGCAGCGCAGATGTCTCAAGAAGAGATATAGACCCGGCTATGATGCAAGATACCTACACCATTTGTCGCGACCGCCTTTTCGACGACGAGCCCGACCTGGCGCGCGACCTTCCTGCCCAGCAGGTGCAGCGCGTGTTGCGCATTCGGGCGGCTTATGCCGTGTGTCTATCGTTCCCGAACAAACGAGATGCCGACATCGTGCAATTTCTGCAATCGGCACACGGCATTGGCAAGTCTGCCGCCTACGAAGACTTGCGCATCGTCAAGAACCTGCTCGGCTCGCTTA
>CAZBWT010000132.1:2165-5777 GCA_964495625.1 uncultured Prevotellaceae bacterium | reverse complement strand
CTCAAAGACTTACGTTGACGGCGCGGAGCGTGCCGTCGTCGTTGAACTCGAGGCGATCAATGCAGACCTCGCGGTTGTAGCCGGCATCCCACCCCATCTTGATGCCGTCGGGACGGGCGAAGCGGTGGTAGACGATGTACCACTCATCAGTGCCGGGACGACAGATGACGGCATGGTGACCCGTGCCGTAGATGCCCAAAGCGGGGTTTTGCGACAAGACGACGGTGCCCGACACTGCAGCCGGCGCACCGCCCGACACGAACTCGGTGGGCGAATCGCTCATGAGGTAGCGCACCTGATAGGTGGCGCTGCGGGTGTCGTTTTCAGACCACATGAAGTAGTATTTGCCTTGACGATAAAAGACATAGATGCCCTCGTTGTAGTGGTAGCGGCGCTTGTCTTCGCGCTTGATGAGCAGGCGGGTGGACCCTTCGCGGATGGAGGTCATGTCGTCGTTCAGCTCGCTGACGGCAAGGTAGGAGTTGCCCCAATAGAGGTAATACTTGCCCGAAACGGGGTCGAAGAACACGTCGGGGTCGATGACCTGCCCCTTGGTGCCTGTGGGCGGTTCGCTGATGAGGGGCTTGCCGAGAGCGTCGCGGAAGGGTCCCTCGGGACGGTCGCTCACCGCCACTCCTATCTGTTTGTTTGCCACATAGTAATAGTAGTAGCTGTAACGCGGCTTGCGAAGTGCACGCTTGTATTTACGCTCGATGATGCAGGGTGCCCAGGCATATTCGTCCGCCCAGGGGCAATCGGTGCGGAGGTCGAAGATGGTGCCCTCGTCGCGCCACTCCTTGAGGTCGGCACTCGAGAAGGCATGGAAGTCGTGGCTGCGCCAGCCCGTGGCTCCGTCGGTGGTGGGGTAGATGTAGTAGCGCGAGGTCTGCTCGGAATAGAGCACCTCAGGGTCGGCATACAGCCCGGGGAACACAGGGTTGCGGTCGTTGGGCTGCACATGCTCCGCCTCGAGGCTGTCGCTCCAGGCTTGCAGGCGGCAGTATTCCCGGCGGGTGAGGCGCATAAACGAACCGTGCTGCGGACCGTTAACACCCTCGATATCGACGGGCGACGAGAAGTTGCGCAGGTGGGCATCCGCCTTGCAGATGCGGTAGTGACGGGGGTTGGAGGAGTATTCGATGTAGGCTACGCGCCAGGTGCTGTCGCCCACCAACTGAAAGGCGGAGACACCCTCACATTTCTTCTTGCCCTCGAAGTTCACATAGTCGTCTGCCACAGGTTCGCCCCACGGACCGGTGAGGGCGGGTGCGGTGGCGGTGAAGATGCCGGGCTGACCGCCCTCTTTCTTTATCATCATGTGGTAGAGCCCGTCGGCAGGCACGTAGTTGATGTCGGCATCGATGGTGGCATAGCCCCAGTCGAAGAGGAGTTGCGGCTTGGTGAGCGTGGTGAACGAGGTGTCGGCATAGGAGTAATACATGCGGTCGTAGCCCACCTCGGAGGGGTTCCACATGGAGTAGTAGATCATGTAGCCGCCGGTGTGACCGTCGGGCCAACGGTAGGTGGCATCCCAGATGATCTGCGGTGCCCAGACGCGCTTCAGTGTGCTGTAGTCGCGATAGACATCGGGCGAAGCAGGGTCGGAGAAGATGGCGGCACCCTGACGGAAGTCGAAGGTGGTGGATTGCCAGTGGATGAGGTCGGTGCTGGTGAGCAGGTTGATGCCGTAGTTGTACCACGTGCGGCTCTTGCGGTTGCTCATGTCGGTGGTGACCATGAGGTAGCCGCGCCCGTCACGGCGACGGCAGATGTAGGCATCGCGGGTGCCGCCCTCAATGCCCGCCACCCGGGTGGGACTGAAGATGGAGTCGCCGTTGATGAGGTCGTGGTAGTGGTAGCCGTCGCGACTGAGGGCATAGGCGGTCCACTCGCCGCGCCCGCTCATGTGGCAGTAGAGGTAGCCGTAGGTGCCCTCCTGGTAGTTGCCGGGGCGCACGGTGGTGATCCAGGTGGGATAGGCATCGAGCACCTCGCGGGTGTCGTCACTGAGCCACCCGTAGCCGTTGCGGCGCTCGTGCCCGATATCGGAGATGTCGGAACGCTTCACGCCGTCGCGGTCGCAGTAGTAGGGCAGTTCGGTGTCGAGGTCATAGTAGCGTGCCCAGAGCAGTTTGGCACCGGGGGAGGGCACTAAGCGGTAGTCGCGACGACCTTCGGCATCGGTGAAACGCTGCACGGCACGGTCGTGTATGGCATGGCTGCGCAGCCACTCCACCGCCGAGGTGACGGCTGTGACCACCTCGTCGGAGGGGTCGGGCAGCGACATGAGCAGCTGCAAGATGGCAACCGTCTCTTTGCAGCCTGTGTAGGAGGGCAGCTCGTAGGCTCGCGCTCCGGCAGGCTGCAGCGTCTCGGCATCGTGCTGCTGGCACCACACGGTGAGTTCGCCGCGGGCATTGCGTATCTGCGTGGCAAGGATGCACTCCACACCGCGGTTGAAGGCGGAGCGCGCCTTGTCACGCTGCTCGGTGGTGAGGCGCAGGGCATCGTAGGGGGCAACGTTGTCTGCCACGTCACGCAGCATGAGCATGACGTTGGTCATGGCGTTGTCGTTGTATGTAATCTGGGTGGAGTAGTCGCGGTGACCGTGGTGGTCCGGTTTGAAAGGATAGTATTGGGGCCACCCTCCGTTGGGGTATTGGGCGGCAAGAAGGTAGTCGATGGCACGGATGAAGGCTGCGCGGTAGGCTTTGCGCCCCGTGGCGCGATAGATTTTGGCGAGGTAGAGCATCTCGGAGGTGGTGGCCCAGTTGTCGATGGTGGGTCCCACTCCGTCGCCCTTCATGGCGGCGCGCTGGGCGGCTCGGTCGGCTGCCTCGGAGGCAGTGAGGGCGAGGTTGTTCCACCGCTGGTTTTTAGCCCATCCGCCTGAGGGGAACTGATAGGTTAAGACTGTGTCGGCAATGGCAGCGGCATCGGGCGTGGCGAACCAGGCATCGTCGGCTGACCGCGCCACCGAGCGGAACGTCGGCGGCTTTTGCGCGTGTTGTGCCCAAGCCGGCATGGTGGCGAAGCTGAGGCAGGCAATAATGATGGCGGGAGATTTCATGATAGGTATGTGTGGGGTTGTTATTCTTTGAGCGGACTGCGTGGAGGATGCCTCCACCTTGCAGCCTTGCCCCGCAAAGGTAACGAATTATTTTATATCGCCATGCGCCGGGCAGCAAGAATGTGGCGGCGAGGCATCTTCCGGCGGGGCAACTCCCCTGCCCTACCTAATTTCTGAATGCAAAATAGACCGCCATGAGGAGGCAAGCAAACGAGGCGAGGTGGTTCCACCGCAGGGGCTCGCCTTTGAAGACGGTGGAGACAATGACGGTGAAGACGACCAATGAGATGGCTTCTTGTATCACCTTGAGCTGCATCAGGGTGAAGGGTCCGCCCGTGATTTGCGACCCGATGCGGTTGGCGGGTATCATGACGCAATATTCAAAGAACGCCATGCCCCAGCTCGCCAAGATGATGAGGTAGAGAGGCCAGTCGGTGGAGATTTTCAGTTCTTGCAGTTTGAGGTTGCCGTACCAGGCAAAGGTCATGAATACGTTTGAGACGATAAGGAGTAGGATGGTGTAAAAGCCGCGCATAGTTGTT
>CAZBWT010000132.1:0-2065 GCA_964495625.1 uncultured Prevotellaceae bacterium | reverse complement strand
TTAACGCATGCCGTATTTGTGTTGTTCACGCAGCTCTTTCATCACGGAGCTGACGATGTTGGGAAGGGGCTCCGGCATGGACATGCTGACGAAGCAGCCTAAAGCATCGCCGGCTGAACATAGTTCCTGCCAAAAGACGCTCGCAATGGTGCCCGCCACGCGGATGTCGTTGAGCAGTTCTTTGTGACCGACTGCCGCCGGAAAGACGTTGCGCCGAAGGTAGGCGGTGAAACCTTCCCGCAGAAGGTTTTGAACGTAGTCGGTGTCGCGATATCGGATAAGCTCCGGTGCCCACGATGCCAAGTATTGGTTGGGGTTGGGCTGATTATAAACGCGTTTGATGACCGCAGCCGCGGTAAGCTCGGGGTAATCGGCCTTGATTTGGGCACGCATGGAAGCGGGCATCTGCCTTTTAAAGTAGTCTGATAGGAAGTTCTTGCCCAACCACGAGCCGCTGCCTTCGTCGCCCATGATGAAGCCCAATGAGGGCATGGGGATAATTTCAGAGTCTTTGACACGCGCTGCGATGGAACCGGTGCCGATGATGCCGCAAATGCCGTCGCCCGGTTCTTCGAACCAGAGGGCTCGCACGGCTCCGACTAAGTCACTTTTCACCACCACGTCGGCAGGGTCGAGCTCAAAGTGTTCGGCAAGCACGCTCTGCAGGAATGCTGCGCCTTTAGGGGTGCAGCCCGAGCCAAAGAAGTAGATGCCCACGGGGTTGTATTTGTCAAGCGGTTCTAACGTCTTGTCATAATATTCTTTATCTTGTCGCAGCGTGGGGTTGAGGGGCTCGGTGATTTCGCGTGCGAAGTCGCCGCGGTGGAAGCTGTAGGTGACTTCACGGACGTTGACGAGTGCCCAACGAACCGACGTGGAACCACCATCGGCTATGAGGATGTAGCGCTGAGTGGTGCTTCGCATGTTGCGAATGAAGATTTCGTCGATGGAGTCGTCGTCGTAAACTTCGTCGTCGTCTTTTTCGTCGACTGTCTCGACTCTAAAAAGCTTGCTCATAAATATAAGAGGTGAGTTTGTAAATAGGGTGTTTGTTGTTAACGGTTATCTTTAACCGGTTACTTGATTTTCACTTTAACGCTTTTCTTGACCGGTTTGCTCTCGTTGTTGAACGCATCGACGGCAGTGACGACGTAGGTGAACTTGCGGCTGCCCTCAACGTCGGTGTCGAGGAGTTCGGTGGCAGTGGTGCGCGTCAGCAGGTGACTGAGGTCGCTGATGTCTACACGCTCATCTTTGCGGAACTTATAGACGCAGTAGTAGCGCTCTTGCTGCTTGGGGTCGGTGGTGCTGCTGCGTCGCCAGGTGAGGCGCAGTCCGCGCCCCGTGAAGTTAACGCTCAGTTGCCTGACCTTCGCCGGCGCTTCAGCATCAAGCGACGTGAAGGCAGGCGGCAGGGCGGGAAGGGTGAAGATTTCGTTGCGAAGGAGGTCGCGCACGTGGTAGGTGTTGTCGTCGATTTGGTAGCCGTACCAGAAGCAGTTGCCACGCACGTTGCGGCAGCTCTGCGCCAAGTTGAGCTTGTTGGAGAAGTGGGCGTGACTCTTGCGCAGGTCGGGCTGCGGCTTGCTGTCGCGCGGCTCGTCGAGCGAGCGTTCTATGCTCTGACCGATGTAGAGGTGGCACGTCTCGGGCACGTTGGCATTCCACCACTTAACCAAGGTGGTGTAGTCGGCAAGGGAGTGTCCAATCTCCCAATAGATTTGCGGTATGACGTAGTCAATCCACCCCTCGCGGCACCACAGCAGCACGTCGGCATAGAGGTCGCTGTAGCACTGAGTGCCGCGCGTCTTGCTGCCACCGCGCCACGAGGCGCTGTTGCGATAGATGCCGAACGGACTGATGCCGAAGCGTACCCAGGGCTTGAGGCTCTTGATGTCGGCACTGAGCGACTTGATGAGGATGTTGACGTTGCGGCGACGCCACGCGGGCAGGTCGTCGTTGGTGCGCGGGTTGAAGCCCATCATCTCGGCATAGGTGAGGTAGGCGGCACGGTCGTCGAAGGGGGTGTCGGAGGGATAGGGATAGAAGTAGTCGTCGAGGTGGA
>CAZBWT010000131.1:3548-5855 GCA_964495625.1 uncultured Prevotellaceae bacterium | reverse complement strand
CCGATATTACTTTGCCGAAGCGTAGGTCAAGTTCTCGTAGTTACGATAGCGCTCTTGAAGTGAGGCGAGACGTTGTTGCAGCATTTGTTCCTTCAACTCCATCTGCCACACACGGGGACTCATCTTGATGCGCTGCTGTGTGTTGGCGGCATGCCACTCTTCGCGCGCCGCATCGAGCTGCTCTTGCAGGGCGGTGAGCTCTTGCGCTGTCTGCTGCGCCTGCTCGTAGGCGGTACGGGCATCGGTGCTGCGGAACTCGTCCGCCGAGGTGTAGACGTGGTCGTCGTTGATGACGATGAACTCCTTGCCGGTGGCGACGGCTTCTTGCGGGGCTTCCATCAACTCAGCCACCAAGGAGGCATACCCCTCGTCATTGCGCCACGTGTCACGCAGCGCGTCAATGCGGGCGGCTTCTACTTGCTCGCCGCTGAGGTAGGCGGGTTCCTCGTCTATCAGATAGAGGTAGATGGTCACGAAGTCGGCAGCGGCATGGCGGTCGGTCGCCCACCACCCCACCTGGTGCGTCTCGTCTACCGCCAACATAAAGTCGCCCACGGGCGAGTTGAAGGGCATCGGGAGCCGTTCGGGAGTGTAGTACGACTCGCTCTCGGCATCGTAGTGCGTTTCATAGAGGTCATATTCCCCCAAGCCGTTGCCCGAGCGAAGCGCAAAGTAGAGCGTCTCGCCGTCGGACCGCAGGTAGGGGTAGGCGATGCGACTGCCATCGGTGGGCAGGTTGTCGAGGGCGCGGGGTTCATCCCACACACCGGCAGCGAGGTGCGACTCGTAGATGTGTGTGTCGTCGCTCTGCGGCACGAAGAGGCGCAGGGTGCCGTCTTGCGACTCAAACACCATGTCGTCTGCCGCCTCGGTGAAGGGGTGACCGCAGTCTGCCGCAGCCAATAGTCTGCCCGACTCCGCACCGGGGCGGTAGTGCAGGAAGAACTGCTGACGCGGCACGGTGAGGCTGTCGATGATCACCACATCGCGCACGTGGTTCACCGCCTTCATCCCCGCCTCGCACTGCGCTATCAAGCTGTCGCTCGCAGCGGCCCAGAGGGCTGAGCTTTTCATCGCCGTCTTATATTGCGTGGCGGCTTTCACCGCTCCCTCAAAGTCATACGCCTTCTGTCGGCAGATGGCTAAATACCAGTAGGCACCTTTCACCTGGCGTTTGGCAGCGTACTCAAGGTAGGGCACCGCCTCGCCATACGCCCCGGTCATGCACAGTGCCTGCCCAAACCACTTGTTACAGTCGGCACGCTGCGCTATGGTTTTGTTTGCCCACAGCGATCGGAAGGCATGCACCGCCTCGGCATACTGCTCGTTTTGAATGTATGTGCGCGCCTCGTCGAGCGTCACGGCACGCGCGCCAAAGGGCATCAGGCTGAGCACTAACGTCAGAGCCGACAGCCGTAAATATTTCATACTGAAAAGCATATCTTTAGTCAATCTTTAGGGGCAAATGTAGCTATATTTTTCCGTTAAACGCTTGTCGGTGAGCCGCCTTTTGGGCTTTTATGCCAAAAAATGAGTCATTCATGCTACCTGACAATCATTTTATGCCTATCTTTGCTTCAAATTTTTAGAGCTACACGTTATGAAAAACATAACTGCTACCGACGGAGGTCGCTGCTTGGTGATTATCCCGACCTACAACGAGAAGGAAAACATTGAGCATATCATCCGTTACGTCTTCGGGCTGAGTCGTCCGTTTGAAATACTTGTCATCGACGACGGGTCGCCCGACGGCACCGCTGCCATCGTGAAACGTTTGCAACAAGAGTACCCCGAACAACTCCACCTGGTGGAGCGCAGTGGCAAGCAGGGCTTAGGCACTGCCTACATCGCCGGCTTCCGCTGGGCTTTGGAGCGCGACTACGGCTACGTCTTCGAGATGGATGCCGACTTCTCACACAACCCCGACGACCTGCTGCGCCTGCATGATGCCTGCGCCAAGAATGGTGCCGACCTGGCGGTCGGCTCACGTTACGTCACCGGTGTGAACGTCGTCAACTGGCCCATGGGGCGCGTGCTGATGTCTTACTACGCTTCGCGCTACGTGCGCATCGTCACCGGCATGAAGGTGCACGACAGCACCGCCGGCTTTGTGTGCTACACGCGCCGTTTGCTGCAAAGCATGGAGCTCGACAAGATCCGTTTCAAAGGTTATGCCTTCCAGATTGAAATGAAGTTCACGGCTTGCAAGATGGGTGCTCGCATCGAAGAGGTGCCAATCATCTTCACCAACCGCGTGCTCGGCACTTCAAAGATGAGCGGCGGCATCTTTAGCGAAGCCGTCTTTGG
>CAZBWT010000131.1:2030-3448 GCA_964495625.1 uncultured Prevotellaceae bacterium | reverse complement strand
CATTCATGATACGAAATATACATTCATGACACAGAACATACATTCATGATACTGATCAAGAATGCCATCCTTTATGGTGCTCCGACTGCCGAGGGGGAGCGTGCAGCAGTGGCTATAGCCGACGACCGCATCGAAGCTATATTAACCACCGCTGCCGACACAGCCGAGGCTGAGCGACGTGCCACCCAAGTGATTGATGCCACCGGCAAGTGGCTGATGCCCGGCGTGATTGATGCGCACGTGCACTTCCGCGAGCCGGGCATGACCGCCAAGGCTGACATCGCGAGCGAGAGCCGTGCCGCCGTCGCCGGGGGTGTCACCTCGGTGCTCGACATGCCCAACGTCAAGCCCACCACCACCACGCCCGAAGCCTTGGCAGACAAGACGGCACTCTTCGCCGCCCGCTCGTGGGTCAACTACGGGCTCTTCTATGGCATCACCTCCGACAACATAGACACCGCCTTAGCACTGCCCGAGCAGAGCTTCTGCGGCTATAAAGTGTTCTTAGGCTCATCTACCGGCGGCATGCTGATGAACGATGCCACGCTGCTGCGCCGCCTCTTCACCTCCACGCGCCGCGTCATAGCCGTGCACAGCGAGAGCGAAGAGATCATCCGCCGCAATGCCGAGCACTACCGCGCCACCTACGGCGACGACGTGCCCGTGGCATTCCACCCCGCTATACGCAGTGCCGAGGCATGCTTCGCCACCACCGAGCCGGTGGTGCGCCTGGCGCAAGAGACCGGAGCTAACCTGCACGTGTGCCACATCACCACGGCACGCGAGTTAGACCTCTTCCCCGCCGGCGACAACATCACCGCCGAGGCATGTGTGGCGCACCTGTGGTTCACCGATGCCGATTATGCTCGCCTCGGTGCCCGCATCAAGTGCAACCCCGCCGTGAAGAGTGAAGCCGACCGCGCCGCTCTGCGCCGCGGTCTCACCGACGGACGCATTGCCGTCGTCGCCACCGACCATGCCCCGCACCTCCTCAGTGACAAACAGGGAGGAGCACTGCGAGCCGCCTCAGGCATGCCCTCGCTGCAATACTCGCTCGTGGCGATGCTCGAATTAGCTCGCCAAGGGGTATGCTCCGTCAGCCGCGTGGCACAGCTCATGGCTACACAGCCCGCAGCCCGCTACGGCATTGCCGAGCGCGGCATGATAGCCCCCGGCTATCAGGCAGACTTGGTGTTAGTAGACCCTGCGGGCGAGACTCACGTCACCGCCGCCGACATCCGCTCGAAGTGCGGGTGGTCGCCCTTCGAAGGCGAGATCTTCCACCACCGCGTGGTGGGCACGTGGGTCAACGGTGTGCAACGCTACGACGGGCAAGAGCTCTTGGAGTCGGCACCCGCCTCGGCGCAGCCCCTCGCCTACAACCTCTGAGCCTCATCCGCCGAGCCACGTTGCTGAGC
>CAZBWT010000131.1:0-1930 GCA_964495625.1 uncultured Prevotellaceae bacterium | reverse complement strand
GCTCGCCATGCCACGTCCCCGGACTTATACCCTTTAAAATGCAGCCACATTACATCGACATAGAGGCAGTGGTGAAGAACAAACTGCCGAAGCATTACAACAAGATACCCCGCTGGGTGTTTCGCTTCGCTGCCTGGCTCATCTGCCAAGCGGAGATGAACCATGTGCTTGCCACCCTGCAAGACGTTGAGGGAGCCGACTTCGCCGACGGCATGACGCGCCTCTTGCACGTCGACTACCGACTGCACGGCATGGAGCACATCCCCGCCGAGGGACGCTTCATCTTCGTGTCGAACCACCCCTTAGGAGCCTTCGACGGCATCTCCTACATCAAGATCTTAGGTCGTCGCTACCCCGGCAAGTTCAAGGTCATCGTCAACGACCTGCTGATGTACATCTACCCCCTGCGTCCGGTGTTCTTGCCGGTCAACACCTTGGGGGCACAACGCCGCGAAGACATGGCTGCCATCGAACAAGCCTACCACTCCCCCGACGTGCAGCTCCTCTCCTTCCCTGCCGGCTTCTGTTCGCGGTGGATAGACCGCCGCATACAAGACGTGGCATGGAAGAAATCGGTCATCACGCAAGCTATAGAGTCGCAGCGCGACATCATCCCCATCTACTTTGGCGGACGCAACTCCACCTTCTTCTACTTCATCGAGTGGCTGCGACGCAAATGTGGCATGAAGTTCAACATCGGGCTCATCCTGCTGCCGTGGCAGATGATGAAGACCTCGCGCGGCAAGACCTACGACATCAACGTGGGCGAGCCCATTCCCTGGCAGACCTTCGACCGCAGCAAGACACCCACCGAGTGGGCGGAATGGCTCCGCTCAGAAACCTATAAGCTACAAACAACAACAAAATAACGTGGAACAAATCATTCAACCCTTAGACCGTGCCCTGCTCAAGCAAGACCTTCAGCAGGCACGTTTGCTACGCCACACGCGTAAGGGCGGCAATCTACTATACATCTTCACAGCCGACCGCTGCCCCCACCTGATGCAAGAGGTGGGTCGTCTGCGCGAAATAGCCTTCCGCGAGGCAGGTGGCGGCACAGGTCTGGCGGTCGACATCGACTACTTCGACACCATGGAGCAACCCTATTGGCAGCTCATCGTGTGGGATCCCGTCGAAGAGGCAATCCTTGGCGGCTACCGCTACATCTTCGGTCCCAACGTTCGCCTCGACGCACAAGGCGCGCCCATCTTAGCCACGTCGCACATGTTTGGCTACTCGCAGCGCTTCATCCGTGAATACCTGCCCTACACCTTAGAGTTAGGTCGCAGCTTCGTAGCCGTGGGCTACCAGTCCAGCCGCGAAGGAGCCAAGTCGCTCTTCACGCTCGACAACCTGTGGGACGGTTTGGGAGCTCTCGCCATCGACAACCACGGCGCGCGCTACTACTACGGCAAGTTCACCATGTATCCCACCTACCCCAAAGAGGGACGCAACATGATTCTCTACTTCCTCTCGAAATACTACCCCGACCACGACGGCTTGGTGCACCCCTTCCACCCCATCGACACGCAGACCGATGTCGAGGCTATGCAACGGCTCTTCTGTCACGACTCCTTCCAGGAAGACTATCGCGTGCTCAATGCCGAGGTGCGTCGTTTGGGATACAACATCCCGCCCTTGGTCAATGCCTACATGCTGCTCTCGCCCACCATGCGCATGTTTGGCACCGCCATCAACGATGAGTTCGGCGACGTTGAGGAATCTGGCATCCTCATCACCATCGACGAAATCGACAGTGCGAAACACCAGCGCTACATCGAGACCTACGAAGAGGAACTGAAGCACACGCTGACCGCCGAATAAGCGTCGATCGCGACACACAACAATCCCCCGCCCACAGACACACACGCATCTGTGGGCGGGGGATTTATTTTATGCAGGCTGTCATTTACCGCAGCCCAAGGATAGA
>CAZBWT010000130.1:0-6091 GCA_964495625.1 uncultured Prevotellaceae bacterium | reverse complement strand
CGAAAGACGCATTGCCGAAACCATACGATAGAAAGTTGAGATGGTGGGGATGGTAAGACCTCTTTCCACACCTGAGATACATCACCACCTCCCCACCTTTTCAACAACAATGTGCATAACGTTGTGCATATAGATGTTGATAACTCTGTTGATAACATGGTGGATTAATGTGTATATAACTCGACGACCGCCATGTTTGTAGCTGAAAATCTGTCTGTTTCGATGCCGAAACACCGCCAAGCGGCACCCACATTGTGGGTAAAGCCTGCCGAGAGGCAGGTGCGCAGCACCCACGTTGCCGTACCACCCCGGCGGATGCGCACCGATGACCACGAACGTATGGGGGAGGGGCAAAGAAGGTTCCGTTGGGGGAACTCACGTCATGGGTGCCCCCGGCGGAGGCAACGTAGCGCAGCGCACCCGACGTGGATGACCCGGGGCAGGAGCGCCGCTGCCCACACCCATGCCGGTGTCGCAGGGTGCGGGGCGCGCGGCGACCACCACCCACATCGCGGGGCTCAGAATGGGTGCACCGCCGCCACCGACCACAAGGTTGGTGCCGGGAAACGGGAAAATATCGGGTCGGATTACATCATTCTGCGCCGAAAGTTTGGAGCGAGCACCCTCGCGGGTTAACTTTGCCGTTGATTAACACATCACGACACGCATTATAAAAGAGACACCTATTGTAAAGTCGCGACACATATTACAAAAATAAATAGAAAATATATGGCAAATCATCTTGTAATCATGGCGGGTGGCGTAGGCTCACGCTTTTGGCCCATGTCCACACCGCAACGCCCCAAACAGTTTTTAGACATCACCGGGTGTGGACGCACCATGATACAGCAGACGGTGGACCGCTTCGGTGCGCTGATTTCTATGGAGCACGTCTGGGTCGTCACCTCTCGCAACTATGCGCAGCTCGTTGCCGAGCAGCTGCAGGGCATCAACCCGCAGCACATCTTGCTGGAACCCTGCATGCGCAACACTGCTCCTTGTGTGGCTTATGTGAGCTGGAAGATTGCCGCCGAAGATGCTGATGCCAACATCTTTGTGGCAGCCTCCGACCACTTGGTGACCAACGTCGAGGAGTTTCGCCGCGTGGTGGCTCAGGGCTTGGACTTCGTCAAGGCGGGCAGTCGCATCTTGACGCTCGGCATGCAGCCCACGCGACCCGAAACGGGCTACGGCTACATTCAGCAGGGCGCACCCATTGCCGCCGCCTCGGAAGCCGCTGCCCCCATCTATAAGCTGCAAGCCTTCCGCGAGAAGCCTGATTTGAACACGGCGCAGCAATATCTTGCCGCGGGTGGATACACCTGGAACAGCGGCATGTTCTTGTGGCACGTGCAGACCATCGTGGGTGAGCTGCGCCAATATGCCCCCGACATTGCTGCCGTTATGGATCGCATCGCCCCCACCTTCTTCACGGCAGGTGAGCAGGCTGCGGTCGATGAGTACTTCCCCACTTGCCCCAAGATTTCTATTGACTATGCGGTGATGGAGAAGACCGCCCTTGCCTATGTGCTCCCCGCTGAGTTCGGGTGGAGCGACTTGGGCACGTGGGGCTCGTTGCACGTCCTGACTCCGCAAGACCCCGCAGGCAATGCCGTGCAGGGCGACGGTGTGAAGTTGGTGGAGTGTAACGGCTGCATGGTGCGTATGCCTCAGGGCAAGCAGGTGGTGATACAGGGTCTCTCCGATTGCATTGTGGTGGAACACGACGGTGTGCTGTTGGTTTGCAAACTGAGTGACGAGCAGCGCATCAAAGAGTGGCATTAAACGGCGAAAGATAAACTGAAAATGATATGGAGAAATTGACAATCATCAAGGTGGGTGGCAAAATTGTTGAAGAGCCCGCCACCTTGGCACAACTGTTAGATAGTTTCACCACCATAGCCGGACATAAGCTCTTGGTGCATGGCGGAGGTCGCTCTGCCACTAAGTTGGCGGAACGCCTGGGCATTGAACAGCAGATGGTGAACGGCAGACGTGTCACCGATGCCGAGACGCTGCGCGTGGTGACCATGGTGTATGGCGGCTTGGTGAATAAGCAGATTGTGGCAGACCTGCAGGCGCGTGGCGTGAATGCCCTCGGCTTGACGGGTGCCGACATGAACGTGATACGCAGTCACCGCCGCCCGGTGAAGGAGGTCGATTATGGCTTTGTGGGCGATGTGGATCGCGTGGACGCTACGCTGCTGGCTGACCTGATTGGTCGTGACGTGGTGCCGGTGATGGCTCCGCTGACCCACGACGGCAAGGGCTCGATGCTCAACACCAATGCCGACACCATAGCGGGCGAGACTGCCAAGGCTTTGGCGGCGCACTTCGACGTGACGCTGATGTATTGCTTCGAAAAGAGCGGTGTGTTGCGCGATGCTGACGATGACGACAGTGTCATTGCCCAAATCACCTCGGCAGAGATGCCGCAGTTGGTGGCAGACGGTGTGGTCTCGGGCGGCATGCTGCCGAAGTTAGAGAACGCTTTTGCCGCCATAGCCGCGGGCGTGTCGCGTGTGGTCATCACCAAGGCTGATGCCATTGCCAACCCGCAGGCGGGTACGGTGTTAGTGAAATAAAATGAACCCCGATCATTGACGTGCAATGGTCGGGGTTTTTAGTTCTGTGTGCCTCTGTGATCACTCCACAATCTCGCCGATAAGTGTGGCAGACGAGGCTTCGTTGACGCGCACGCGCACAAAGTCGCCGGGGCGGGCATTGCCCTTGGGGAAGACGATCATCTTGTTTTGGCTGCTACGCCCGCACATCTGCTCGCGGCTGCGCTTGCTGTAGCTCTCCACCAACACCTCGAACGTCTTGCCCACGTCGCGCAAGTTGCTCTGGCGCGACAGCTCGTTTTGCAGGTTGATGATCTCCGTCAGGCGGGCAATCTTCACCTCCTCGGGCACGTCGTCCTTATAGTGACGGGCGGCAAAGGTGCCGGGGCGCTCACTATACTTAAACATGAAGGCTGAGTCGAAGCCCACCTCACGCATCAGTGAGAGCGTTTCGGCTTGGTCTTCTTCCGTCTCGGTGCAGAAGCCGCAAAAAACGTCGGTCGAGAGACCGCAGTCGGGCACGATGCGCTTCACGGCGGCAATGCGGTCTAAGTACCACTGGCGGTCATATTTGCGGTTCATCAGCTTCAAGATGCGGCTCGAACCGGACTGCACGGGCAGGTGCAGGTGGCGGCAGATGTTGGGGTGGGCAGCCATAGATTGCAGAATCTTGTCGCTCATATCCTCGGGGTTGGAGGTGGAGAAGCGGATGCGCATGCCGGGGGCAGCCTCAGCCACCATAGCCAAGAGGTCGGCAAAATCTATCACCTGCTCTTCACCCTCGCGGCTGAAGGCATACGAGTTGACGTTCTGACCCAACAGGGTGACCTCTTTAAAGCCTTTCGCCTCGAGGTCGTGCAGCTCACGCAGGATGCTCTCCGGCTCGCGGCTACGCTCGCGACCGCGGGTGTAGGGCACGATGCAATAGCTGCAAAAGTTGTTGCAGCCGCGCATGATGCTGATGTAGCCCGTGATGCGGCTGTGACCGATGCGCGTGGGGATGATCTCTTTATAAGTCTCGGTGGTCGAGAGGTTCACGTTGACAGCCGCCTCGCCCGCCTCGGCGGCGGCAATGAGGTTGGGCAGATCCAGATAAGAGTC
This sequence comes from uncultured Prevotellaceae bacterium, assembly GCA_964495625.1. Classification (GTDB taxonomy): domain Bacteria; phylum Bacteroidota; class Bacteroidia; order Bacteroidales; family UBA3663; genus Liminaster. The sequence continues at coordinate 2,426 of CAZBWT010000130.1, read as the reverse complement.
GGGTCCCGCCACTAAGTCGGCTCCGTGTTGCACCAACTCTTCGCGCACGCGCTCTGCCATGCAACCCAACACGCCCACAATCAACTTGCGACCGCGGCGACGCAGCGCGCTGAAGTATTGCAGACGACCGTAGATCTTCTGCTCGGCATTGTCGCGCACCGAGCATGTGTTCAGAAAAATGGCATCGGCATCTTCCGGCTGCTCGCAGAGTTCGTAGCCCGCCATCTGCATGATGGTTGCCACCACTTCACTGTCTGCCACGTTCATTTGGCAGCCGTAGGTCTCGATGAATAACTTTTTGGTCATTTGTATTGTAAAGATTAGTTAATGAAATATCGAAAAATGGGGCTTTGTATCGGTTCTTTCTAAATAAACCTAAAATGATACATTTTTATTTGCGGAAAAAGTTCGAGTTATGATTGTAGTCGCTACATTTGCAGCAGAAAAATATTTTATCATAGTTAAGGTTTAGGTTAATTTAGTCCGGGGGCTTGTGAAAGTCTCCGGTATTTTTTTGTAAACTGCGTTGACAAAATGATGATGTTTTGACGACTGTAGCCTCATATTTAGATTGGAATTGCAATTTTGAAAAGGAAATTGTTGCCCGAGTCTCCAAAAAAAGTTACTTTTGGCGGCGTGAAACGTGGTTTCGCGTCACGTAAACGTCTGCTTTACCATGTTTGCCCCGGCACTATCGGCGACGCGCGCCGAGATTGACGGAGCAAAATTACAGCTTTTTATTTGTATAATAACCTTTTGAATAGATGAATTATAAGATTTTGACAGCTGAAGAGGCTGCCGCGTTGATCCATAATGGAGACACGTTGACGTTTAGCGGCTTCACGGCAGCGGGCACACCGCGTGTGGTTTCGACTGCCTTGGCTGAGCGTGCTAAAGAAGAACACGCAGCCGGTCGCCCCTTTAAGGTGAGTGTATTTACAGGTGCCTCGACGAGCATTGCTCTCGACGGGGCTTTGGCTGAGGCTCAGGCTGTTGATAGGCGTTCGCCCTTCCAGTCCACCCCCGAGATGCGTGCCGCCATCAATCGCGGCGAGGTGAATTACTTCGATATGCACCTCTCCACCTTGGCGCAGTTTGTGCAATATGGCTTCTTGGGCGACATTGATTATTGCATCATCGAGGCTGTGGAGGTAACCCCCGAGGGCGAGATCACGCTGTGTGGCGGTGTGGGCAACGTTGCCACGTTTGCCGCAAAGGCCAAGCACATCATCATCGAGCTGAACAGTCTCTTCCCCAAGTCGATTAAAGGCTTGCACGATATATATACGTTGGCGCAGCCGCCCCACCGTCGCGAGATTCCCATCTACGACGCGAGCGACCGCATCGGCTCCCCCACGCTGAAGGTGGACCCCGCCAAGATTGTGGGTGTGGTGAACTGTTGCTATCACTATGGCGTGCACCCCTTCACGGCGGTGGACGAGACCACACAGCGCATTGGTCGCAATGTGGTGGACTTCTTGGTGGCTGAGCTGAAGGCAGGGCGCATCCCCGCCGAGTTCCTGCCCCTGCAGAGCGGTGTGGGCAACATTGCCAACGCTGTGCTTCAGGCTTTGATGGACGCGCCCGAGATTCCGCCCTTTAAAATGTACACCGAGGTGCTGCAAGACTCGGTGGTGGACCTCATCGACGCGGGCAAGTGCACCTTCGCCTCGAGCAGCTCGCTGACGCTGAGCGATGCCGTCTACGACCGCATTATTAATAATGTGGACTTCTATAAGAACCACATCGTGTTGCGCCCCTGTGAGCTGAGCAACAACCCCGAGGTGGTGCGCCGCTTGGGTGTGATTTCGATGAACACCGCCCTCGAGGTGGACCTCTTCGGCAACGTCAACTCTACGCACGTCATGGCCACCAAGATGATGAACGGCGTGGGCGGCTCTGCCGACTTCACCCGCAATGCCTACATCTCAATCTTCACCTGCCCATCGACGGCTAAAAACGGCTTGATTAGCGCCATCGTGCCCTTCGCCTCGCACGTCGATAACTCCGAGCATTCGGTGATGGTGGTGGTGACCGAACAGGGTGTGGCAGACCTGCGCGGCAAGTCGCCGCGTCAGCGCGCCGAGTGCATCATCGAGAATTGTGCTCACCCCTCTTATCGCCCCCTGCTGCGTGAATATCTCAGCATAGACAATGCCGCCCACACCCCTCAGGTGTTGCAGGGTGCGTTGGCTTTTCACGAGGAGTTCCTCAAGAGCGGCGATATGCACAACGTGGACTGGAAGCAATATATGTAACCCCCGCGCACGGTGCGGTGCGGGCATGCCTGCAAGCCATGCCCGCACCTAAAAAGCCGTGATAAATTTGGAATATTCTGCGGCAGCAACTATATTTGCAGCCGTATTTGCGGTCGGACCCATAGTTTAATGGATAGAATAAAGGATTCCGGTTCCTTCGATTACGGT
>CAZBWT010000129.1:0-6101 GCA_964495625.1 uncultured Prevotellaceae bacterium | reverse complement strand
TAGGATAGTATATCGGGTTGTCGCCTCACAGATAGGCGGCGCAAAGATAGCGTAAATTTTGGCACACTTTTGTGGGTAATCGCTAATAAATCACTATTTTTGCCCGGTTGAAGGTGCTGAAACCTCTCGACGATAAATACAGACGATGAAAGAACTATTCCAATCCATCTTGCAGCGTGAGGCTGCAGCGGTCTTGGCGTTGCCACTGACCGATGCCTACGAGCATGCCATTGACTTAATCATAGACCACGTGCAACACCGCCACGGCAAATTAGTGGTGAGCGGCATGGGCAAAGCAGGGCAGATAGGCATGAATATAGCCACCACCTTTTGTTCCACCGGCACGCCTGCCGTCTTTTTGCACCCCAGTGAGGCGCAGCACGGCGACTTAGGAGTGTTGCAGCCCGACGACGTGTTGCTGCTCATCTCCAACTCGGGCAAGACGCGTGAAATCGTAGAGCTCGTAGACCTGGCTCACAACCTCTACCCGCAGCTCCCCTTGATAGTCATCACCGGCAACCCCGAAAGCCCCTTGGCCGTAGCCGCCAACGTCTGCCTTGCCACCGGCAATCCGCCCGAAGTGTGTGCCTTAGGGCTCACCCCCACCACCTCCACCACCCTGATGACGGTCATTGGCGACCTCTTGGTGGTTGGCACCATGACGAAGATAGGCTTCACTGCCGAAGAATATGCCAAGCGTCACCATGGCGGCTACTTAGGTCACAAAGCCCGCACCATTGTGAGCGAGAAATAACCTCTGCCCCGCAGCCTCCAAACGCTGCGTCAGCGGGCACCCGCACAGAAAAGACCGCAAGTCATTCCCCACTCAGGGGGAATGCGCTTGCGGTCTTTCTTCATGTATAAGATTTGTACGTATATAGCCTTAGGCAACAGCTCACTTCTTAGCTGCCTTCGCAGACTTAGCCGAAGTGGCTTTGGCAGACTTAGCCGAGGCCTTAGTGGATTTCTTCTCACCCTTAGCTTTAGCCAGTGCAGCCTCAGCCTTCTCGAGCTTCTCGGTGAGGCGTTCAATCTCCTTGCCCTGGTTATTGATTTGCGTCAACAGCGGGTTCAGCTCCTCAGTCTCAATCTCCTTCGGGAACTGCTGATCCAAACGGATCTGCAGGTCGCTCACCACATTCATATAATTGATGAATGCGTCATACGACGACTCATAAGGCGAGAACGGATTATACGTGCCGTTCTTCGTGCTCATAAACTTAAAGTGGTCGGCGCAGATCAAGTTATAATAATCCTCCTCGAGCACCAAGTTATGGCTCAAGCGCAAACGCTCGCTGATGCTGTAAATTGAGCGCAAAGCCTCGCGCTGCAAGTCATTACCGTTCCAGGTGCTCACATCCTTATCATAGCCGTCCCAGCTGATGGCGTGACCCACCGAAGCCGTGTCGACCGATGGGGTGTTGGCAAACACCTCCGACGGAGTAGAGAAGCTGATGCCGGCTGCGGCAGCGAACTGCGGCAAGGCGCGGAAGAACTCAAAGATGCCCGTCGAAGCCGGGTGAATGCCGCCAATCACGTCGAAATTCATCGAGATGACATAGACCTGCTCATTCTCGGGGCTCTCCTTAATCCAGCGGATGTAAGTGTCGGCATCCAGACCGCCCTGGAAGTTCAGTGCAATATCCTCGCTCAACTTCTGGTTGCGGAACAGCAAGCCCACCTCATGGCTGGCTGTGGCGTTATAAACATAGTTAGCGCTCTTCCAGCCCAACACGTGCTTCGTACCCTCGGTCACGATGCCCTTAAAGCCCATAGCGGCAATCTCGGCACCAATCTCGTCATTATAAATCAAAGCCGTGTTGGTAAACACTGTGGGGGTGTACTTAAACGTCTCCTCGATGAATGCCTTCTGGCGCAAACTCTCCACGCGGAACTCCTCCGGGTCGACCAGCGACGACAGCGAGTGTGCAAAAGGCTCACAAGTAAGTTCGCAGCAGCCCGTAGCTACTAACTCTGAGATGGCATCAAGCAGCTCGGGGCAAGTGTTCTGAAACTGTTCGATAGCGACACCTGAAATAGAGAGAGCCACCTTAAAGGCTCCCTTCGACGCTAACACCATTTCGCGCAACATCTTGATGCCGGGCATATAGCTACACTCGGTGTTGCGGCGAATGATTTCTTCGTTCTGATATGAGTCATAATAATAGTGGTCTGCACCGATGTCGTAGAAGCGATACTTCTTGAGGCGCAGGGGCTGATGGATCTCAAACAGCAGACAAATGGTTTTCATCGGTAGTTATGTATTTTTATTGTTATTGCTGAAGATGAATAATTGCGGGGTTCATAGCAGGGGGGGAGCTGATTAGCCCCAGCCCAAGATGCGCTTATAATTATCGACCACCTTGCGACCCACTTTCTCCCACGTTATTTGGTTAACCTCCTCAATGCCGGCGCGCTTCATCTGCTCGTGCAGGGCGGGGTAAGAAATCAAACCATACATGGCATCTGCCATGGCATCAATATCCCAGTAGTCACACTTGATGCAGTTGCTCAAAATCTCACCGCAGCCCGACTGCTTCGAGATGATGCTCGGCACGCCACATTGCATAGCCTCGAGCGGCGAGATGCCAAACGGCTCCGACACCGAAGGCATCACATACACATCGCTCACCTTAAACATCTCGTAGACCTGTTTGCCGCGCAAGAAGCCCGTGAAGTGGAAGCGATCGGCGAGACCCTTCTTAGCCACCAGGCGAATCATCGGCTCCATCAAGTCGCCGTTGCCCGCCATCACCACGCGCGCGTTCTTAGCCTTCTGCAAGCAACGTGCGGCTGCCTCCACAAAATACTCACAGCCCTTCTGCGCCGTGATTCTGCCCAAGAAGGTGATCACCTTCTCGTCCGTGCCGCGGTGAGCCTCCATGTTGAGAATCTCGGGGCTCATCGGCTCCACGGCGTTGTGCACGGCTATACACTTATTGGGGTCTTGATGATACTTCTCAATCACCGTGCGGCGCGTCAACTCAGACACGCACATGATGAGGTCGGCATGATCCATACCATCCTTCTCGATGATGAACGTCGGGTCGCCCGAGTCGCACATGCCGCGCGTGCGGTCATACTGCGTGGCATGCACATGAATGCAGAGCGGCTTGCCGGACACCTGCTTGGCGTGGATGCCAGCGGGGTAGGTGAGCCAGTCGTGGGCGTGGATGATGTCGAAACGCTCCTTGCGGGCGATGACACCCGCCACAATCGAATAATTGTTGATTTCCTCCAACAAGTTCTTCGGATACCTGCCCGAAAACTCGATGCACCCCAAGTCGTTGGTATAGAGATGTGAGAAGTCGGCATAGATATTATTGCGCAGGTCGAAATACTCCTGCGGGTCCATGCAATAGCCAAAGCGGCTCTGCACATACTCCCAGTTCACGTCGCGCCACACCACCGGGGTATTGGCAGCGCCTATGATGTGCACAAAGTCCTTCTTCTCGTCGCCCTGAGGTTTGGGCAGCACAAAAGTGACTTCACACTCGCCGGTGTTGACCACGCCGCGCACGATGCCATAGGAGGCAGGTCCTAAACCACCGAGGATGTGAGGCGGCCATTCCCAGCCAAACATTAATGCTTTCATATTGTAGATTGGTTTATATGCTGTGTGTGTATTAAAGATCGCGGTTATGGTTAGAGATAGATGGTGTCGTCATACTGCTTCACGATATTAAAGGCGCGGAGCACCTCGGCGGTGTTGACGGCGAGAGTCATGGCTCCGTGACCGTCAAACGGCGGGTTGCCGTCGAACACTTCCGACACGCATCCAATGCAGTGGGTGGTGAACTCGGCCTCGTAGTTCAGCAGGCGGCGCACGATGAACGACACACCGCTCTTCTTAAATATCTTCAGATAAGCCTCGGTGAAGATGCCGAACAGGCAGGGCCACACGGCACCATTGTGATAGGCATAGTTACGCTCGGTGGCATTGCCCCAGTAATAGGGACGATAGTGACCCGCCTGCGGGGTCAGTGAACGGATGCCCTTGGGGGTGAGCAGCTCGCGCGTCACCACGTCGAGCGCAGCCTTACACTGCTGCGTTGTCAGCGGGGTGTATTTCAAGCCGATAGCCCACAGTTGATTGGGGCGCACGCTCGGGTCGGCATACCCCTCGGTGACGTAGTCATAAAGATAGCCGCCGGGAGCGATAAACGTCTTGGCGAAGTTGTTCTCATAGAGCTTAGCCCACGTCTCATAACGAGCCAAGCGCTCTTGCTCGTCGGCACGCTCGCGGATGAGGTTCATTGCCACGCGCAGACCGTTATACCAAAGGGCATTAAACTCCACCAAATAGCCCGTGCGCGGAGTGACGGGGCGACCGCCCTCGGTGGCATTCATCCACGAGATGGGTTTATCGTCGCCCTCGGCATACACCAAGCCGTTGCTGTGCACCTGCAGGTTCGGATACTTGCCGTCTAAAATATAGTCCACCACGCTCAAATAGAGCTTGCCATACAGCTCGTAGGCACGATCAACCGATGTGGCTTCCATATACTGCAACACCGTCCACATCCACCACAGCGGAATGTCGGGCGCGTCCACCTCATGAATCACACCGTCGGTCTTATCGTCGTGGATGTAAGCCTTCATAGCCTCGATAAACGAAGCCATAATCTGCTCAAACTCGCGTGTGTTGCCAATGGCGAGGGTAGCGCCGGGCAGGGCAATCAAGGTGTCGCGAGCGCGCACCTTAAACCAGGGGTAACCGGCAATGATATACTCGCGACCGTTGCGCGTGATGATGTTGCTGGTGGTTGAAATCTTCAAGCAGTTTGAGAAGCTGTCGCGCGGCACGCGCAGCTGTTTCTCGCGGGTGAAGAGGGCGCGGAGCTTCTCAGGGTCGATCTCCGACGTGCCTGCCGAGAAGACCACCGTTTCGTTCTTCTTGATGCTGAACTCAAAATAGCCCGGCATGAAGAGGTCCTCCTTATAAGCATAGCCACGCACCTGTTCGCGCGGATATTCCACACCCATATTCCAGTCGGGGCACGAAGTGTAGGTGCACTCCTTGCTATACTGCATGAAAAGGGTGGGGTAACCGGCATAGAGGCAGGTTGAGATGCCGTTCTTCACATCGTTATAAGCGTAGTTGACCAAGTTGTTGCGGTGCGTCAGCTCATTCACGTTGCGGAAGGCGAGCTGCGGGCGCACGCGTATCGTTGTTTCAGAGTGCGCATCGACTAAGGTGTAGCGCACCAACAAGCGCAGGTCGTTGAGCACCAGGAAGCTCTCACGCTTCAAGATGACACCGCCCACGCGGAAAATCTTGGTCGAGATGGTGGTGCAGTCAAACTCGCGGATGTACTTATGCCCACGCGGAGCGAATGTGTCGCCCTCATACTTATGAATGCCCAAGTTAAACTCGGCACCGTGTTGTATCACCGTCTCGTCGAGCGTAGAGAGCAGCACGTGGTTATCGTCGTCCAATTCGGGCACGGGCACCACCAAAAGCCCGTGATACTTACGGGTGTTACACCCAATCACGGTGGTGCAAGAGTAGGCTCCCAACTTATTCGTACGAAGGTATTCTATCGGCAAAGATTGCTCAAGGTTAGTCAGCAATGTTTTGTCAAACTTTAAATAACTCATATTGGTATCGTTTATTTTCTTGACCGTATTTCCATATACGTGGGTTTGAACCGCAGAGCGCAGCAAGCGTTCCGAGCGGTTGCGGTGTTAGTATGGGCAGTAGACTCGAGTGCAATAAGTGTGTTACAAGGGAGTGTCCTGTGGTTTGTTGCATGGCGGCAAGGTTGTGCTTTTCAAGATGCATGGCGTGAACTGCCGAGTGGCATCCGTAGAAACCTCACTTTGGCTCTGCGTAGCAAAGTTATTGACTATTCTGAATAAAAGCAAAGGTAGAGCTGAAAAAATGATATTTTTGGTACATAAAAGGGATTTTTTATGTTCTGCAACACTGTTTTTTGATGTGTAAGTTGCGCTTTGTGGATAAAATTAGAAAAATTGCGCAACAATGGCGGTGAGTTGTCTGTGCCACAAATTGTTACGCACGTGTGGCGGGGAGGGAGTGCAGAGGTGGGAGTGCAAAATAAAAAAATTTTAGTGTCTACTTTTCGTGGGGCAGTGCA
>CAZBWT010000128.1:0-6193 GCA_964495625.1 uncultured Prevotellaceae bacterium | reverse complement strand
GAGAAGCTGCACGAATCACCGACTTTGGGGTCGGAACGTGAGAGCTTCTCTTTAACTTTGCCCGCAATGCCGCAATGGGCGGCTCTTTTATCTATAACCTCTATTATCTACACCCTGTTTGCTTTTTACGCACGCATTGTTTATTTTTTATAAACAATCGAACCGAGTTAGCGTTATATGCGCTATTTTTGCAACAAATTTGCTAATGTATTATGAAATCAATCGCCATTTTCGCCTCAGGTTCAGGCACCAATGCCGAGAACATTGCCAACTATTTTAAAGATAGCACCGAGGTGCGCATCTCTGTGATCGTGTGCAATAAGCCGGACGCTTATGTGTTGGAACGCGCCAAGAAGCTCGGCATCCCGTCGGAGGTCTTGACCGGTGCCGACATGAAGGATGAGGTTCGCGTGATGGAGTTGTTGCGCCGCTATGAGGTGGACTTCATTGTGCTGGCCGGATATCTGCTGCGCATTCCGGAGTATTTGGTTAAGGCTTACCCCCGCGCCATAGTCAACATTCACCCCGCTTTGCTGCCCCTTCACGGCGGAAAAGGGATGTACGGCGACCGCGTTCACGAGGATGTGATACGATGCGGCGACAAGGAGAGCGGCATCACTATTCACTATGTGAACGAGCAGTATGACTCGGGAACTACAATCTTCCAAGCTAAGTGCCCCGTGCTCCCCACCGACACTCCGCATGACTTGGCTACACGCATACACGCCTTGGAGTATGCACACTTCCCCCACGTCATTGCCGAGACGATTGCAGCATTATAAAGCGTATATAGAACGTATATATTCTGCAAAACCTACTATTTTTGCTCAATTTGGGTAAAAATAGTAGGTTTTTTGTATGATTATTCAATTTACATGCTACCTTTGCGGACAAATTAATAAGAACGATGGCAAAAAGTAGAAAAGAACGATTGGCTGTGATTAAGGAACTGATTCAGCATCGCCAAATCGGTCAACAAGAAGAGCTGGTACGCCTCTTGATGCAACGAGGCTTCGAGAGCACCCAAGCCACGGTGAGCCGCGACCTCAAGATGCTGCAAATCACCAAAACGACTTTGGGTGAAGGCGGGTTCATCTATGCACTTCCGCCTCGCGTCAGACCCCGCGTGGTGCGCGAAAAGGTGGCTCCCCCACCGCCCATGGTGCTGACCGACCGCAAGTGGATGTTGGGCGTGATAAGCTTGGAACGCAGCCAGACCTTGGTGGTGATACGCACCAAGCCCGGCTATGCAGGTAGCATCGCTTCAGACCTCGATAGCCACGAACTGCCCGAGGTGATGGGCACCATTGCCGGCGACGACACCATTTTGGTGATACCCCGCATGGGCTATAAGACCGAACAGGTGGTGGAGGCTCTGCTGCGCGAACTGGCGGTGCCGGAATAATGACACAGAAGGTGATGCCAAACGTGATGCAACGGTGATGCACGAGCGCCACGAAACACACTACTACCATATACGCATAAGGCATTATGCATAAAAAAGTAAAGAGTAAAATAATTATATAAAATTAAACAGTGTCGCCCACTAAGGTCCGCACATTCAGGCTTGTAATATATCTACGTAACACATTTCAAATATAACTATGCCAACACTTGAGGACAGGAGCGACAAAACCATTGACATGAACGAAACAAATAACGCAGCAGCTGAGCCGGTAGCAGAGGCTCAGACTGAAGCCGGTAAGCAGCCGGAGGTAAAGATTTACATTGCAGGTAAGCAACACGTGTCATACGTGGATGAGATATTGACAACTATCGAGGTGTCATCGAAGGCTCGCGGCACAGGCATCGCACGCCGCTCACCCGAATATGTGGCTCAGAAGATGCTCGAGGGTAAGGCTATCATTGCTTTGTGTGGCACAGACTTCGCAGGTTTCTGCTACATCGAGAGCTGGAGCAATAAGCAGTATGTGGTTAACTCGGGCTTGATCGTGAACCCGAAGTACCGCGGCTTGGGCTTGGCTAAGCGCATCAAGAAGTTCTCGTTTAATTATTCTCGCCGCCTCTTCCCCCAGGCTAAGCTGTTCGGTTTGACTTCGGGTGCTGCGGTGCTGAAGATTAATAACGAGTTAGGCTACCGCCCCGTGACGTTTGAACAGCTGACCGACGACCCCGCCTTTTGGCGCGGCTGCCAGAGCTGTGTGAACTACGACGTGCTGCAACGCACCGACTGCAAGCGCTGCATTTGCACCGCTATGCTCTACGACCCGGCTGAACACCCCGATGAGGTTTTGGAAGATCTTGACAAGATTTAATCGGCTCGATGGTTGATGTTCCCCAATCGTTTGTGTAGCTCATAACGATGGCTTGAGGAGCAAAATAACTTTTCACAGCGGACTTATTTATCTATAACAAAAACGCTTAAACTCTAAAACAATAGAAACAATGGCAGATAAGAAGAAAGTAGTCGTGGCCTTTAGTGGTGGTCTCGACACCAGTTATACAGTGATGTACTTGAGCCACGAGCTCGGCTATGAGGTGTATGCCGCCTGTGCCAACACGGGTGGCTTCAGCGCAGAGCAGCTCAAGACCAACGAGGAGAATGCTTATAAGCTCGGCGCTAAGCAGTATGTGACTCTCGACGTAACACAGGAGTATTATGAGAAGAGCCTTAAGTATATGGTGTTTGGCAACGTGCTCCGCAATAACTGCTACCCCATCTCGGTGTCGTCGGAACGCATCTTCCAGGCTTTGGCAATAGCTCGCTATGCTAACGAGATTGGTGCCGACGCTATCGCTCACGGTTCGACGGGCGCAGGCAACGACCAGATTCGTTTCGATATGACCTTCTTGGTGATGGCTCCGGGTGTGGAGATTATCACCTTGACTCGCGATAAGGCTCTGAGCCGTAAGGAAGAGGTGGATTACCTCAACGCTCATGGTTTCAATGCCGACTTTACGAAGCTGAAGTATTCGTATAACGTGGGCATCTGGGGCACCTCAATCTGCGGCGGCGAGATTCTCGACAGCACTCAGGGTCTGCCCGAGAGCGCTTACCTGAAGCACCCGACAAAGGAGGGCTCGGAGATCTTGACGCTCGGCTTTAAGGAGGGCGAATTGACCTCGGTGAACGGCAAGGAGTATGCCGACAAGATTGCCGCCATTCAAGCCGTGGAGCAGATCGGCGCAGCTTATGCCATCGGTCGCGACTGCCACGTGGGTGACACGATTATCGGCATCAAGGGTCGCGTAGGCTTTGAGGCTGCCGCCCCGATGCTCATCATCGGCGCTCACCGTTTCTTGGAGAAGTACACGCTGTCAAAGTGGCAGCAGTATTGGAAGGATCAGGTGTCGAACTGGTATGGCATGTTCTTGCACGAGAGCCAGTATCTCGAACCGGTGATGCCCGACATCGAAGCTATGCTGACATCTTCGCAGCGTAACGTTAACGGAACAGTGACGCTCGAGTTGCGTCCCTACTGCTTCCAGACGGTGGGTGTAGATTCGCCCGACGACCTGGTACACAATAAGCTCGGCGAGTATGGCGAGACGCAGAAGGGCTGGACGGCAGAGGATGCCAAGGGCTTTATCAAGGTGCTCTCTACTCCGCTCCGCGCTTATTATGCAAATCATAAAGACGAGCGGCGTTAAGCATCGCCGCGCTATTCGCCGAACAATTTAGCGTCGATTAATCACGTTCATTACTAAAAGTATATCATTTCTAATAATAATCATTATGGCAGACAGAAAATTAACGCGTGCCAAAGATGGTAAGATCTTTGGCGTATGCGGCGGCTTGGCCAACTACTTCGGCATCGATGCCGTTGTGCTCCGCATCATCTGGATTCTGGTTGTGCTCTGTGGCGGTGTAGGTATCTTGGCATACTTAGTTTGCGCACTCGTAATGCCTAAGGCTCAATAAGACATGATAAAGGCAGGCATCATAGGAGGCGCCGGCTACACCGCCGGCGAACTCCTTCGCATTTTGGTGAACCACCCCGAGGTGGAGATTTCTTTTGTTAACAGCCAGAGCAACGCAGGCAACCCCATAGCCTCGGTGCACAGCGGTCTGATTGGTGACACTGACTTGAAGTTCACCGATGCTTTGCCGCTGAATGAGGTGGATGTGCTCTTCTTCTGCACCGCCCATGGCGACAGCGCAAAGTTTATGGAGGCGCACGGGGCTGAGATTCCCGCCACGACACGCATCGTCGACCTGGCGCAAGATTTCCGCTTGGCAGGCGACCATGACTTTGTGTATGGCTTGGCTGAGTTGCAGCGCGACGCTATCCGCGGCGCACAACATGTGGCTAATCCCGGCTGCTTCGCTACGTGCATTCAGCTGTCGTTGCTGCCGGCTTTCCATGCCGGATTGGTGACAGGCGACGTGCACATCAATGGCATCACCGGCTCGACCGGTGCCGGTGTGAAGCCTTCCGCCACAACGCATTACAGCTGGCGCAACGATAACATCTCAATCTATAAGACCTTTAAGCACCAACACTTGTTGGAGATTGGCGAGACCTGCCATAAGCTGGAGCCGGACTATCAAGGCAGGTTGCTATTCATCCCCCAACGCGGCTGTTTTGCCCGCGGCATCTTCGTGACCTCTTACACTACGTGCAACCGCTCGCTCGACGAGGTGCGTCAGCTCTACGCCGACTTCTATAAGGATGCCCGCTTCACACATGTGGTGGAGACTTCGCCCGACATGAAGCAGGTGGTGGGCACCAACAAGGCTTTGGTGTATGTAGATAAGTATGAGGATCAGCTCTTGGCGGTGGCTTGCATTGACAACCTGCTGAAGGGTGCCAGCGGTCAGGCGGTGCAGAATATGAACTTGATGTTCGGTCTGCCCGAAGATATGGGTCTGCGCCTGAAGCCCGTAGGGTTTTAAAGCAAACTCATAATATTAGCTTTTAATAAGATCTGCTTTTAAACAATCTACTTTTAGTAAGATCTGCTTTTAAACGATCTACTTTCAATAAGATCCGCTTTTAAACGATCTGCTTAAACAGAATACAACATGCAATTATTTGACGTATATCCCCTCTTTGATGTCACCATAGACCATGGCAAAGGATGCCGTGTGTATGACGATAAGGGGACGGAATATTTGGATCTGTATGGCGGGCATGCCGTGATTAGCATTGGACACAGCCACCCGCGCTACCTGCAGACCCTCAACGAGCAAGGCTCGAAACTGCTCTTCTATAGCAACTCGGTGAAGAACCCGTTGCAGGTGAAGTTAGCTGAGAAGTTGGGACGCATCAGCGGCTATGACGATTATCAGCTGTTCCTCATCAACTCGGGTGCCGAGGCCAATGAGAATGCCCTGAAGTTGGCTTCGTTCCACACGGGCAAGACAAAGGTTGTGGCTTTCACCCACGCCTTCCACGGTCGCACGTCGGGGGCGGTGAATGTGACGGACAATCCGAAGATTAAGGCTCCCATCAACTTAGGCTTCCCTGTGACGTTTGTGGAGCTGAACGACATCGAAGCCGTGCGCCGCGAATTGGCGGGCGGCGATGTGGCTGCCGTCATCATTGAAGGCATCAGCGGAGTGGGCGGCATCCACGTGCCCGACACGACATTTATGCAGCAACTGCGCGCCGAGACGAAGCAGGCGGGTGCGGTGCTCATCCTCGACGAGATACAGTCGGGCTACGGTCGCAGCGGTCGCTTCTTTGCCCATCAGTATTACGACATCAAGCCGGACATCATCACCGTGGCTAAGGGTATCGCCAATGGCTACCCGTTTGCCGGTGTGCTGATTAGTCCGGAGTTCAAGCCGGTCTACGGTCAGTTGGGCACAACCTTTGGTGGCAACCATTTGGGCTGTGCATTGGCTGCAACTGTGCTCGACGTGATTGAGGAAGAACACCTCATCGACAATGCCGCCACACAGGGAGCTTACCTCATGGAGCAGTTGCGCACCATGAACATCCCTGGACTGAAGGAGCTGCGTGGTCGCGGCTTGATGATTGGCATCGAGTTTGAAGGCTCTGCCAAAGAGATACGTCAGCGCTTGCTGTTTGAGCAACACGTCTTTACGGGTGCTGCCGGCACGAGCACGATACGCTTGCTGCCGCCGCTGTGCTTGAGCCGCGAAGATTGCGACTTGTTTATTGAGCGCTTCAAGAAGGTGCTGTAACACATACTTTAGCCCGCAAGAAAGCGCCCCGCGGTTTGGGGATGCTGTCTTGCGGGTTATTTATAAATATCGGCAATC
>CAZBWT010000127.1:4709-6197 GCA_964495625.1 uncultured Prevotellaceae bacterium | reverse complement strand
GGTTCTCGCAACTTAGGCGGTTAGTGCAGCACAGCAAAACAACGCTTGTTTGCACAGTATAGCAAAACAGCACGTATTTGCGCAATGTTTAACACTGAAACACTTGAAAATAAGTATATGAACGAAAATAAGTTTAACACCATAGCCGAAGCACTCGAAGACCTTCGTGCTGGCAAGATTATCGTAGTGATTGATGACCCCGACAGAGAGAATGAGGGTGATTTGATTTGTGCCGCCGAGTTCGCAACGCAGGCTAATGTCAACTATATGGCAACCTATGCCAAGGGCTTGATTTGTATGCCGATGAGCGAAGAATACTGCCATCGCTTGCATCTGCAACCCATGGTGGCTGACAATACCGATAATCATGGCACAGCTTTCACGGTGTCGGTAGACCACATCACCACCACCACGGGCATCTCTGCCGCAGAGCGTTCGGTGACGGCACTCCGCATTGCCGACCCTGAGGCAAAGGCGGGCGAGTTCCGTCGTCCGGGTCACATGTTCCCGCTGCAGGCTCGTCCCGGCGGTGTGTTGAAGCGTGCCGGTCACACTGAGGCTACGGTAGACCTCATGGTTGCCGCCGGACTCCACCCTTGTGGTCTGTGTTGCGAGATTATGAATGACGATGGCACCATGATGCGCACCACCGATTTGATGGCATTCGCACAGACGCATCAACTCAAGATTATCACCATTGCCGACCTTATTGCCTATCGCCGCCGCACCGAGCACCTCGTGGAGCGGGTCACTGAAGCTGATATGCCCACGAAGTATGGTCGTTTTAGAGCCTTTGGCTATGTCAATAAGATTACGGGTGAGCACCATGTAGCCTTAGTGAAAGGCGATGTCAACACCGACGAACCGGTACTTTGCCGTGTCCACTCGGAATGCCTCACGGGCGATGCCTTTGGTTCGCTGCGCTGCGATTGCGGCGAACAGTTGGCGGAGGCTTTGCGACGCATAGAGAAGGAGGGTCGCGGTGTGCTGCTTTACCTGCGACAGGAAGGTCGCGGCATCGGCTTAATCAATAAGTTGCGTGCCTATCATTTGCAAGACCAAGGTCTCGACACCGTGGAGGCAAATGTGGCTTTAGGTTTCCCGCCCGACCTGCGCGAATATGGCACGGGCGCTGAGATCCTTGCCGATTTGGGCTTGAAGAAGCTCCGCCTCATGACCAACAATCCGCTCAAGATGAGCGGTCTGGATGGCTACGGTCTGGAGATTGTGGCTCGCGAACCCATCGAGATGACCTGCAATGAGAAGAATGCCTTCTACATGCGCACCAAGTGCAGCAAGATGGGGCATATCTTGCACTTCGGGGCTGATGATGAGCAGAAGCAATAAGCGCAAGCAAATGCAGCTTTAGCGCACCTCATCACGGTTTTGTGAAAGAGGTATGTTTTATGCACCACTGCTTTTAACTGCGTGTGCTATAAGTTAACTGCGTATGCTTTATGTTCAATGCGCGTGCTCTTAAACTGCGTG
>CAZBWT010000127.1:0-4609 GCA_964495625.1 uncultured Prevotellaceae bacterium | reverse complement strand
ATACTTGTGCTTTTAAGTGTCAATCATTAAACGTAAAATACATTAAACAACAATACATTATGAACTTTATCGAAGGAAACCTCTTAGCCGAAGGACAGCACATTGGCATTGTCACGGCTCGCTTTAACGATTTCATCACATCACGTCTGCTCGACGGTGCGGCAGATGCCTTTGTGCGTCATGGTGGCAACACCGAAGACCTCGACGTGGTGCGTGTGCCCGGTGCATTCGAGATACCGTTGGCTGCACAAAAGATGGCGCAGTCCGGCAGATATGATGCTGTGGTATGTTTGGGCGCTGTGATACGTGGTGCCACTCCGCACTTCGACATGGTGGCAAATGAAGCCACCAAGGGTGTGGCTCATGTAGGGCTCGAGACGGGTGTGCCGGTCATCTTCGGCATCCTCACCACCGACTCTATTGAGCAGGCTGTGGAGCGTGCCGGCACCAAGAGCGGCAACAAAGGCTATGATGCCATGACCACAGCCATCGAGATGGTTAACTTGATGAAATCCATCTAATCCACTTCGTTCCATGACCCTGGAAAACAACAAAACCTACGCGGATTGTCGATACATTGAGATTGGCAATCCGCTGATTGCAACTGCCGAGCTCCGGCGTTTGCTTGCGTTTGCCGTCACGGCAGAGACACGCTATTTGCTCCTTAACCTCACTTCCGGCAGAATAACCCTCACCACACAAGACCTCTTGCGCATGCAGTGTGTCATGGAGTCGCTGTCTGCCCCCATGCTCTATGCCGACTATCGCTTGGCTGATGGGACGCAGCATCCACTCATAGACTACCAATCGGGCAGTCTGCGCGATGACTTCGACTTTGGTCCGCTGGTCATGTTGCGCAGTGACGTAGCCTATCGTTTAGTGGATGCCATAGACACGGATACCTCTTTTGCCGGGTGGTATCAGCTGCGCTTAGCACTCAGTGTTGAAGCCCTACCGTTCCACCTAAACGAGGTTCTCTACACCTACTCACCAACCACTCAGGCTACCACAGGTCAGTTCGACTACGTTGACCCGCGTAATCGCAACGTGCAGCTCGAATATGAAGCTGCGGTTACGGCGCATCTCCGTAAGTTGGGTGCCCTAATTGACTCCACGCAACTGCGTAGCGCGTCTGACTTATTCAGTGCTGCAGAATTACACAGTGCCGCAGACTTTAAAGTCAATGCAAAACATATTGACACACAAAAGTATAACGATGAAGTTGTGGCTTCTGTCGTAATCCCCGTCTACAACCGCGCTCGCACCATTGAGGCAGCGGTTCGTTCGGCGCTTGCGCAAGATGCTGACTTCCCCTTCAACGTGCTTGTGGTAGATAACCATTCCACCGACGGAACCACCGACATCTTGAAGCGCTTGGTGGATGAATTTGCCGGTTATGCTGCGCCGGTGCGACTGCACGTCATCACCCCGACCGATGCAAACTTGCTCATCGGTGGGTGCTGGAACGCAGCTGTTGCCTCAGAGCATTGTGGGCATTACGTCATACAGTTAGACAGCGACGACCTCTATGCCGCTCCCGACGTATTGCAGCGCATTGTTGAAGCCTTCAAGACGCAAGACTGCATGGCAGTGGTGGGCAGCTACGAGCTTACCGACATCGATCTCAATCCGCTGCCTCCGGGACTGATAGACCACCGGGAATGGACCCCCGAAAACGGCATGAACAATGCCATGCGCATCAACGGCTTTGGTGCGCCGCGAGCCTTCCGCCGCGACTTGTTGCGCTGCTATCCGCTGCCCAACACCAGCTATGGCGAAGATTATGCTGTCATGCTCCGCATCTCGCGCAACTATCGCATTGGTCGCATCTATGACTCGCTCTATCACTGTCGTCGTTGGAGTGGCAACAGCGATGCCGATCTACCCCTCGAGCGCATCAATCGAAACAACTTCTATAAAGACCGCATACGCACCATCGAACTCGAGGCGCGTCGAAATAACCACTAAATGTTCAGCATGAACTCTTTGCAACAAGACCTTGAGGCTCTGTATGATAAACAGCTACAGCAGTGGCAACTCTGTCGGCAAAACTATGCCGACGTAGCGGAGGTAGAGGTGCGTACCATCACACTCGACGGTGCTGACTATCGCCTGCAATTCAATCCCGCACGCATCCGCAGTGCCCGCGCTGATGTGCGAGGCGGTCAGGTGGATCGCCCTTGTTTCTTATGTCGCCATCGCCGCCCTACAGAACAGATTGACCTGTCATACACTGCCCCCGACACACAACACGAATACCTTCTCTCAGTCAATCCGTATCCCATTGTTTCGCATCACTTTACGCTGGTCGCCGCCGAACACGTGCCACAGCAGTTGTCGGGTCGCGTTGACGATATGAAACATTTGGCAGAGCAGTTGCCGGACTACCTTATCTTCTTCAATGGCGCATGTTCCGGGGCCTCTGCACCCGACCACATGCACTTCCAAGCCGTGCCCCAAGCCTCGGTGCCGCTCTTGCAATGGGCACCTGAGGTGCAAGCTCGCTTGGGTGTCATTGGGCGAACTCCGGTGGTTAACGACTCTGATTTCCTCAACGTGGCATGTTGGAGCGTGCCGGAGCCAGACGGAGGACGCTCCCTGCGTTGGCTTACGGTAGAGCGGCTGAAACACAGGCCCAGTCAGTATTTTGCCACGGGGGAGGAGCAATGCCTCATAAGCCCCGCCACGCTCGAGTTTTGCGGTCTGGTTCCCTTGGCAAGACGCGAAGACTTTGAGCGGATGGATGCCGCCTTGTTGAGCGACATCTTCCGCCAAGTGCGTCGCTTGGAACCCCGCTTGCGCGTGGGCATCATCGAAGCCCCGACCATCGACTTCTATTACGGGGGCAGAAAGCTTACGGCAACCTACCGTGCGGAAGATTGCCTGGAAATCACTGATAGCACCCCATTACATAGCACTTCGGATGCTCTGAAACATGTAGAAAAAGAGCTTTGGGTTTGGCAATCGCCTTTCACGTTGCCGGCGGTGACGATAGGCAAGGAGTTTCATTGGCAACAGCAAGAGTCACAGACATTTGATGGTGTATTACAGCTGAAGGCAGTGCATGGCAGACTCGTGGCTATCAACCACATCTCTGTCGAGACATATCTGCGCAGTGTTATCGCCTCAGAGATGTCTGCCGACAACAACTTAGAGCTGCTTAAGACCCATGCCGTCATCTCTCGCTCGTGGGTTTTGCGTCAGATGCTTCCGTCAACCATCAAGACAGAAGTTACCCCTTCGGCAGAAGCAGGAGATCGCGTCATTGCATGGTTCGACCACGACGACCACATAGACTTTGATGTCTGTGCCGACGACCACTGCCAGCGCTACCAAGGCATCACCCGTGTGCGCTCAAAGGTTGTGGATGAAGCCATTGCCGCCACGCGTGGCGAAGTGCTCGTAGCCACCGCCGACGGTTCGCTGTGTGATGCTCGCTTCTCAAAGTGTTGTGGCGGAGTCAGTGAGGCTTTTGAGACGTGCTGGCAAGACGAGCCGCACGACTACCTGCGTCCCATTATAGATGCTCCTGCCGCTGCCTCGACGGAGACCGTTCATTCTTTGGCTCTCGACACCGAGTCCGGTGCGCGCCGCTGGATAGAAAGTAGCGCCGCGCCGTCGTTCTGCAACACCACCGACTCGCGAGTCCTCGCCTTGGTGCTCAACACGTACGACCGCACCACCGTCGATTTCTATCGTTGGCAAGTGCGCTACACACGCAGCGAGCTCTCGGCATTGGTCGAACGCAAAATGCACTTGGGTTTGGGTCGCATCATTGCTCTGCGTCCCTTGCGTCGAGGTCCCTCAGGACGCATCTATGAATTGCAGATTGAGGGCGAACAGCGCACCGTCATCGTCGGCAAAGAGCTGATGATACGTAAAGCCCTCTCGGAGACACACCTCTACAGCTCCGCATTCGTTGTTGATGAAGATGGTGACGACATAGTGCTTCGTGGTGCAGGGTGGGGGCATGGTGTGGGCCTCTGTCAAATAGGAGCCGCCTGCATGAGTTTGCGTGGCTTCGGTTACCGTGACATCCTTGCACACTACTTCCCCAACACCACCTTGCAACAGAGTTACTAAACGTTTCTCTCACATACCATTTAGGAAATAACCACCCCGCAACCGCGGTGGTAGAAATCAATTCCCCCAATAGCCACTTCACTGAGGTGTGACCATTGGGGGAATTTTACATCTTGTAGCCGGGCTTCTTGAGCAAGTCTGCCATGTGAGGCACAATCTCCTTTGCCCAAACCTCCGTCTTCCACTTCTCGGGTGGCACTTCGGTGAAGCGTATGGAGATATCCGTCTCTGCCACCTTCAAGTGGTGTGTGACTACATTAAGCAACGCCTGACGAAACTCGTCCAATTCTTGTTGCGTTAAATGCTTCGGGTAGCTTTTAATGTCTAAGTGAGGCATAGTGGAAACTTTTAGTGATTGATGATGGTGAAACTCGTTTTTGCCGAACTCTCTTCGCGCTATGTCTCAACAACGTTTTGGCGAAAATGTATTGAAACACAACAACTATAGTCGATACACATAAAACACGGCAAATAGCAGAAATGTTTTCTGCAACGGCACAAACTATATGCTCACTAAATTTTCATC
>CAZBWT010000126.1:0-6203 GCA_964495625.1 uncultured Prevotellaceae bacterium | reverse complement strand
CAAAACACCAATTTCCGAGCAAACTAAGGGTATTCGCAGCTGACGCTCTCGATAATTATGCGCCGCTCCTCGCCCACAACGTCCGTAATGGGAACATTTTGCTCTGTGCCTACCAACACCATAGTATTTTATCGTCACGGTGCCTCATCTTTAATCGGCGACGACAGGAGTGTCGGTTGCAAAGCGTCATGCAAGCAGCACGAAGTATGAGATAAGTCAATGACGTTCATTCGCCGAAGCGCACACACCCCGAGGGTGCACCCCGGCGAACGAGCGGCGAGGTGGTCAGTCATCAGCAGACAATGTGGGCGGTTGACCTGCACCCAGCTCCTATTATATATAGGCTGAAAATTGGAGGTCGGCGAGGTGGCAAGGTCACGTTGTCGGCATTTGCCGGGCAAGAGCGCAGCTAAAAACAAACCAACACACCCGAAAGGATGTTATACAGAGGTCATGCTTCAAACTGTGCGTGACCTCTGTCGTTTTTTTCATGCCTATCAAAAACTAACCCCCTAAATATCCGAAACAATGCATTTAACACCTAAAGAGATTGACAAACTGATGCTGCTGAGCTTGGGCAACATCGCCGAACGCCGCCTGTCGAAAGGCTTGAAGTTGAACTACCCCGAAGCCGTGGCCTTCATAGCTACCGCCGCCCTCGAGGGGGCTCGCAGCGGTCAGACGGTAGAGGAGGTGATGACCTCCGCATCGGAGGTGCTGAAACGCGCCGACGTGATGGACGGGGTGGCGGATATGTTGCCGCTGCTACAAGTAGAGGCGGTGTTCACCGACGGGTCGCGCCTGGTGAGCATCCACAACCCCATTCGCTAATCTCCCCCACTCCCCTCAAACTGTTTTGACACCCATTAAACCCCATAACGATATGAAACCTGCAACACACAAGACCGAGAATGCGCCGGCGCTCTACCCCGGTCAGCCGGGCTATGCCCCCGCTGAAGCCGTGGCGGTGGGCGGCGTGGTGTTGGCACCCGATGCCATCAACTATAACTGCCAACGCCGCACGGTGCGGCTGAAGGTGCGCAACACGGGCGACCGCCCGATACAAATCGGGTCGCACTTCCACTTCTTTGAGGTGAACCGCTATATGCAGTTCGACCGCGCCGCCTCGTTCGGCTGTCACCTCAACATACCCGCCACCACCGCCCTGCGTTTTGAACCGGGCGACGAAAAGGAGGTGGAGTTGGTGCCCTTTGGCGGCAAGTGCCGCATCATCGGCTTCAACGGCTTGACGCGCGGCTTTGCGGGCGATGAAGACCAGCCGGGCTACTTCCCCGTGCGACTGCGCGCCATGGCTCGCGTGGAGCGCTACGGCTTCGCCACGGTGTGAGGCGGCGCAAGGTCTTCCTCTGCACCCCCCCAAAACGGAAACATCTTTTCCCCTAAAAACTCATCTCTTAAAAAACATCTTATCAACCCAACAATGGCAAGCATCAGCAGACAAGATTATAACAACCTCTACGGTCCCACCGTGGGCGACAAGATACGCCTCGGCGACACGGATCTTTATGTAGAAATAGAACGCGACCTGCGTGTGTATGGCGACGAAGTGATCTACGGCGGCGGCAAGACGCTGCGCGACGGCATGGGCATGGCAAACACCATGACCGGCTCGGAGGGTGCCTTAGACTTAGTGATTACCAACGTCACCATCATAGACCCCATGGTGGGGGTGGTGAAGGCGGACGTGGGCATCAAAGACGGACGCATTGCCGGCATCGGCAAAGCCGGCAACCCCAACGTGATGCAGGGGGTGGACCCCTGCCTGGTGACCGGTGTGGCAACCGATGCCATATCGGGCGAGCACCTGATATTGACCGCCGGAGCGATTGACGGGCACGTGCACTTCATAGCCCCGCAGCAAGCCTACAGCGCGCTGAGCAACGGTGTGACGACGTTGGTGGGCGGCGGCATCGGTCCCACCGACGGGTCGAACGGCACCACCATCACCTCAGGGACGTGGAACGTGGCGCGCATGTTGCAAGCCATAGAGTCGCTGCCCGTCAATGTGGGGCTGCTCGGCAAGGGCAACTGCGCCACAGCTCAGCCCCTCGAAGAGCAGATTGAGGCGGGTGTGTGCGGCTTTAAGATTCACGAAGACTGGGGCTCGACACCCGCCACCATACGCGCCGCCCTGACGGTGGCAGACCGCTATGACGTGCAGGTAGCCATCCACACCGACACGCTCAACGAGGGCGGCTTTGTTGAAGACACGATTGCCGCAATGGACGGACGCACCATACACACCTATCACACCGAAGGGGCGGGCGGAGGTCACGCACCGGACTTGCTGAAGGTGGCTTCGATGCAAAACGTGCTGCCCTCATCGACCAACCCGACGCTGCCCTTCGGCATCAACTCACAGGCGGAACTGTTCGACATGATTATGGTGTGTCATAACTTAAACCCGAAGATTCCCTCAGATGTGTCGTTTGCCGAGAGCCGCGTGCGCCCCGAGACGCAGGCTGCCGAAAACGTCTTTCACGACTTAGGCATCTTGTCGATGATCTCGTCAGACTCACAAGCCATGGGGCGCGTGGGCGAATCGTTTATGCGCGCCGTGCAGATGGCTGCCTATATGAAGCAGGTGCGCGGCAGACTTGCCGAAGACAGCGCCGAGAACGACAACTTCCGCGTGTTGCGCTATCTGGCTAAGGTCACCATCAACCCCGCCATCACGTATGGGTTCTCAGACCTGCTCGGCTCGGTGGAGAAGGGCAAGATGGCAGACTTGGTGCTGTGGGAACCCGCCTTCTTTGGTGCTAAACCCAAGATGGTGATTAAGGGCGGACTCATCAACTGGGCAAATATGGGCGACCCCAATGCCTCGCTGCCCACACCGCAGCCAATGTATCACCGCTCAATGTTCGGCAGTTATGGACTGGCAATGCCGAAGACGAACGTCACCTTCGTTTCACGTGCGGCGCACGACTTGGGGGTGAAGGAGCGTTTGGGCTTGCAGCGCCACGTCTATGCCGTGAGACGCACACGACAGATATCGAAATATGACATGGTGCGCAACCAAGCGATACCCCACATTGAGGTCAACCCCGAGACGTTCCGCGTGAGCATCGACGGTGTGCCGGTTGAACTGCCGCCGGCAAAAAACCTGCCGCTGACGCAGCTGTATTGGTTCAGCTAACGAGGTGGCATCTAAAAAGAATGAATGACTGAAAAAGAGAAGGGACATGATTGGTTCTGCCAAAGAGTGGTTCCCGTAAAAACGAATTGTGAAGAGAGAGAGTTATGATGACAAATAACCACATCTACGACCGCATTGTGGGCAACCTTTGCACCGATGCGGACTGGAGGCACCGCCTGCAAGGCATGGCGGTGGAATATATCAACTTAGATCAATGGACGGCTCAGAAGAGTCGCTTTGTGGTGCGCGACTCCACCGGGCGCGAGTATGCCGTGGCATTGCCGCGCCCGCAGCGCATCACCGACGGCGACATCCTTGAGGTGGACACCGAGCGGCAGCGCGTGGTGGTGTTTCGCGTGTCGCTGAGCGAGGTGATGGAGGTGGACTTGGCGGGGCTGATGGGCTGCGGCGCTCAACACATGGTGCAGATGGCTGTGGAGCTTGGGCATGCCATAGGCAATCAACACTGGCCCGCCGTGGTGAAGGGGATGCAGGTGTATGTGCCGCTCACGGTGGATAAGACCGTGATGCGTAGCGTGATGGAGACGCACCACCTTGAGGGGCTTACCTACACCTTCCGCCCCGGGCAGGCGGTGATACCTTATTTAGCTCCCCACGAGGTGCGCCGCCTGTTTGGGGGTGCCGATAACGCTTAACACCGCTGCGCTATGCTGCTTAACACCGGTAGTAACCGCGCTCACCGCTTGATGCGTTTGTTGCAGTTGTGCGACTCGGCACTGCCCGTAGGTGCGTTCACCTTTTCGGGCGGACTTGAGACGGCGGTGACCTGCGGCTGTGTGCACGACGTGGATACGTTAGAAGGCTATGTGCGCGCCCTGCTGCGGCAGGCTCTTGCCACCGACGGCATCGTGGCGCTGCAGGCTCACCGCGCCGCCCGCCGCGAGGACTTTGCGGGGGTGGCGGAGGCTGACCGCTTTTTGTGGGCTTCGAAGCCTCATGCCGAGCAGCGACTCATGGCACAACGTATGGGGCAGAAGTTGGGGCAGCTATGTTGCCGCTTTATGACCACCCCCTTGTTGCAACATTGGGCGGACGAGGTGACGGCACAACGGCTGCCCGGCTGCTTCGCCGTGGGGCAAGCCGTGGTGTTTGCCGCAGCAGATCTGGACGAGAAGACGCTGTTTTGCGCCATGCGCTATGGTCAGCTTTCGATGTTGCTCAGCGCCGCACTGAGGCTGATGCGCGTGTCGCATTATGACACTCAGCTGCTCTTGGCTCGCTTGGGCTCGGAGGCGGAGGAGGACTATCACCGCATCATCACGATGGAGTATGATGACGTTGCCTCGTTCGCCCCGATGTTAGAGGTGCGCGCCACGCGCCATGAATGCGGCAAAGAGCGGCTGTTTAGCAATTAACTTACACTTATCTACAACTTACTTCAACCATTCACTTCAACGACAAACTTATCAATGAATACTTGCAGAATAGGCATCGGCGGACCCGTAGGCTCGGGCAAAACCGCTCTGATTGAAACCATCACCCCCCGACTGTTGCAGATGGGGCTGAAGGTGCTTATCAACACCAACGATGTGGTGACCACCGAAGACGCGCAACATGTGCGCCGCGTGCTGAAGGGGATACTCGTCGAAGAGCGCATTGTGGGTGTGGAGACGGGCGCATGCCCCCACACCGCCGTGCGCGAGGACCCCTCGATGAATATTGCGGCGGTGGAGGAGATGGAGGCACGCTTCCCCGACAGCGATGTGGTGCTGATAGAGTCGGGCGGCGACAATTTGACGCTGACGTTTAGTCCGGCTTTGGTGGACTTTTTCATCTATGTGATTGACGTGGCTGCGGGCGACAAGATTCCGCGCAAGGATGGTCCCGGCATCTCGCAGTCGGATATTTTAGTGATTAACAAAACAGACCTCGCCCCTTATGTGCATGCCGACTTAGAGGTGATGCGCCGCGACTCGGCACGGATGCGTCCGGGCAAACCGTTCGTCTTTACCAACTGCATGACGGGCGAGGGCATTGACCGCCTGATGGAGCTGATTTGCGCCATGGCTTTGTTTGACAAACTCCCCGCCCGCCGGTGCTGCTGCCATGAGTGATTACACCACGTGCCGCGAGGTGCTGCCCTTCTTGACTTACGACGGCTTTCGCCACGCGGCTTCGCACGGCAAGTGCGGTGTCTTGTGCCTGGTGTTTGAGCGCGACGAGGCGGGTCGCAGCTATCTGCGACACTTAGACCGCCGCGCGCCGCTCATCGTGCAGCAGGCTCTTTATTTCGACGCGGAACTGCCGCTGCTGCCGTGCGTCTACATCCTCTCGGCGGGAGGTCCGAATGTGGACGGCGACCGTTATCGGCAGCACTTCACCCTCGGCCCGGGTGCCATGGCTTATATCTCGACCGGAGCCGCCACGAAGCTCGCCGAGATGGAGCAGAATTATGCCCGCCTGACGCAACGCATTGAGTTGGCGGAGGAATCTTATTTGGAATATCTGCCGGAGCCAATCATCCCCTGCCGCCATGCCCGCTATGTGGCTGAGACGGTGGTGAGCATCGCCCCCTCGGCAACGTTGGTCTATGGCGAAGTGGTGGCAGCAGGGCGACGACACTTCGGCGAGGGGGAAAGGTTCGCCTATGACGTGCTGTCGCTGTGTTGCCGGGTGGAACGCCCCGACGGCACATTGCTCTATCGCGACAAGATGGTGATAGCCCCCGCCACCGAACATCCCGACGCAGTGGGGCTGATGGAGGGTTATGAGGTGGTGGGCACGTTGCTCATCTTGACTCCACCCGCCGTGACCGACCGCCTATGGCAGCAGTTTGCCACAATGGTGACCTCGGGCTGCGAGACGTTGGCTCTGGCACGTCTGCCCAACGAGGCGGGCTTGCAGTGCCGTCTGTTGGGGCACACCGCAGCCGAGGTGAAGCACCTGATGAGGCAGCTCTGCTCGCAGGTGCGCGTGGCGGTGAAGGGTAAGCCGTTGCCGGCGGAATTCCCCTGGCGATGACCGTGTGGCGGCGAGGGGGATATGAAACAATAGGCAACGGCATTATCAGCACTGCCCAAAA
>CAZBWT010000125.1:0-6204 GCA_964495625.1 uncultured Prevotellaceae bacterium | reverse complement strand
CCGCGACCCTGCGGATGCTCGCCGCGCTCGGAGTGAGGGGCGGCAGCTGTCACCTGGGTGGTGGCGTTGTTGTTGGAGTCGAAGAGGGCATAGAAGGCGGTGCGATACCAACCGAAGGACCAGGTGAGTCCGGTGAGCGCCATGAGCAGCACAAAGATGAGGGCATACATGCCGCCGGCATGGTGCAGCTGTGCCAAGAAGGTGCGTGTGCCGTGCTTGCCGCTGATGGTGAGGCGACTGCCTAACGCACGCAGCTGTCGGGGTGCCCACATCACGATGCCGGTAATCAGCACGACGACGAGCACCAACACGCTGATGCCCACAATGGCTTTGCCCACCGTCATGGCTCCGCGCTCACGAGGTGCGTTGAGCAAGAAGCGGTGCAACGCAATGACTTTGCTGAAGAAGGCGCTACGCTCTACGCGCCCCAACACCTCACCGGTGTAGGGGTTCACTGCCACCGAGGTGTGTCGCGGTTTCGACAGAGCCACCATCCACGTCTTCTGCGGGTCGTCTGAGACGGTGATGCCCGTCACGCTGACATCTTCGGGCAGCGTTTCCGCCACTTGTGCGGCTAAGTGCTTGGGGTTCATCGGAGCCTCGCCTGAGGTTTCCACATAATAGAGTTGCGGCGAGGTGAGGTGGTTGATTTCTTCTTCAAACACCAACAGCGCACCGGTCAGGCAGACCACGGTGATAAAGATTCCGAAGGGGATAGCCAGCCAAAGGTGTAGTTTGCTACAGAGTTTCTTCATAATTGATTATTTGATGATGGTAATTGCCGCTTGCGGCATGTCAAGCCTATGACAAGCAGCATGTTTGTAAATAAGTGTGTTGTTCGATCTTTCATATTTTCGCCTGCAAATGTAGTGAATTTTGACGTTATAATCTTGACCCAAAGTCTGTTTTTTGCTGTTAAACAAGGGTAGAGGCTTGCAATTCATGATTAACTGATATAACTTTGCGCCGTTATGGCTCGTACGCAATCACAGAAAAAGCTTTGGGCACATCTCCTGCTTCCGATCAGCATTTTGTTGTTGATCCACTTGTTCTTTCCCCACGATCACCATTATAATGGCTCGCACAGCGAGCGTGAGGCTGAGGAGCAGGTGTGCTCGGTGGATGTCGCCGATGCCTTGTTGCGCGTCAGTGCCGAGCCGGATAGTCAATGTCCGGCGGCACCCTTCCACGTGCACAGCTTGTTGCCATACGTCTTGCCGCCGCTGCTCGCAGCTTTGTTTGGCGCGCTTTGCGCTTTGCTGCTCGGCAGGGGCACTCCCATTCGTTTTAAACCTTATCTGAACCTTTATCATGCGCCGCGAGGCAGCATGGCGGGCGCGTTGCGTGCCCCTCCGGTGGAGTGATGTGTTTGCAGTGAACGTGCGTCGCGGTGGTGTTTGCCGCTGTGAGGCACACGGTCTGCGCGTGTGTTAAGACATGGGCAGCTCCCTCCCTCGATTGGAGTGTGAGATTGAGACTGCCATATTCATTCCCCCCCCTATAAATCTACATTATCTTTTATGACGCAAAATAAGAAGGTCGAAGGCAGTGTGGCTTTCGATGAAACAGTGTCGGTGCAGCAAGCACCGACGGCTACCCCTATATATATGAACCGCCTGAGTCGCTGGGCGATGGTGTTGGCTCTGTCGTTGTGCCTCACTGCGTGTGGCGGCAATAAGACTGCCGAGCACGACGAAGAGGCCCACGAGCATGCCGAGGGCGAGGCGCACGACCATGAGCATGGCGACGAGGCGCACGAACACTCCGGCTCGGAGCATAAGGATGTGAACGAGATTCACTTCAGCGCTCAGCAGGCTGAGGCTGCCGGACTGACGCTCGAGACGGTTGCCCCGGGCGAGTTTAGCTCGGTGGTGCGCGTGGGCGGTCAGTTGCGCCCCTCGGTGGGCGATGAGCACGCGCTGACGGCTCCGGCTGCCGGCGTGCTGACCCCGGCGGTGGCTGACCTGTGTGTAGGTCGCCGCGTGCGTCGTGGCGAAACGCTTTATTATGTGACGCTTGGCACCACCACCGAGGGCGACCCCGTGGCTGCTGCCGAGGCTGAGTTGATTGCCGCAAAGGCCGATTATGAGCGTGCCGAACGCCTTTATAAGGATCAGTTGCTCACGGCGCGCGATTTCGAGACGGCTCGCCTGCGTTATGAGCAGGCTAAGGCTGCCACGCGCGGTGTGCAGAGCCGCAGTGGTGGCGGTCGGGTGGCTGTGACGGCGGCTGCCGATGGTTTTGTGCGTGAGTTGTATGCCACAAACGGCAGTTTCGTGTCGGTGGGGCAGCCGTTGGTCACCATTGCCAAGAACCAAAAGTTGCAGTTGCAGGCCGACGTGCCCGAGCGTTATGCCGACCGTTTGGGCGACATCAGCGATGCGCGTTTCCGCTTGTCGTCGTCTGAGAAGGTCTACACGGTGTCGGAGCTGAACGGTCATCTCTCCGCCATTGCCCCGACCACCGACGGTGCCTCGCCCTACATCCCCGTCAGCTTCGAGGTGGAGGCACGCGAGGGGTTGCGCCCCGGCACGTATGCCGAGGTGTGGCTGTTGGGCGCTCGTCAAGAGGGTGTCATCTCGGTGCCCGTGGAGTCGCTCACCGAGGATCAGGGACTTTATTACGTCTACCTGCAGTTGGACGAAGATGGATATCGCAAGCAAGAGGTGACGCTGGGCAGAAATGCCGGCACCCGCGTGGAGGTGCTGAGCGGACTCAAGCCCGGCGATAAGTTGGTGGTGAAGGGTGCACGCCAGGTGAAGTTGGCTTCTGCTACGGGTGCCATTCCCGGTCATACACATAATCATTAATAGGCGAGGAGGTGTCTTGTTATGTTGAATCGCATCATACAGTTCTCGCTTCACAACCGTCTGCTTATCCTGGTGGCTTCGGTGCTGCTGTTGGTGGCGGGTTGTTACACGGCATTCCACATTGATGTGGATGTCTTTCCGGATTTGAATGCTCCCACCGTGGTGGTCATGACCGAGGCTTCGGGCATGGCTTCTGAAGATGTGGAGCACTTGGTGACCTTCCCCGTCGAGACGGCACTCAATGGTGCCACCGATGTGCGCCGCGTGCGTTCGTCGTCGACCACCGGCTTCTCGGTGGTGTGGGTGGAATTTGGTTGGGGCACGGATATTTATCGCGCCCGACAAATTGTGTCAGAGAAGCTCGCCTCGGTGGCTGAGGAGCTGCCGTCGGGCATCGGACAGCCTACGTTGGCGCCGCAGTCGTCCATCTTGGGCGAGGTGCTCTTCATCGGTCTCACCTCCGACTCGCTGTCGTTGCTCGACTTGCGCACGTTGGCGGATTGGACCATACGCCCGCAGCTGCTCGCCATGGGCGGTGTGGCTCAGGTGTCGGTGCAGGGCGGCGACGTGAAGGAGTATCAGGTGCAGCTCGACCCCGCCCGCATGCGTCACTATGGGGTGACGTTGGCTGACGTGATTGAGGCTACGCGCGGCATGAATAACGACGTGCCGGGCGGTGCGCTTTATGAGTTTGGCAATGAGTATATCATTCGCGGTCTGCTCTCGACGCATGACATTGACGTGATGCAGCGCGCTGCGGTGTCAACCGCCTCGGGACGCTCGGTGCAGCTTGCCGATATTGCCGATGTGAAGATTGGTGCCAAGTCGCCCAAGACGGGTGTGGCAGCCGTGAACGGCAAGCCCGGCATCTTGATGACGGTGAACAAGCAGCCCGATGTGAGCACCCTCGACCTGACGGAGCGTATTGACGCTTCGTTGGAAACGCTCAAGCAGCAGCTGCCCGCCGGCGTGGAGATGCGTACCGACCTCTACAGGCAGCAGGATTTCATTGACAGTTCTATCGGCAACATCAAAGAGTCGCTCATTGAGGGCATCATCTTTGTGGTGTTGGTGCTCTTCGTCTTCTTGATGAATGTGCGCACCACGGTCATCTCGCTGGTTTCCATCCCCCTTTCGTTGCTGATTACTATTCTCACACTTCGCTTCATGGGGCTGACGCTGAACACGATGAGTATTGGTGGTATGGCGATTGCCATCGGTTCGTTGGTTGATGATGCCATTGTGGATGTTGAGAACGTCTACAAGCGTTTGCAAGCCAACCGATTGCTGCCCGCAGCGCAGCGTCAACCGGTGTTGGATGTGGTGTTTCACGCTTCGCGCGAGGTGCGTATGCCAATCCTCAACTCTACGTTGATTATTGTGGTCAGCTTCGTGCCGCTGTTCTTCTTGTCCGGCATGGAGGGTCGTATGTTGGCTCCGTTGGGCATCGCCTTCATCGTGTCGCTGTTCGCCTCGACGGCTGTGGCGTTGACGTTGACTCCGGTGTTGTGTAGCTATCTGCTTTCGTCGCGCAAGGAGCTGAAGACCGACAAGGAGTCGGTGGTGGTGCGTGCGCTTAAGAAGGGCTATGCCAAGTGGCTGCAGTGGGTCATCGGTCATAAGCCGGTGTTGCTCTCTACCATCGGCGTGTTGTTGGTGGGCACGTTGTGCCTCTTCTTCACATTGGGTCACAGCTTCTTGCCCGGCTTTAACGAGGGTTCGTTCACCATCAACGTCAGCACGATGCCGGGCATCTCGCTCGAGGAGTCTGACCGCGTGGGTCGTCAGGCTGAAGAGCTGTTGCTGTCGGTGCCCGAGATTCGCGCCACGGCTCGCAAGACGGGTCGCGCCGAGTTAGATGAGCATGCGCAGGGCATCAACACTTCCGAGATTGAAGCTCCCTTTAAGCTCGATAAGCGTAAGAAGGACGAGGTGCTCGCCGAGGTGCGTAGCAAGTTGGCTACGTTGCCGGGCGTGAATGTGGAGATTGGTCAGCCCATCTCGCACCGTTTGGACGCAATGCTTTCTGGCACACGTGCCAACATCGCCATCAAGTTGTTTGGCACGGATTTGAACCGCATGTATGCCATTGGCAACAGCATCAAGGCGGCTATTAGCGACATTCCCGGTGTGGCAGACCTGAATGTGGAGCAGCAGGTGGGTCGCCCGCAGTTGCAGATTGTGCCCCGCCGCGAGGTGTTGGCACGCTACGGCATCTCGATGCCTCGCTTTGGCGAGTATCTGCGCGTGTTGTTGGGCAGCGAAGTGGTGTCGCAGGTCTATGAGGGCAACCGCGCCTTCGACCTCACTGTGCGCGTCAGCGACGATGCGCGTGCCGATATTGAGCAGATTGGTAATCTGATTATCGACACGGACGACGGTAGACAGATACCGCTCTCAGAGGTGGCAGACTTAGTGTCGGCCGAGGGTCCGAACACCATTGGACGCGAAAACGTTTCACGTAAGTTGGTGGTGTCGGCTAACGTGGCGGGTCGCGACTTGCGCAGTGTGGTTGACGACATTCAGCGCACCGTGGCCGAGAAGGTGGAGCTGCCCGAAGGTTACCGCGTGGAGTATGGCGGTCAGTTCGAGAGCGAACAGAGTGCTTCGCGCACGCTTGGCTTGACTTCCATCCTCTCGATTATCGTCATCTTGATTTTGCTCTATCAGCAGTTCCACGATATGCGTCAGGCGGTGGTGATTTTGCTGAACCTGCCGTTGGCTTTGATTGGCGGTGTGTTGGCATTGACGTGCACCAGTGGCATCATCAGCATTCCCGCCATCATCGGTTTCATTTCGCTGTTCGGTGTGGCTACGCGCAACGGCATGTTGCTCATTGACCGTTATAACGAGATACGCCGCCATGAGCATTTGTCGGTGTTGGAGGCTGTGCATCGCGGGTCGATGGATCGTTTGAACCCCATCATCATGACCGCCTTGACTTCGGCTTTAGCATTGATCCCCTTGGCTTTGGGTAGCGACCTGCCAGGCAATGAGATACAAAGCCCTATGGCTCAGGTAATGTTGGGCGGTTTGTTGAGTTCTACGTTGCTCAACGCTTTTGTGATTCCGGTGATGTATATCTTGATTGAACAACACCGCGACCGCAAGGCTGCAAAGAAGGCTGCAACGTCCGCCGATAATCTGTAACTTTGTGCGTTGTTTTATTGATAAGACATCGGTTTAAAATTAATAAGCCATAGGTTTGAATAATATAACTCCGGTTGAATTATTGGATGCCTGTTTATTGATATGACCCCGGTTGAATTGGAGAGACTTTGGTTGAATAAATAAGACACCAATTTTATGGTTAAGAACCGGTTTAAAATAAATGTGTAAATAAATATGTCAATGAATATATTAAAGAAGTGTGTTGTGCTCGGTGGCATCTGTT
>CAZBWT010000124.1:0-6223 GCA_964495625.1 uncultured Prevotellaceae bacterium | reverse complement strand
ATGAAAAGCTTAAAACCTCAATCGTGGATGCTTCCACAGCCGGTGTTGGTGATCGGAACTTATGACAAAGAGGGTCGTCCGAATGCCATGAACGTGGCTTGGGCAGGTCACTGGGATGCTACTGAGATTATGATCTCGATGGGCTCACATGCCACGACCGCAAACTTGAATGTCAACGGTGAGTTTACCGTGGCTTTTGCTACCAAAGAAACCATGGTGGCTGCCGACTTTGTGGGCATTGTCAGTGCCAAAAATGAGCCGAACAAGGTGGCAAAGACCGGTTGGAATGTTGAGAAAGCTGCGCACGTCAATGCGCCGGTGTTTACCGACTTCCCGATGACGTTGGAGTGCCGCATCAAGCAGAAGTTAGGGGAGTCGGAGGACGGCTATAACCTCATTGCCGAGATTGTCAACATCTTGGTCGATGAGAAGTATTTGGCAGCCGACGGCAAGCCCGACGTTGTGAAGATGGGCATCATTACCTACGAGCCTGTGCACCATGGCTACGTGCAGCTTGGCGAAAAGGTGGGCGATGCGTTCTCTATCGGCGCAAAGCTGAAGTGAATGTGCTCGTTCGAAGCATGAATTCTTCAAAAAGGAATGAATGACGGGGAACTATGTCGAAAGATATTGAACTCTTGATGCCGGATTTGTCGCTGTCGCGTGCCTTGATGTACGCCGACGGCGGCATCCGTGCCGGCTTCCCTTCGCCGGCGCAAGATTATGTCGATAAGACGTTGGATCTCAACAAGGAACTGATACAACATCCCGAGGCTACGTTCTACGCTAAGGTGGTGGGCGACTCGATGAAGGATGCCGGCGTTTACCCGGGGGATATCTTGGTGATAGACCGCTCGGTGGAACCCACCGACGGCTGCATGGCGGTGTGCTTCCTCAACGGAGAGTTCACGCTGAAGACTCTCGACTTGTCGCAGCGCGAGCAGGGCATCATCCGGTTAGTGCCGAGCAATGATGCCTATACCCCCATCTGCGTGACTCCCGAGATGCAGTTTGAAATTTGGGGCGTGGTGGCATACACCATTCACAAACGGTAATTTTCGTATGTATGCTTTAGTGGATTGTGACAACTTCTTTGTGAGTTGTGAGCGCGTCTTTCAGCCGGAGTTGAAGGGGCAGCCCGTGGTGGTGCTCAGCAACAACGATGGCTGTGTGGTGGCGCGTAGCAATGAAGCTAAAGCCTTGCATATCAAGATGGGAACACCATACTATCAGGTCGCTTCGATGGAACGAACGCATGGTCTGAAGGTGCGCTCGTCGAACTATGCCCTCTATGCCGATATGTCAAACCGCGTGATGAGCCTCCTGGCGCAAGCGGCTCCGACGTTAGAGATCTATTCGATTGATGAGGGGTTCCTGACCTTGCAGGGCATTTCGCCCGAGGCTTGCCAACACATGGCGGAGCAGTTGGTGGCAAAGATAGCCCGCTGGGTGGGCTTGCCCGTGAGCATCGGCATCGCACCGACGCGCACCTTGGCGAAGGTGGCATCTTACTATGCCAAGCATTACCCAAAATATAACCACGTCTGCATGATAGACACGGACGGCAAGCGCGTCAAGGCATTGCAACTGCTCCCCATCGACGAGGTGTGGGGCATAGGGCGACGGCTCTCGGCGCTGCTGCAGGGCTTCCAAATCACCACCGCCTACGACTTCACGCAGCGGTCATTGACGTGGGCTAAGGCGCGCTGCACGGTGACGGGTGCCCGCACGTGGCGTGAGCTGCGGGGTGAGGACTGCATACCTCGCCTCTCCGGCGACCGCAAGCGCAGCATCTGCACCAGTCGCAGCTTCCCCGAACTGATGGGTGAGGAGCAGCAGTTGGCGATGTATGTGAGCAACTACGCGGGGCGCTGTGCCGCCAAGCTACGGCAGCAACACACGGTGGCAGCCATGCTGACGGTGTTTTTAGATACGAACCCTTTCCGCGAAGACTTGCCGCAGTATTGCAACTCGATGTCGGTGTCAATGACTCCGCCGGTCAACGATACGTTCGAGCTGACGCGCGTGGCACTGCAGACCTTGCACGCGTTGTTCCGACCGGGGTTTAAATATCATCGTGCCGGTGTGATTGTGAGTGAGTTATGCCCTGACGACGGTGTGCAGACTCAGCTCTTTGATGAGCTCACACCCGAGCAGCGCCACAAGCGTACCGAGCTTTCGCAACTGATGGATGCCCTCAACAGCAAAATGGGCGACAACACGTTGACCCTTGGCGCGCAGCTGTTGCCCAAAGACCCCGCCACGGGCAAAGCCACCACCTTTGCCGACAGCATCAAGCACGACCGCCGCAGTCGCTGCTACACCACAAACCTTAAGGATATCTTGCAGGTGAAGTGATGGCTCTCCTTTAACCTTCGGTTGATGGAGCTTTATTTGTGGTGTTTCCACTGTTAGAGAAGAAATAAAACATCCGCAGTATAGATGTTACAATCTATGCTGCGGATGTTTTTGTGTGGTGTGAAGACTATTCGGCACGTACTTATTTGCCTCCATGTTTCTTCACATAAGCTTCGACCATAGAGATTAGTTCCTTGCCATAGACCATCACCAATTTCTTGCCCAAGCCGCTGATGGCGAGCAGTTCTTTATCGGTGCGTGGCAGCTGGTTGGTGATGCCAAGCAGGGCTTTGTTTGACAGCACGTTGTAGGGCGGTACGCTGTGTTCTGCTGCCGTTTCGTTGCGCCATTTGCGGATGGTGTCGTAGAGGTCCGGGTTCTGAATGTCGACAATGGCGGCACTTTTGCCGGCGGCTGAGCTTTTCGCAGCAGCCTTCCCTTTAGCGGTGCTTTTTGCCAACTTGGCTGTCTCGCCCTCTTTTTGCTGCATGGTTGCCTTGGCTTTCGTGTCCCAATAATCGCGCAGCGAGAAACCACCTGCAGAGCACTTAATGAAGAGTGACATCTTCAGGTCGTAGTCGGATTTCAGCAGCTCGAATTCACGCCCCATTTGCTCGGCGGTCTGCTTGTTGCCGATGTCGGGGAGTCCTGCCACCACGAAGTCGCCCATCAAGTCGGAGGTCTTGCGGGTGTAATAAGACACGGCACGGTTCACACGGTCTTGCAGCGACTCGTTGTGCTCATAGTCCGGCGCAAGTGGCATGAGCTGGTGTATCTGTGTGCGGAAACGGAGTCCCACCTCCTTGAGTTCGTGCTCCACGCCCAAAGCCATCTCCTCCATCTGCGCCACATAGTTGGGGTAGAGGTGTGAGAGGTGTTCGTCTGCCAACCGCTTCAAATAGCGTATGCGCATCTCGATGGCGGTGAAGTCGAAGAGCTCGCCCAAGATCTCTTCCACACACTGCCTCTCGTCGTTCGCCAACTGCTCTGCGTCGGGCTGGTTCTGCTCCATGAAGCGATTATAGAGCACCACGCTCGGGTCGGTGCTGACCACCGAGGGCGAGATGGGGGTGCTCAGCACCAAGCCCTCGAGCGTGCGGCAACGGCTCAGCGCCACATACACCTGCCCGTGGCTGAATGCGTGACCGGCATTGATGATGGCGCGGTCGAAGGTGAGACCCTGGCTCTTGTGTATGGTGATGGCCCATGCCGTCTTGAGCGGTATCTGACTGAACGTGCCGCTAATCTCTTCGCGTATCTCGCCGGTCTTCTCGTCGGTGACGTATTTGGCATTGGTCCACTCTTGCTTTTCCACCTGGATGCGCGCGGCGCTTTCCACCCCCTCTTCGCGCTGACATTCCACCGTCACCGAGTCTTTGTCTAAAGCCACCACGCGACCAATCTTGCCGTTGTAATACAGCTTGTCGGCACTCGGGTCGTTCTTGCAGAACATCACCTGTGCACCCACCTTCAGCTCTAACACCTCGTCGGTGGGGAATGCCATGTTGGGGAAGTCGCCGCTGATGGAGGCTTTGTAGGTCACCACTTTTGACGGGATGGCATCTAACTGCCGCTTGTTGATTTCTTGCGCCTGATAGTTGTGGGTGGTGAGGGTGATGTAACCCTCGTCGTCGCGCGGCTTGAAGGCGGGGTTGTAGCGAGCGTTGAGCAGACGCAATGTTTCAGCCGAAGGATGCCCTTCGCGCACGTCGTTGAGTATTTTTATGAACGTAGGGTCCGCCTGGCGAAACACCTTGGTTAGCTCGATCGTAGTGTAATTGGTCTGCTTCAGCGCAATGCTGTCGAAGAAATAAGGGGTGGAATAGAACTTGCTGAGCAAGGGCCACTCCGCCTCGGAGGTCACGGGAGCCAACTGTTGCAGGTCGCCAATCATCAGCAGCTGCACACCGCCAAAGGGGCGGCGGCGGTCTTGATAGCGGCGCAGCACATCGTCGATGGCATCGAGCAGGTCGGCACGCACCATAGAGATCTCGTCGATGACGAGCAGGTCGATGCTGCGCAAGATGTTGATCTTATGTTTTGAGAAACCGTACTTCCGCTTGCCGTCTTTGTCTTTTGTGGTGCTGCCGTCGGGCAAGAAAAGTCCGGGGGCGAACTGAAAGAAGGAGTGAATGGTGACACCTCCGGCATTGATGGCGGCTACACCGGTGGGTGCCACCACAATCATGCGTTTGTAGGTGGTGGCTTTCAGCCGACGCAAGAAGGTGGTCTTGCCTGTGCCTGCCTTGCCGGTGAGGAAGATGTTGCGGCGCGTAAATTGCGCGTAGCGGAAGGCTAATTCAAGAGGTTCATTCGATTCCAATTTGCTATGGGTTTTTAGAGATTAGGTGCTGCAATGGCTTTACATTACAGCACCTAACCGGGTCGATTCATACGTTATGTCTCCCACCCTTTCAAGCTTTCTTTCAAGCTTAATCTTTTGGGGTGAGACAACTTATTTGCTCACGTAGATCTTGCGAGTGGCTTTGCCGTCGTGCAGCAGGTAATAACCTTGGCGCAGAGGCAGGGCATTGAGCTCGGTGCGCTCCACACCGCTGTAGATGCGTCTGCCGGCTAAGTCGTAGAGGTCTACGTAACGGCTTGAGGCATCGGCTGTAACGAAGTCAATGGCGCTCTCGATGCTATCGCTTTCGTTGGGTGTAGCCACGTAGCCGTAGGGTTCTATGTGGAAGGTGATGTTGCCGACACTGTCTTCGGCAATATTTGAGATCTGGAACGACGCGGAGTCGCCCGTGAAGAACACCGCCGGAGCCGCCGTGCTGCGACTGAACTCCGTAGCCTTGGTGCGTCCGGGCCAGATGTCGCCACGCATTTGGCGCAGGAAGCTGGTGTAGGTCTCGTTGCTGTTCACGCCGTCGTAGGGCACCAGTTCGCCGTCGGCAGGCACCATTGTGTAGTGTTGGTGCGTGGGGTCGATGTTCACGTGGTTGAGCTTCCAGAGTGACTGCTCGTAGTCAACGTGGGTGATGAACATGCCGTGCAGCTTGGTGGCACCCGAGTAGTCGTAATAGGCATCCCAACCCGCCGACTGATGGTTCTCGAAGATGAAAGCCTCGTCGGGGTTCGAGGGGTTATAGTAGACGTATGCCTTGTTGCTCGTAGCGATGTTGGGCAACACCACGTCGCCCATGGTGGGCAGAGTGTCGTAGTCGAGCCAACCCAAGCTGTGACGCTCGTAGGCGGTGTAGTTGCAGGGGGTGCGTGCCGAGTTGCAGTAGTTGCCCTGGTCCATCACACTCCAGCGATCCATGCCGTAGCAACCCGTGTTCGACCCGGTGTTGTAGAAGTCCGGCAAGCCGAGTCCGTGACCGAACTCGTGCACACACGAACCGATGCCACACATGTAAGTCGAGTTCTTAGAGCCTCTCAGCTCCGACGAGCACGAGTAGTTTTGAATGCGTACCCCGTTGAGCGTGATGGGTGTGGTGAAGCTCCAGTTGTGCGGCCAGATGAAGTCGTCGCCGGCTCCGTCAGACTCGCTGTGTCCGGCATAAAACAGATAGACAAGCTCTACATAGCCGTCGCCGTCGCCGTCGTAGGGGGAGAGGTCGGTGATGAGCCCCTCACTGATGGCTAACTTCACCGCCTCATTCATTGCTTCGCGGGCGCGGAGGTCTGATGAGCTCTTGGAGCTGTTGCCGCCATAATAGGCATAGTCATGGCTTAAGGTGACGGGACCCACCACGTCGAAGATGGGTTTGAAACGCTCCTGACTGTTGTCTAAGAAGTAGCGTTGGGCACTGCCGGTGGCACCCTGGAAGGTGTAATCTTCACCGTTGAGCATCTCTTCAAAACGCTCGTTGGTGCCCGTGGTGAACTCAAGGTCGGTGAACTGCACCAAGAT
>CAZBWT010000123.1:5254-6505 GCA_964495625.1 uncultured Prevotellaceae bacterium | reverse complement strand
AGGTCTCGTCGATGTAGCCGTGGTCGAGGTCATACTGGATGTAGATGTCGAGGAACGACGAGGTGTTGCCGAGCGACATGGCGGCTCCGTCTTGCTCCTTGACGGCAGCAAGGTATGCCATGTAGACCCACTGCACCGCTTCTTGTGCCGACGTGGCGGGGCGGCTGAGGTCCAGACCGTAGTATTCACCCATCACCTTGATGTCTTTGAGTGCCTTGATCTGCTCTGCCACCTCTTCGCGCAGGCGAATGCGTGCCTCGGTCATGGGTCCGGTCAGACCGCGCAGGTCTTGCTGTTTAGCCTCGATGAGGCGGTCTAAGCCGTAGAGCGCCAGGCGGCGGTAGTCGCCGATGATGCGTCCGCGGGCGTAGTTGTCCGGCAGACCGGTGAGGAAGCCTAATGAACGGAAGGAACGAATCTCTTCGGTGTAGGCATCGAAGACACCGTCGTTGTGCGTCTTGCGATAGTGTGTGAAGATGTCCATGACGCGCTCATCGACTTCTTCGCCCTGCTCGTGGCAAGCTTTTGCCACTACCTTGATGCCGCCAAAGGGCTTGATGGCACGGCGCAGCAGTTCGTCGGTCTGCAAGCCCACGATAAGCTCGTTGTCGCGGTCGATGTAGCCGGCTTTATGTGAGGTGATGGTGGAGACGGTCTTGGAGTCGAGTGAACGAACGCCGCCGCGGGCACGCTCTTCTTCGAGCGCCTTGAGGCAGACATCCCACACGCGCTTGGTGCGCTCGGTGGGTCCCTGCAAGAACGAGGCATCGCCCGTGTAGGGGGTGAGGTTCAGACTGACGAAATCGCTGACGTTGATTTCGTTCTTCCAAGCTCCTTCGATAAATGATGGGATCTTTTCCATAAGATAGTATTGAAATGATTGTTGAGTTTGTGCGTAGGATTAGAGCATTTTGAAAAGCTTGCCGTGGGAGGTCGGGAGCGGCAAGGGTATGCCTTGCAGGCATGGATGGGGTTGAGAAATGTGGTTTAGGCAGGATTGATTGGTCGCGCCGCGGCACAACCTAAAGTAACGTAATGCAAGCATCCGATATAGCACTAATTTCATAGGCTTTTATTGCATGTTTGTTGATTGAGGTCGCGAAGATAGTGAAAATATTGCATCGCCGAGCATAGTAGGGCAAAAAATGTATGGTTCGCGTTGCAAAGTTGACAATAAGAAGTGCAACGGCATTGTGTGCGGATATAAGACCACCCGCAAAAGTCACCGTGTGTGGGTGGCTTTGCGGGTGT
>CAZBWT010000123.1:3937-5154 GCA_964495625.1 uncultured Prevotellaceae bacterium | reverse complement strand
TGCGGGTGTGTAGCTTAGAAGCGGATGTACATCTGCACGTCGAAGGTGTTGAAGTGGTTGTCGCCGGAGGAGTAGCCTTTCTCGCGGTCGTTGTAGGTGTAGTTGGCTTGCAGCTTGAGGTTCTTGGCAAACCAATATTCGCCCGAGAGGCACCACTGTGTGCTCTGCGTGTCGTGGGTCTTTTCTTTGCGGTAGACATCCCACTTGCCATAGAGGCGCACCTTCTTGCCGAGGGGGGCTCCTGCCAAGAGGTACCACGCATCGGCTTTGTTGCCTAAGCCCGGACCTTCGCCTTCTGAGGCAATGTATTCGCCGCGGAACGACCAGTTGCCTTCATACTTAAAGCCGTATGCCATGCGGTTGCGGTCGTAGGTCTCGTCCTTGGAGGAGTTGTAGTATTTGCCTGTCCAACCGAAGGCTCCGATGCTGAGGTTCTTGATGGGGTTGAGCCACAAGCCGCCGATAACGTCTTTGTTGCGTCCGGCATTGTCTTTGGCATTCTTGTCTTCGCGGTGGTTGATGCCCTGACCGTTGTAGACTCCTAACTGGTAGTGCAAGAAGGGGTGATGCTTCACCTGGAAGAGGTCGCCCTGAACGACTACACCGATGTCACGACCGCCGTCGGAGTGCTCGCCCACGCGGTCGTTGAAGCCCGCCAAGTAGGTGATGGCTTGCGAGTAGCTGCCGATGCCCACATCCCAGGGGTTGTAGGGGTTCTCGAAGGTGAAGACGCGCTTCATCTGTCCGGCTTTGATTTGGAAGCCTTTGTATTTGACCCACTCGCCGTAGGCATCAAGCACACGCGGACCTTTGTCTACGCCGGGCGCACCGCACGTCTCGAGCTGCACGCGATAGCGGAAGTCGTCAAACATGGTGCCGTTGACGTAGAGACGCAACAAGCGCAGGTTAAAGCCTAAGTCGGCATCTTTGTTTTCCGAGCCTGTGTACTGACCGATGATGTAGCCTCCGAACTTTGCGCTGTGGGCGATGTCGGTGAGTGTGCGTTGTGCCGTTGCCGGCAGTGTGGCGCTTGCCAAAAGGGCTGCCGCCAAAAGGGAATGTTTCATAGCAAAATGTGATGTTTTGTGTCGGGGTTGTGGGTGCGCCGCGGCGCACCGCGGCGGCAAAGGTACGACTTTTCAGCTTTCTGAGGTGCGGCTGCAACCATTAAGCAGCTATTAGTTGCATGGTTGCAGCCGTTAAGAAGTCCTCCGGGG
>CAZBWT010000123.1:0-3837 GCA_964495625.1 uncultured Prevotellaceae bacterium | reverse complement strand
TAAGCTCCATCTTAAGTGTGCCTCAAAGTGCGCCTCAGACGTAAGAGCGCTTTAGAACACGAGGAAGAGCCAGAGGTAGCCAACCACCAAGCCGATGATGCCCATGGCGATGCCCACGCGCATCATGTCTTTTTGCTCAATGAAGCCCGTGGAGTGGGCAATGGCATTGGGCGGAGTGGAGATGGGGAGTATCATCGAAACAGAGGCTGCGATGGCTACACCAATCAAGAGGGTGGCTACACCGCCTTCGGCAAGGGTGCCGGCGGTTTTCATAGCTCCTGCCACCACACCCAACACGGGCACCAACAGCGAGGCGGCTGCCGAGTGGCTGATGAAGTTGGAGAAGCCGAAGCAGACCAGTCCCGAGATGATCATGACGAGCAGCGGTGACCACGAGGCAAAGGGTATAGCTGCCACCAGGTGGCGACTCAGACCCGTGGTGTTGAGGGCTACGCCGAGGGCAAAGCCGCCGGCTACCATCCAGAGCACGCTCCAGTTGATTTCCTCAAGGTCGCGCTTGGTGAGGATGCCCGACACGGCAAAGGCGGCGATGGGCACAAAGGCGATGACGTAGGAGTTGAGTCCGATGCTGGTGTCGAAGCCTCCAATCGAGGCGGGCCAGCACCACAGGATGACGGTGGCGGCGAAGGTGGCAATGACTATCCACGTCTCTTTGGAGTGTTCAAACTCGCCCTCGATGACGAGGTTGATGTTCTTCTGCTTGAAGGGGAAGAGTATGCGCAGCAGGAACCATCCGGCAAAGAGCAAGATGAGCACGAAGGGCAACATCTTGACGAGCCACTCGCCGAAGCTGATTTGTATGCCGAGCGTCTCGTTGAGGTAGCCGAGCACGATGGTGTTGGGCGGTGTGCCGATGGGCGTGGCGATGCCGCCGATGTTGGCTCCGAGGGGGATAGCCATGGCTAATGCCACTCGACCTTTGCCGTCGGCGGGTAGGGCGCGGAGCACGGGTGCCAAGAATGCCAACATCATGGCTGCCGTGGCGGTGTTGCTGACGAAGGCGGAGAAGAT
Organism: uncultured Prevotellaceae bacterium; assembly: GCA_964495625.1. Taxonomy (GTDB): domain Bacteria; phylum Bacteroidota; class Bacteroidia; order Bacteroidales; family UBA3663; genus Liminaster. The sequence continues at coordinate 2,805 of CAZBWT010000123.1, read as the reverse complement.
GGCGGTGACGAGTATAAAGCCTAACAAGACGTTCTCAGACTTGGTGCCGAAGGGTTTGAGCATGTATTTCGCCAAGACGCAGTCGAGCTTGCTCTTGGTGAGCCCAATGGCGAGCACGAAGCCACCGATGAAGAGCATGATGGTGGGGTCGGCAAAGCAGTGCATGATGTCTTTATAACTGATGAGGTTGGCGTGCTTCACCCACTCGCCCGTGCCGTTGTCGGCTCCCGCAAAGCAGGTCAGTGAGGCTGACGACACGGTGAAGAGCATCACCACGATGATGAGCACCGAGGTACACCACGAGGGTATCGCTTCTGACAGCCACATCAAGGCGGCAAAGACAAAGGTAGCGATGACGCGCTGCTCAACAACGTTGAGTCCGTCGATGCCGAGCCATTCGGTGGGGAGACAAGCGATTGTGATGGAGATGAGTGCCGCTATGAGCGCTTTGACGTAGCCGGTCAGCTTGAAGCGCCGCTGACCTTTCTTCTTGTGGTAGGATTCGACAAATTGGAACCCCGGAAAGTTCTTAAACATGGATAGTTATAAGTAATTGTGTGTTTAATAATAGCGTTTGATTGCGTTGTTTGTTGCGTGTTCGTTTGTTGACGGTGAAAGATTCAAGATGCGTATAGTTACGGCTCAAGGTCGTTAGGTAACGCTCTCACTGCAAAGATACGACTAATTGCTGCGGACGGTTCATTTTGCCCCACCTTTTGTGCGCAATGTGGGCATTATGCGGGGCGATAGACAACTCTACATTTCAAATGTTGACTGTTGCGTGCGCAATGTGTGTTTGTTGTTGCGCTTTCGTGCAATGTATTGTGCGTCAGTGCGCTTTGCAGCGCTGTTGTCGGCGTGCGTTAACTGAAAATTAAAATAAAGTGCAATTTGTTGCATTGCCTAACGATATATTCGCTATCTTAGCGGCGGAAAAATTCCCCGCATGCTGAGGAGTTTTCCTGCCCTATGCCACCGAATAACACCCAACAAACCATGAGCCGCTGTCATTCTTTGCGGTGCTACGTCCGTAGGGGATGTCAGTGCCAACGCTAATGCCACGCTTACGTTAACGAACGACGATGTGCAAACATCTATTTGCGAACAATGATTTGCGAACAACGATGTGCAAACAATTATTTGCGAATAACTATTTGCGAACAAAGATCTGCAAACGACGATGTGCAAACTATTATTTGCGAACGACGAAGTGCAAACGACAATTTGCAAACAATTAACAACTAACTAATAACTATCAACATCCACTACTCATTATTAACATGAACATTCTTAATTCAGTCTTGGTCAGACGATACAAGAACTTTCGCAACCTATCGAATGTGAAGACCGTGGTTGGAACGCTGTTGGCGATCATCGCATTCTGTCTTTCAATCTGGCTCCCATCAGATGTCTACGGACTCCCCGGGTTGACGCTTGTAGAGCAACGCATGGTCGGCATCTTTTTGGTGGCGGCAATACTCTGGGTGTCGGAGGCGATACCCACGTGGTGCACCTCGGTGCTCATCATAGCGGTGATGCTGCTCACCGTTTCAGACAGCAGCTTGTGGTTCTTCCGCAACGAAGCGGCGGGCGAGAACTTGGGCGAACTCATCTCTTATAAATCCATCTTGGCATGCTTTGCCGACCCTGTAATTATGCTCTTTTTGGGCGGTTTCGTGTTGGCCATCGGTGTGAGCAAGACGGGTTTGGATGTGTTCATGGCAAAGGTGCTGCTTTATCCCTTTGGCACGCGCACACCCATGGTGCTGTTGGGGTTCATTGTGGTGACGGCAATCTTCTCCGCCTTCATCAGCAACACCGCCACGGCAGCCATGATGTTGGCATTCTTGGGTCCGGTGCTCAAGGCATTGCCCGCCAATGGCAAGGGTCGCATCGCCTTAGCTATGGCAATCCCCCTCGGGGCGAACATCGGTGGCATTGCCACCCCCATCGGCACACCGCCCAACGGCATCGCCTTGAAATATCTGAACGACCCAGCGGGTCTGAACTTCAACATCGGCTTTGGCGACTGGGTGCTGATGATGCTCCCGGTGACGATTGTCACCCTCCTCATCGGCTGGGTGGTGTTGCTGTGGCTCTTCCCCTTTAAAGAGAAGCACCTGAACCTTTCCATCGACGGCGGACTCCGCAAGGGCTATAAGACGTGGGTGGTTGCCATCACCTTCTTCGTCACGGTGCTTGTGTGGTTCACGGGGCGCTTCAATGGTGTGGATGCCAATGCTGCGGCATTGATACCCATCATGATGCTCTGCCTCACCGGCATCTTGGGCAAGAAAGACCTTGAGTTAATCAACTGGAGTGTCTTGTGGATGGTGGCAGGTGGTTTCGCTTTGGGTCTCGGCTTCAACAAGTCCGGTTTGGCGCACGACCTTGTGAATGCCATTCCCTTTGCGCAGTGGTCACCCATGGCGGTGCTCATTGGTTCGGGCTTGATCTGCTGGCTGCTCTCTAACTTCATCAGCAACTCTGCCACGGCGGCTCTGTTGGTGCCCATCCTCTGCGCGGTGGGTGTAGGCATGGGCGATAACCTCGACTCTGTGGGCGGTGTACGCACCCTGCTCATCGGTGTGGCGCTCTCAGCCTCGATGGCAATGACGCTGCCCATCTCCACTCCTCCGAATGCGTTGGCACACTCCACCGGCTTCGTCACGCAAAACGACATGGCTCGCGCCGGTCTCATCATCGGTGTCTTGGGCGGCATCGTGGGATACTTGTGGCTGATATTTTGCTTGTAAACTCCCTTGATATAGGGGAATCTCCTGTGGTATAGGGGAAATCTTCCAT
>CAZBWT010000122.1:0-6535 GCA_964495625.1 uncultured Prevotellaceae bacterium | reverse complement strand
TGTGGGGAGAAAAGTGCGCAGAGAAGGGAGCCGTGGAGAGGGTGAGCGGGTGGCGATGAGCTGGGGAAAGAGGGGAGATGGAGGTGAAAAAAGCATTTTCTGCTTCCATTAAAATATTTTCTGCTTCCACTAAAATGATTTTTTGCGTCAATCGGCATCAGCCTTCAAAGGGTATTTTCTGCGTCAAAAGCCCGGACGCAAAAAATATTTTCTGCGTCAATTAGAAGACGCAAAAACTCGGAAAAACTACGAAAATAAGCCCGAAAAGAGGTGCTTGAAAAATCAAAACCCCGTTTGAAGCCCTTAAAACGGGGGTGCCGTTTTTTATCTCCGGTACCCTAAAAAACCTATATGACTTTTTTGGAAGCAAAAAATAATAAATGTTAATAGGAATTTCTGCTTCCAAAAATCTGCATATAGTTTTGCGGAGCACTGTAGGTTTGCCGTCAAGGGCTGAATTTCGGGGTGCGCATTATTTTTGCCGGCTGTGGCATTTTGCTGCGGAGTTTTTGAATTGGTTTGGAACGGGGCGACGCGCGTGGCGGGTAGGCGAGCGCACATTTGCGACGTGCACACACGATATTTTGCCCGCTGATGCTTGTGTTTTCGCTAAAAAATCACTATCTTCGCAGTCGAATATAGTAACGTAGTGCCGTGCGGTGCATGGGCGCACCAAGACACTACGCTGAAAGAGAATGCATTCATGAATAACGACGACGTTTTATCTATTCAACAGAATTTCGGGATCATTGGCAGGAGTCCCCGGTTGACGCAAGCCATCAGGGCTGCTGCTCAGGCTGCGCCTTTCGATGTCAACGTATTGATAGTGGGCGAGAGCGGCGTAGGTAAGGAAGCATTTCATAAGATTATTCATAACAACAGTCCGCGCAAGTTCAAGAAGTGTGTGGTGGTGAACTGCGGCGGTCTGCCCGAAGGGACGATCGACTCTGAGTTGTTCGGCCACGTGAAGGGTGCCTTCACCGGCGCGATGAACGACCGTAAGGGCTATTTTGAGGAGGCTGACGGCAGCACCATCTTCCTCGACGAGGTGGGCGAGCTGCCCATGGCGACGCAAGCCAGATTGCTGCGCGTGCTCGAGGCAGGCGAGTATTATCGCGTGGGCAACTCTGAGATACGCAAGACCAACGTGCGCGTCATTGCCGCCACCAATGTGGATTTGCACAAGGCGATACGTGAGGGTCGCTTCCGCGAGGACCTCTACTACCGCCTGAGCACCATCACCATCGAGGTGCCGCCGCTGCGCGAGCGCCCCGAAGACATCTACTTGCTCTTCCGCAAGTTTGCCGGCGACATTGCCCAGAAATACAAGATGCCCGCCGTGACGCTCACCGCCGATGCCCAGCGCAAGCTGCAAGCCTACACCTGGCCCGGCAACGTGCGCCAGCTGCTGCACATTGTGGAAGAGATGTCGATTGTGGAAAAAGAGCGCGAAATCACGGCTGAGATCTTGCAGCGCTATCTGCCCTCGTTCGACGAGCGCGTCAGCATTGCCGACGACCACCAAAGCGAGACGTTCAAGCCAGGCGAGAAGGAGTTGCTCTATAAGGTGATTTTCGAGCTGCGTAAGGAGCTGGACGAGATTAAGGAACAGTTGGGCATCAACCCCGTGCAACATCACACACCTGCCGCCCCGACGCGCGCACTGCCCCCCGCCACCTTCGCCTACCCCGACCCGCCCGCCTACCCCGCAGCGCCTGCCGCCCCGGCGCAGCCCGCCCGTGTGGCTGCCGCTGCCCCCACCATCGAGGCTGAGGCTCAGACCGTTGACGAGGTGAAGACCCTCGAGACCATGGAGCGCGACGCAATAGCCGCCTCGCTGGCTCGTCACCACGGTTTGAAGAAGCGCGTGGCTGAGGAACTCGGCATCTCGGAGCGCACGCTCTATCGCAAAATTAACGACTATAATTTAGATCATGAAGTTAAGAATTAAGCAGCGCATGGTGTGGACGCTCAGCTGCCTCATGGTGCTACTGACCGCCACGGCTTGCACCATCAGCTACAAGCTGAACGGCGCGTCAATCGACTACCAGACCACCAAGACGATTAGTTTCGAGACGTTCCCCATCAAGGCTGCCTTAGTGTATGCACCCTTGGCAACCACGTTCAACGACGAGTTGCAGGCTAAGTATGTCAACCAGACGCGTCTGCAACAGGTGCGCAGCGACGGCGACTTGCAGCTGAGCGGTGCCATCACCGGCTATTCACTCTCGGCTCAGGCGGTGCAGAGCAATGCCTACGCCTCCGTCACCCGTCTGACGGTGAAGGTGAAAGTGAAGTTTGTGTGCAAACCCACCCCCACGAGCAATTTCGAGAAGGAGTTTAGCGCCTTCCGCGACTTCGACGCTACGCAGCTCTTGACCGACGTGCAAGACGACTTGTGTAAAGAGATGGTGGAGGAGTTGGTGGAGGATATCTTTAACGCCACGGTGGCAAATTGGTAATTTCACATACACACGCACTGCCCCATGGAATCGGCTTCCGCTCTTCTCACCCATTTAGACAATGCCGGCGCACTGAACCGCCCGACGCTGCTCAACGACCCCGAGCTGTTGGGGGCGGAGGCGCTCGACGTGTTGCGCTCCGCCATTGCCTCACATCCATATTGCGCCGCCTATCGCGTGCTCTACACCATCGCCTTGGGCAATGTGCGCTCGCTGCAACTGCCTGACACCATGCGCACCACCGCGGCGCACGTGCCCGACCGCTTCAGGCTCCTGACGCTGACCAACCGCGGCGAGGCGGAGTGGTTGGGGTTGCTTGCCGACCACAACAACCACGCCACGCAGGGGGCTGCCGAGGCTGCCGACGAGGGCTTCAGTCTGATAGAGCGCTACTTAGACCACCAGACGCTGCCCGCCGGCGGCGAGCTGCCCGCCTACGATGCCACTGCCGCCCTGCAGGCGCTCGAGCCGCTGCCTGACAGCGACGATGCCTCTGCCCCCGAGCTCGCGGACGATGCCCCCGATGCCGCCCCCGAACAGACCGACCAGGACGCGCTGATCAACTCTTTTATCGAGGCGGAACAACAGGGCACTCTGTTCGTGCCCGACACCCCTCAGCCCGAACAGCGTGCCGCCGAGGCTACGGTGGAGAAGATACGTGACAGCGCTTTCTTGACCGAAAGTTTGGCGAAGATATATATCAAACAGCACAAATATGCTCAGGCTCTGTCAATTATTCGTGATTTAAGTTTGAAATATCCGGAAAAAAACGTTTACTTTGCGGACCAAATTAGGTTTTTAGAGAAAATTATAGACTTTAGAACAAACAAATAATTCAACAATACAAGTTACAACACAATGGTTACTTTAACAGTTATTATCGTTCTTCTCGGCATTCTCTTAGTAGCTATCGTTTTGATGCAGAAATCAAAGGGTGGCGGTTTGGCTGCCGGGTTCCAATCTTCAAATCAAATCATGGGCGCACCTAAGACAGCTGACTTCCTCGAGAAGGCCACCTGGACTTTGATGAGCGCGATTGCAGTGCTTTGCATCGTTTGCTCGCTGATCACCTCTAATTCCGCCGATTCACACGCTGTTAGCTCTTTGCAGGAACAGCCCTCTGAAGAGGCTCCCGTGATGCCCGAGACTACAGCTCCCGAAACTGAAGCTGCTCCCGCTGAAGCCGCTCCCGCCGCTGAAGCTCCCGCCACAGATGGCGCTGACGCTCAGTAATCTTCGGCTCCGTGAACCTTGTCGCGAATAATTACGACGCAAACAAAAAAACAGTTTCATATATTTATTGCAAAACTGCGGTCCGACCTTTTTCGCGCCGCGCAAAATAATCAAGTACGCTCGACGAACACGCCGGGCGTATTTTGTTCTTGGTTCAATGAAGAAATTCTACACACGTCCCACCTCAATATTCCCCGCCATCATTGTTGGGTGCGCCACCACGGTGCCCGCCACAGCTCTTAAAGCCGGCTCCATGCCTGCCGAGGCAGCCGCAGACAGCATTCACAGCACCGAATGGGTGCCCGAGGTGCAGGTGGATGCCAACTACAAGGGCAGCTCGCTCGAGTCGTTGCGTCCGCTGTCGAACACCACTCTTTATATGCGCCGCCTGGAGCTTTGGCGCGTGTCGGATATTAAAGACCTGACTGCCATCGTGCCCAACGTCTACATTCCCGACTATGGGTCGCGCATGACCTCGTCGGTCTATGTGCGCGGCTTGGGGTCGCGCATAGACCAGCCCGCCATGGGGGTGTATGTCGATGGGGTGCCGTTGCTCAACAAAAACTGTTATGACTTCGACTGGACCGACATTCGCAGCGTGAGTGTGTTGCGCGGTCCGCAAAACACGCTTTATGGGCGCAACACCATGGGCGGTGTGATTGACCTCAAGACGCTGAGCCCGTTGGCATACGAGGGCACGCGCCTTTCGGTGGAGGCGGGCAACGGCGGACTGTGGCGCGGTCGTGCGTCGCTCTATCGCCGCGCGTCGCAGACCGGCGGCTATGCCATCACTGCCTACGGCAGCCATCAAGACGGTTTCTATGAGAACACCGCCACGGGCAGCGACATTGATTGGAGCAATGCCGCCGGTCTCAGTGCCCGCTATGACCACGTGGGCACCAACGACTTGCGCATCAGCAACACCGCTGCCGGCGACTGGCTGAACCAGGGCGGTTATCCCTATCGCGAGGTGTCGAGCTCGGGCGAGATGAGCCCCATAGCCTATAACGACCGCTGCGCCTATCGCCGCTGGACGTTTCGCGACGGCTTCTCGGTGGAGCGCAGCTTGGCTGACGGCAGGCTCACCATGGTGGCTAACACCGCCTATCAGTGGCTCGACGACCGCATGAATATGGATCAAGACTTCACCACTGCACCTATCTTCACCTTGGAGCAGGCGCAGCAGGAACACTCGCTGAACGAAGATTTTGTGATTAAGAGCGGACCCAAAGCGGGTCGCCGCTGGAATCACCTGACGGGCATCAACCTGTGGGGCAGACTGCTGAAGATGCAAGCCCCCGTGCAGTTTAAGCAAGAGGGCATCGACCAACTGATTTTGAGCTCGGTGAACCGCATTCTCGCCAACGTGATGCCCGGCATGGCTTTGGCGTTTGAAGAGGATGCGTTCGACTTGGAGAGCCGCTTCCGCACCCGCTCTTACGGCGTGGCGCTCTATCACAACAGCACCTGGACGCTCGGTGCCTGGCAGCTTGCCGCCGGTGCGCGCATCGACCACGAGGGGCAGCGCTTCCGCTACGATTGCAACTCGCTGGTGCACCTGCGCGTCACTCCGGTGATGCCCCGCTTTGTGGAGTTCCCCACCACGCTTGCCGGCAAGGAGCATCAGTCGTTCACCGAGGTGGCTCCCACACTCTCTGCCACTTTGCGTCGCAACGGCTGGACGTGGCACTCGTCGGTGGCGCGCGGTTATAAGTCGGGCGGCTACAACACGCAGCTTTTCAGCGACTTGTTGCAGCAGGAGATGACCTCTTCGATGAAGAGCACCATGATGGGTATGATGGGCGGCGGCTCATCAACGGACGGCGGTGCAAGCTCGTCAGCTTTGGCTAACGGCACAAAAGCGGCTGCCACCACCACCACTTCTTCAATCAAAGACCAGGTGGCATATAAGCCGGAGTACAGCTGGAACTACGAGACGGGCATCAAATATGACTTGCGCAACCTGCATGCCGAGGTGACGGCGTTCTATATTGATTGCCGCGATCAGCAGCTGACGGTGTTCCCCAAAGGGGTGCAGACGGGGCGCATGATGACCAATGCCGGACGCACGCGCAGCTACGGCATCGAGTCGCAGTTTGGCTTTGTGCTCGAGAACTTCGCCTTCTCGGCTTCTTATGGCTGGACGGAGGCTACCTTCCGCCGCTATAACAGCGACACGCTGAGCTATCGCGGCAAGCACATCCCCTATGCTCCGCAGCACACCTTGGGCTTGAATGCCGATTGGTCCAGCCATTTGGGCGGCGCTCAGAGCGACTGGGGGCTGCGCCTGCATGCCGATTGGCGCGCCAACGGACCCGTCTATTGGGACGATGCCAACGACTATCGCCAGGACTTCTACGGCATCCTCTCGGCTTCCGCCACCCTCAACTGGCGTAAGTTCGGGCTGACGGTGTGGGGCAAGAACCTCACCGACGAGGATTATCAGACGTTTCACTTCGTGTCGATGCAGCGCCACTTTGTGCAGATGGGCAAGCCCGTGGAGTGTGGCGTGAAGTTGACGGCAGAGTTTTAAACTGCCCGGGTTGACGGCTCTGTTTTAAGCTTGGGCAGCGCCCGCTGATGTGATTATCGCCCCCGTAATTGAGGGGCGCAGGTGACAAATAAAGCTTGAACGTCAGCATGATGACAAAGTTCAAGAAGCGAAGGTGGTGAAATTCAAACCGATTAGCTATCTTTGCGGCTCAATATTAGGTTAGTGCAGGTTCTACTTGAATAGTTTGCCTTAGATAAATAGAGCCTGCCGGAGGTAAATTAAGGTATATACCCTATTATATTATGCAACAGAATATTCGCAACATTGCAATTATTGCGCATGTCGA
>CAZBWT010000121.1:0-6573 GCA_964495625.1 uncultured Prevotellaceae bacterium | reverse complement strand
AAAAAGCCTCGGGCAACAGAGCTGAGAGTTCTGCTGCCCGAGGTGTTTTGCTTTAGGAATGTTTGTTGTGTAAATCTGTTTGTTGTGTGTGGTTGTTGTGTGAGGAAGCCTTAGAGACCGAACTTCCAGCACACACCCACCTTAGCCCATCGACCCGGCTGACGCACGATGTTGTAGTCGTAGTAGGTCTTGTTGAGCAGGTTCGAGCAGTCGGCATAGGCGGACCATCGGGCAGCGTCCCACGAAAGACGGGCATCGAGCAACGCATAGGGGGCATTGCCTTCGCCCACACGGTCTTGCCAACGCCAGGCGGCGGTGAGGTTGAGATGACTCACCAGGCGAGTCTCAGCCTGCGCTACCACTTTGTGGCGCAGATATTCCATGGCATACTTACTCTTGACGATGGGCTGATTGTAGGCGATGTCTTCGTCGATGTAGGCATACTGCACACCAATCTTGCGCAAAGCGCAGTGCTCTGCACCCCACAACTCGCGGGGCAGGAAGTCGATGCTGACCTCAGCACCAAGGTTGTCAAGGGTGAAGTTGCCCGAGCGGAAGGTGCTGGTTTCGTCGCCCTCATAGATGACCCAGTCAATCATATTGCTCTTGTGGCTATAGAAGAGCTGCCCCTCGACCTTCCATCCCTGCGGGCGGAAGCGTGCGCCGAGGCTGACATCGTTGGTGCGCTCGGGGCGCAGGTGGTCGTTGCCCTCGATGTTCGAGCCGGAATAATAGAGGTCGGTCCAGGTGGGCATACGCAAAGCCATGTTCCACGAGGCGAAGAGCTTCCACGTGTCGGTGGGACGATAAGCCACGTCCACACCGGGGTAGAAGCGCCACTTGCTGTCGAGACCGGTGTTCATGTTTGCCAACACACCGAGCGACACCGTCCACTGCGACAAGAGCACGTCGTGCTCCAAGAAGGCTGAAACGTTGGTGCGCTGGTCGTGATACTTATAATATACCCCCTCGGTGGCGTCGCCGCCGTCGTGACCGCCGGGACGCTTCCACTGGTCTTCCTCCATCAACTTGCCGAGTTTGGTGCTGTAGATGCCTTCGTTGCGCATCTCAACGCCCAACGAGGTCTTGCCGTAGCGGCTGTCAACCCACGAGTTGACGGCAGCACCGTAGGTGTCGGCTTGATGGAAGTTCTCGCCCGAAGGGCTACCCTTGTGCCACTGATAGTGGTCGAACCAACGGTTCCAGTAGAGCGTGGGTGCGATGTGCACGGCACCCACCTTAGCCTCGGCATTGAGTGCGCCGAGATAGCGCTCATTGCTCTCCCACTGGTCGGTGCTCGACGCGCCATAGAAGGTGTTGGCACCGTAGGGCTTATAGCTGTAGCCGAGTTGCAGGTTAGCCTGCACGTCAGAGCTGCGATATTGAGCTTGATAGAAGGCATGGGTGTTCTCGAAATCGCTGTTGGGCGTGTTGCCGTCGGCGCGACTGTAGCCCCCCGAGAGGTGGTGGGTCAGGTGCGCCGCAGAGCCGTCGGAGGCAGTGCCTGCGGCATGCTGCTTGCTGAGGCGCAGGTCGGCGCTGCCGTAGCCGTAGTCGCCGCCCGACAAGCTCAGCGCGCCGGCATCCGCCTCGCTGCGCGTCACGATATTGATGACACCGGTGAAGGCAGACGTGCCAAAGACACGCGCCGAGGGACCTTCGAGCACCTCGATGCGTTCAATATCTTGCACTGTGATGGGGAAGTCGGCTGAGAGATGACCCGTGTGAGCCGACGAGATGTTGATGCCATTGAGTAAAAGGGTGATCTGGTCGAAGGTGCCTCCGCGCACCGAGATGTCGGTCTGCACACCAAATTCGCCTCGTTGGCGAACGTCTACACCGGCGGCATACTCGAGCAGATCATTGACACTGTGCACTGCCGCCGCGGCAATGTCGGCAGCTGTGATGACGGTCACGAGGCGCGGAGCTTGTATCTGTGCCAACGGCACACGTCCGCCCGTGACGTTAACATCCGCCAAGCTGATAACCTCGGCAGCGTCGTCGAGCGCATCGGCTTCGGGCGACGTGGCTGTGGCATTGGCTCCGGCTGCGCCCGAGACAATCGGTGTGGCGGCCTTCAGCCCGGCAGAGCCGAGCATGGCTACGCTGATGACACCGATGGCTACCTCACGATGCATGCTCATGAAGGCGGCATAGTTGGCGCGAGAGAATCGCTTCCAGCGGATGATGTTGCGGTTTGTTTTAAATGACATAATAGCTGTTAATGTGTGTTTCGGTCATCGCCCCCTCAGCCCGGCGCAAAGCCTCTGATGGGCGCGGAAAGGGGGCAAAGCCGTCCTAAAGCGAGTGCAAAGATGCGCGTTTTAGATTTTATTTCAAAATTAAGCGCACACAAAATAGGTGGTTTTGGGGCGACAATGCCGCACGAATGTTGCACGGTCGCTTTTTTTGGTTTACATTTGTGGCGTTCTACAAACATTGATATCACACAGTTATGACACTTTCAGAAATAAGCCCCATCATCAAAGAGACGTGTGACGTGCTGCAACGCGGCGGCGTGATACTCTACCCCACCGACACGGTGTGGGGCTTGGGGTGCGATGCCACCAACGCTGAGGCGGTGAAGCGCATCTATGCCATCAAGCAACGCTCTGAGGCAAAAGCTATGCTCGTGCTGACCGATGCCGCCGCACGTGTTGACTATTATTTCGACCGCGTGCCCGACATCGCCTGGGACCTTTGGGAGGTGACCGACAAACCCCTGACGTTGATCTTGCCCCGCGCACGCAACATGGCTCCCGAACTGATGGCAGAGGACGGCTCGGTGGGCATACGCATCACCGGCGAGCAGGTGTCGCAAGCCATCTGTGCCCGCTTCAAGCGCCCGATAGTCTCCACCTCCGCCAACATCAGCGGTCACCCCACGGCTCGCACCTTTGCCGACATCGAAGAGGAGGTGAAGCAAGCCGTGGACTACATCGTGCCGCTGCGCCAGGACGAAACGGCGCTGCCGGCTCCGTCGGGCATCATCAAGTTGGGCGACGGCGGATTGGTGCAGGTGATTCGTTAACTCTGTTTCTTTTTTGACATGCCGTGAATATACATCATCAACGACTCAAATACATCTGCAGCGACCTCATCGCCGCAGCTCTCGGGTGGCTCGTCTTCTACGTCTATCGCTACGACCTGACGGGGCACCTCACTCACCCCTCGTTGGCGAGATACCTCACCAACACACAGGTTGAGATTAACTTAGTGCTTGCCCCCTTGGTGTGGGTGGGCATTTTCGCCTTCTCGGGTTACTATCACCAGCCCTACTTCAAGTCTTACGTCGATGAGCTGCAGTCCACCTTGGGTGCCATCTTCTTCGGCACTCTGCTCTTCTTTTTCAGCATGGTGATTGACGACATCCCGCTGGTCGATGATGACTGGTTTGCCTTGATTAAGACCCCGCGCGTTCCGCCGCGCGTCTATCTGCAAATCTTGATGACGATGTTCGGCTGCGTGTTCATACCCGTCTATTTAGGTCGCTACTTCATCACCCACCACACCAACCGCATGGTCACCTTGGGACGCATCGGGCTGCGCACGCTCATCGTGGGCAGCGGTCGCGCCGCCGTGGCTTTGCAAAAGGAGCTCAGCAATGCCAAGCGCAACAACGGCTATTTGGTGGTGGGCTGTGTGCAGCACGGCTCGGCGCAGACTGACCGCCCGCAGCAGATGCCCCTGCTCGGTGACTTCGCCGACGTGCGCGGCATCCTCACCGACCACGACATCGAGGCGGTGATTCTCGCTCCCGACAAACGAGATCGCAAGGTCATCTACCGCCAGATATTCACCCTGCTGCCCTATGGCTGCCCCATCATGCTGCGTGCGCTGCCCGACGAATACTTCGACGGCGGCATGCGTTCACGCTCGCTCACGGCACTGCCCATGCTGACGTTCGGCGACGACTGTCTGCCCCCCTTCCGCCGCAACACCAAGCGGGCTACCGACATCGTGGTGGCGCTCGCCGCCTTAGTGTTGCTGTCGCCGGTGCTCATCGTTTTGATGGTGTTGGTGGCTACGGATTCGCCCGGTCCCATCTTCTACTCGCAAGAGCGCATCGGCAGGTTGGGTCGCCCGTTCCGCATGTTTAAGTTCCGGTCGATGCGTATTGATGCCGAAAGCTCCGGGCCGCAGCTCTCCAAGACCGACGACCCACGCATCACCCGCATCGGACACGTGATGCGCAAATACCGCCTCGACGAACTGCCGCAATTTTGGAACGTGCTGAGAGGCGACATGAGCTTAGTGGGTCCGCGCCCCGAGCGCGCCTACTACATTGAGCGCATCATGGAGACGGCTCCACAATACAGCCTCCTGCTGCAAATCCGCCCCGGCATCACCTCGTGGGGCATGGTGAAGTATGGCTACGCGGGCGACATCTTTCAGATGATTGAACGCATGCGTTACGACTTGATGTACCTCAACGATTGCACCATTCCGATGGACCTCAAGATTATCGGCTACACCATCCGCACCGTGGTGACGGGCAAAGGCATCTGACGGGGGAAGTGAGTGGGGCGAAAGGCTTCTGAGAGAGGTGAGAATATGTGTCGGCTATACTCTATCTTAATATAAGATTTCTATACTCTATCTTAATATATTAGCTGTTGCTATTTATGAATTATCTCAAAACGCTTTACAAGTATTATGGTCAAGGCATGCTACAATTAGTCAAATTGCGCGAACGCTATCTGACCGAGCAGCAGTTTGTGCTCATCTTGGCATTCTTAACCGGACTTGCCGGAGCTGCCGCGGCACTTATCTTGAAGTTGCTGATACACACCTATCAGCACTGGCTCACCTCGACCTTCGGCAACGAGGCTAACTACCTCTACCTGCTCTACCCCGTGGTGGGTATCCTTTTGGCAGGTCTCTTTGTGCGTTATGTGGTGAAAGACGACATCGGACACGGTGTGACCAAGATTTTGTATGCCATCTCGCAACGCAAGAGCATCATCAAGCGCCACAATATGTATAGCTCCATCGTGGCGAGCTCGGTCACCATCGGCTTTGGTGGTTCGGTGGGTGCCGAAGCCCCTATCGTGCTGACCGGAGCCGCCATCGGCTCTAACTTAGGGCGCTTCTTCCGCATGGACCAACACACGCTCATGATCTTGTTGGGCTGCGGTGCCACAGCCGGTATTGCGGGTATCTTCAAAGCCCCCATCGCCGGGCTCTTGTTCACCGTGGAGGTGCTGATGCTGGACCTCACCGCCTTCTCCATCATGCCCCTCTTGATCTCGTCGGTGACGGCGGCATCGGTGGCTTACATCTTCGACGGCTCAAAAGCCATGTTCAGCTTTACCGACACGGTGGAGTTCACCGTAGAGCGCATCCCCTACGTCATCATCTTAGGCATCGTCTGCGGCTTCGTGTCGCTCTACTTCACGCGCTGCACGTTTTGGGCGGAGGACTGCTTCCGCAAGCTCAAAAGCCCGTGGGTGAAGTTCGCTGTGGGTGGAGTCATCTTGAGCGTGCTCATCTTCCTGTTGCCGCCGCTCTACGGCGAAGGCTATGATGCCATACAGCATATCTACGACGGCGACTGCCAGCAGATGATTAGCGGTTCGCCCTTCTACAGCTGGAGTAACAACGTGTGGCTCTTCAGCGCCTTTGTGCTTTTTGTCATAGCCACCAAGGCATTTGCCACAGCAGCTACCAACGGTGGCGGCGGGTGTGGCGGTACGTTTGCCCCGAGCCTCTTCTTGGGCAACTTGGCGGGCTTCCTTTTTGCATTCATCTTGAACTACTTAGGGTGGACCATCTACCTGCCCGAAAAGAACTTCGCCGTGATGGGCATGGCGGCTGTGATGAGCGGTGTGATGCACGCCCCGCTGATGGGTGTCTTCCTCAGCGCTGAGCTGACCGGACGTTTCGACCTCTTCTTGCCGCTGCTCATTGCCTCCACACTGAGCTACGGCACTATACGCATCTTCGAGCCCTACAGCATCTACACCCGCCGTTTGGCGCTCAAGGGAGAACTTATCACTCACCACAAAGACAAGGCGGTGCTCTGTCTGCTCAAGTTAGAGTCGTTCATCGAAAAAGACTACCGCGTGGTGCGCCCCGAGATGAAGTTAGGTGAGTTGGTTAAGATTGTGGCGCATGCCGAACACAACACCTTCCCCGTGTGCGATGCCGAGGGACGCTTCTTGGGCATCGTGACGCTCAACGACATACGCAACATTATGTTCCAGCCGCGCCTCTATGACCGCATGACGGTTGAAGACATCATGATTGGTCCCATGGCAAAGGTTTCCCCCACCATGAATATGGCTGAGGTGATGAACCTCTTCGACTCGACCAACGCGTGGAGTCTGCCGGTCATCGACAACGGTCGCTATTTAGGCATGCTCTCTAAGAACCATATCTTCACCTCCTATCGCAAGGTGCTGAAACACTTCTCGGATGACTAAGATGCTCTTCTCGAATGATTATATCCACTGCGTGGAGATTATACCTACAGCGCGGATAATCAAGCCACTCAGCGCGGATGATTAAATAACTCAGCGCGAATGATTAAGCTACACAGCGCGAATAATCAAGCTACACAACGCGAATAAT
>CAZBWT010000120.1:0-6618 GCA_964495625.1 uncultured Prevotellaceae bacterium | reverse complement strand
CGCGCCTTGGGCATGGAGCCGGGTGTGCGCTCGGCGCGTTATGCCACCGATGGTCACGACTCTGAGGCAAACATCCGCAAACTGCTCACCAATCTTAAAGGTGTGAGCGACCGCACCGCACAGTTCCGCACCGCCATTGTGCTGCTCACTGACGGGCAGCGACACGACTTCGAGGGCATCTGCCGCGGACAAATCACCGAGGAGTGTAGCGGCACCGATGGCTTCGGCTACGACCCTGTGTTCCGTCCCGAAGGCTTCGAAACAACCTTTGCCGAAATGTCGATGGCAGACAAAAACGCTATCAGTCACCGCGGTAAGGCTGTGCGGGCTTTAGTAGCCTGGTTAGCCACACAGAGTTAGCAACTCACCCCTAAAAAGTGTCTTAGCCACTCTTTTTAGTTGCTTTTCAGACCGTAAGAGACGTTGCGGGCAGGTCAAACAGCTACCTTTGCAGCGCGAAAAGCGAGAATATGTAACTTTCTGCATTTTTATTGCATCTTTTTACATGCCTCATTACACTTGCATTATTACCCACGGCTAAAACATTTCTGTAATTGCTAAAACTTATCAGTAACACAAGAATTTTTCCTGTTTATGGAATGGCTAATTAATCTATTTACGCAACCCGGGGGCGTGGCGCACTCGGTTTTGTTAGTGGCATTGACCATTGCGCTCGGTTTATTTCTGAGCCGCATCAAGATCTGCGGTGTGTCGTTAGGCACCACTTGGATTCTTTTTGTCGGCATCCTTGCCAGTCACTTTGGTTTGGTGCTCGATCCCACCACCAGTCACTTTGTCAAAGAGTTCGGTCTCATCCTCTTCATCTACTCTATTGGTATGCAGGTGGGTCCCAGTTTCTTCTCTTCGTTCCGCAAAGGCGGTCTCTCGCTCAACATGTTGGCCATGGGGCTCATCTTGCTCGGCGATGTGATGTGCTATGCCATACACCTCATCACCGGTGAAGACCTCTTCAGCATGGTGGGTGTGCTCTATGGTGCCGTCACCAACACCCCCGGTTTGGGTGCTGCCCAGCAGACCTATTCCGACATGTATAGCGGAGCACAAAACGCACACTTCGCTCAGGGCTATGCCGTGGCTTATCCCCTTGGCGTGGTGGGCATCATCCTCTGCATCATCCTCATTAAGATCATCTTCAAGATTAACTTCGACAAGGAGAATATCCTCTATCGTGCCAACAACAGCAAGAACACCACTGCTCTGCGTGCCTTGACCATCGAGATTCAAAACGAATCGGTGTGTGGCAAGACCATTGCCGACGTGCAGCGCATCAGCGGTCGCCAGTGTGTCATCTCGCGCATCTTGCACCGTGCCACCAACGACATCGAATTGGTGAACGACCAGACCACCTTGCAGTTGGGTGACGAACTCTTCTTGGTGGCTTCGCCCGAAGATGCCGACGCGCTCAAGGTGTTGCTCGGTCATGAGATTGAAGACATGGATATGGAGAAGTGGAACGCACTGAAGTCTAACAACCTCGTGTGCGAGCGAGTTGTGGTCACCACACCTTCGCTCAACGGCAAGCGCCTCGGCGACTTGGCATTGCGCCAGACCTTCAACGTCACCGTGTCACGCGTCAAGCGTTCGGGTGTAGACCTCATGGCACAGCCCAACCTCTTGTTGCAGCTTGGTGACCGCCTCACCGTGGTGGGTACAGAGCCCAGCGTGCGCAAGATACAAGAAATGGTGGGCGACTCCGTCAAGAAGCTCGACGAGCCGAACCTCATGGCCACCTTCTTGGGCATTGCCTTGGGTGTGTTGCTCGGTTCTATTCCGATTTTCTTCCCCGGCATGCCGGTGCCCGTCAAGTTGGGTCTCGCCGGTGGTCCGCTCATCGTCTCCATCTTGATTGCCAAGTTTGGTCCGCAGCTCAAGCTCATCACCTACACCACATCATCAGCCAACATGCTGATGCGCCAGATTGGTATCTGCATGTTCATGGCTGCCGTAGGTTTGGGCGCCGGTGTCGGCTTTGTTGACACCATCCTTGCCGGTGGTTATTGGTGGGTGCTCTACGGCTTCATCATCACCATCGTGCCCTGCTTGGTCATTGGCATTGTGGCCCGTGTGGCATGCAAGCTCAGCTACTTCACCATCGCCGGCATGATTTCAGGTGCCACCACCGACCCGCCGGCATTGGCCTACAGCAATAGCATCTGCGGCAACGACCAGGCCAGTGTAGCCTACTCCACCGTCTACCCGCTTTCAATGTTCTTGCGCGTGCTTTCTGCGCAGATCTTGGTGCTCATAGGCTAAGCGGTGTTCGCTTAAATACAACCGCCGACTCACTCTCACAGGTGAGCCGGCGGTTATTTCATTAAAGAGGGTTGACAAGGTTACAGTGCGCAACATTCGAGCGGTTTTGCATCGTTTTTTGACATCAAACCGACGTAAAATGATGTTTAAGCCTTATTTTCGACTAAAAAAAGTGCTGAAAATGTGCAATTACACAAAGAGAGCATTATCTTTGTGCACCACAAAAAACGAAAAAACTTAAAGTTTATACCTTAATACACTAATCCTTTCAATGAAATCGTTCAATGCCCTCGGCACCTCGTGTGCTTGTCTCGTAGGCGGAGCGTTGCTCTTGGCAGCATGTTCGCCGAAACAACAGCCGGAACTCACCAAATCCGGATTGAATCCCCAAAACTTCGTCGCCCAGGTGGACGGCAAGGAAACCGCACTCTATAAGTTGACCAACAGCAACGGCATGGAGGTATGCATCACCAACTTCGGCGGTCGCATCGTCTCGATTATGGTGCCGGCGCGTGACGGTAGTTTGAAAGACGTAGTGCTCGGTTTCGACAACATCACAAGCTACATCAACAACCCCAGTGATTTCGGAGCCTCCATAGGTCGCTACGCCAACCGCATCGGTGACGGCAAGTTTGTGCTCGATGGCGACACGGTGGTGCTGCCGCAGAATAACTTCGGTCACTGTTTGCACGGAGGTCCCACAGGGTGGCAATATCAAGTCTACACGGCGCGTGAGGTGACCGACCAGAGCTTGACGCTCGACATCGTTTCGCCCGACGGCGACAACAACTTCCCCGGCACGGTCAGCGCCACGGTGATGTTCACCTTGACTGACGACAACGAAATCAACATAGCTTACGCTGCCACCACAGACAAACCCACGGTGGTGAATATGACCAACCACTCATATTTCAACCTGAGCGGCGACCCCACACAACAAATCACCAACGAATACCTTTATCTCAATGCCGACAGCATCACTCCCGTCGATTCAACCTACATGACGACGGGCGAGATTACAGCCGTGAGCGGCACTCCCTTTGATTTTACTACTCGCAAGCAGATAGGTCAGGATATCACTGCCGACGATGAACAACTGCACAACGGCAACGGTTATGACCACAACTGGGTGCTCAACACCGCCGGCGACGTGTCGCTGCCCGCTGCCCGCCTCGAAGATGAGACCACAGGCATCGCCCTCACCGTCTACACCTCCGAACCCGGCGTGCAGGTCTACACCGGCAACTTCCTCGACGGAACGCTGCAGGGCAAGAACAACGTGACCTATCAGCAGCGCACGGGCATCTGCCTTGAAACACAGAAATATCCTGACACCCCCAACAAGCCGCAGTGGCCTTCGGCAACGCTCCGTCCGGGTGAGACCTATAAAAGTTTCTGTACGTTCAAGTTTGAGACTTTCTGAGAAAACGCGCTTAGTATGAGCTTATACCACTGATCATCAATAACCTTTTTAATATGAATGTAATAGAAGCTTTGCAAAACAACGGTTTCGAGACGGTCGATTACATTGTCTTCGCGGTCTACATCGTTGTTTTAGTCGGCATGGGAGTCTTCCTCTCACGCAGCAAAAAAGGTGAGGAGAAGTCTTCAACAGACTACTTCTTGGCAGGTAACACACTAACCTGGTGGGCTGTAGGTGCCTCACTTATCGCCGCCAATATCTCGGCAGAACAGTTCATCGGCATGTCCGGTTCGGCATTTAAGTCGGGCATCGCCATGGCAGCCTACGAACTCATGGCTGCTGCCACACTTATCGTGGTGGGCAAATTCCTGCTGCCGGTGATGATTGAACGCAAGATATTCACCATCCCGCAGTTCTTGCGTGAGCGCTACAACTGGGGCGTGGGTCTCTCATTCTCCATCTTCTGGCTCTTCCTCTACGTCTTCATCAACCTGACATCGGTGGCTTGGTTGGGTGCCTTGGCCATTAAGCAGATCTTGGGTCTGCCCGCTGTGCCCGGTGTCTTCTTGGGCATGAACGTAGATATGACACTGCTCACCATCATCCTGCTCTTGTTCTTGATAGCCGGTGTCTACTCCATCTACGGCGGTCTTGCCTCGGTGGCTTGGACCGACGTGATGCAGGTGACCTTCTTGGTCGGTGGTGGTTTGATCACCGCCTACGCCGCCTTGAGCGTCATTGCCACAGATATGGGTGCCGACAATGCTTTCGCTGCCTTGGGTCAGATTATGCACGACCTTGGCAACGTCCCCGGCGACACGCACTTCAACCTTGTGGTGGAGCGTAATGCTGAGCTTTACCCCGTCATCAACGGCACAGCCACGCAGCCTTCCGACCCCTATTTCGACATCCCCGGCATCGTGGTGATTGTGGGTGCACTGTGGTTGACCAACCTCGGTTACTGGGGCTTCAACCAATACATCATCCAAAAGGGTCTTGCCGCCAAGAGCTTGGCAGAGGCAAAGAAGGGTATGATCTTTGCCGCATTCTTGAAGATCTTGATTCCCTTCATCGTCTGCATCCCCGGTGTATGTGCTTACTACATCATGACGCAGAAGCCAGACCTTTATGCCTCATTGGCAGGTTCCATCGAGCGCTCTGACGACGCATATCCCTTCTTGGTGCGCAACTTCACACCCGTCTTCGTCAAGGGACTCTCGTTTGCAGCCCTTGCCGCCGCCGTCATCTCGTCGTTGGCTTCAATGTTCAACTCCACTTCCACCATCTTCACGATGGATATCTACAAGCAGTTCATCAACAAAAATGCTTCTGAGAAGCGTTTGGTCAATGTGGGTCGTCTCACCTCGGTGGCAGCCTTAGTGTTGGCGTTGATAGCTGTTTACCCCATCATGGGTGGTGCCGACCAGGCCTTCCAGATCATTCAGGAATATTCCGGCTTTGTTTACCCCGGTGTTGTCGTAATCTTCGGCTTGGGTCTGTTGTGGAAGCGTGCCTCGGGCACAGCTGCCGTTGTGGCTGCCATTGGCACCTTCGTCTTCTCAATCGCCTTCAAGTTCTTGTTGCCCGACGTGCCGTTCCTGCTCCGCATGGGCTACGTCTTTATGGTGTTGGCTGCTCTGTTTATGGGCATCTCATTCTATAGCAAGAAGACCAAGGCTGCTGACAAACTCGACGAATACACCGTGAAGACCCAGCTGAAGTGGGGACGCATCTTGTTCGTAGGTGCAGTGATTAGCTTCGTGCTCGGCATCATGCAATATGTTTGCGGCTGGACCACCTTGCAGAACTACGGCTTCAGCGCCATCTTCTTCCTCGGTGCCATGCTGTTGGTGCTCTCCATCTACCTGCGCTCAAACGCCATCGACAAGGTGCAAGACCCCAAGGCTGTGGCTATCGACCTGAAGCTCTTCAACTGCGACCGTGCGTTCAACCTCGGCGCGTTGGGTGTAATCGTCATCTTGGCTATTCTCTACATCGCCCTTTGGTAATTGCCCTTTTGGTGGTGTGACAACCTTACATCCCCACTCCCTTCGGGTTGAAGTCCCGAAGGGAGCCGGTGGGAGGGGGGCTTCCCCCCGAACGAAACATTTACGATACGTATTTTTAGTCCACGTATTTTTTTTAGTTTATTGAAAGCAAATAACCCATGTGGCTGTAGCCGCACAGCAGTGCCCCGTGAGCGCACGCGTGCCGGGCTCGACTGCGATGGGTGAGAATTTAGAGTGATATTGCTATGCTCGAAAAGTTAAAAGAAAAGGTATTTCAGGCAAATATGGACCTTGTAAAACATGGCCTGGTAATCTTCACATGGGGCAACGTTTCCGCCATCGATCGTTCCACCGAATTGGTGGTCATTAAGCCGAGTGGTGTGCCCTATGAAACAATGAAGCCTTCTGATATGGTTGTGGTAGACCTGAACGGAAGAATCGTGGAAGGCACTTTGCGTCCGTCGTCCGACACGCCGACCCACTTAGTGCTCTATCGTCAGTTTAAGAACATTGGTGGTGTGGTACACACACACTCCACGTTTGCCACAGCCATGGCTCAGGCAGGTGTGGATATACCCAACGTGGGCACCACACATGCCGACTACTTCCACGAGGCAATACCCTGCACGCCCGACATGACCGAAGAGGAAATCAAAGGCGAGTATGAGAAAGAAACAGGCAACGTCATTGTGCGTCGCTTTGGAAATATGAACCCCATGCACACACCGGGCGTGTTGGTGAAGAACCACGGCCCCTTCGCCTGGGGCAAAGATGCCGCCGACGCTGTGCACAACGCTGTGGTGCTCGAGCAGGTGGCTAAGATGTACATCTTCGCCAAGATGGCTAATCCGGACCTCACGATGAACCCCTGGCTCATCGAGAAGCACTACCTGCGCAAGCATGGTCCGAACG
>CAZBWT010000119.1:3966-6628 GCA_964495625.1 uncultured Prevotellaceae bacterium | reverse complement strand
CATGTAGCGTTTGAAGTCCGTCGGGATGAGGCGGAGCTGTTCTTGCATGAAGTTGATTAATGCTATTTCCATAGTTTTCGTTGGTCGTTTTGGTCGTTCGTGCACTGCCGAAGGTGCACGTTTGCGCTAAATGTGCACTCTCTAAGGTGCAAATTTATGAAGTTATTGCGGAAATCTGTCGCAGAGCTCGAAAAAAAAGAAACTTTAAATAGCCAAAACAAGTTTTCTGATGCCGAAACGCTAATTTTGCAGTTGCAGTGAGAAGCTGCGACCTACACACATATATAATATATCTCTCCCCTTATGCCCACCCCACGCATTGCCATCATCGGAGCCGGCGCTGCCGGCTGTTTTGCCGCCATCGAACTGAAACGACGCTGCCGCGAGGCGGAGGTCACCGTCTATGAGAGCGGCACACGTCCTCTCGCCAAGGTAGCCATCACCGGCGGCGGGAGGTGCAACCTCACCAACACCTTCGCGGCGGTGCGGAGCTTGGCTGCCGTCTACCCTCGCGGCGAACGACTGATGAAACGACTGCTGCGCACCTTCGATGCCGCCGCCACCGTGCAGTGGTTTGAACGCGAGGGGGTACGCTTCACCACACAGCCCGACGAGTGCATCTTTCCCCGCTCGCAAGATGCCATGGAGGTGGTGCGCACCCTGACCCGCGCCATGGATCGCTGCGGGGTGGTGCTGCGTTGCTCTCGGCGCGTCACCGGGGTGGCACGTGCCGACGACGGCACCTTCCGCCTCAACTTCATGCAGGGCGACCCCGCTGAGGCGGACTACCTGCTTGTCACCACCGGCGGAGCCCCCAAAGCCTCGGGGTTGGCATGGCTCGAGGCATTAGGGGTGGAACGCGTGCCACCCGTGCCCTCGCTCTTCAGCTTCTGCGTGGACGATGCCTCGCTCTGCGCCCTCACCGGCACGGTTGTTGAAGGCACCACCGTGGCACTGCCGGGCACGAAGCTGCGCGCCGAGGGGGCACTGCTCATCACCCACCGGGGTGTGAGCGGACCCGCCATCTTGAAGCTCTCGTCTTATGCCGCCCGCCTCTTGGCGGAGCAGGACTACCGCGCACGCCTCTCGATAGGCTGGTTGGGCGATGCCGCCACCGCCACCGACTTCATCACCGAAGCCATGGCGCAGCAAGGGCGCAAACTCGTCACCTCTCACTACCCCCGTGCCCTCAATGCCCGCCTCTGGGCGCACCTGTTGCAGCGCGCCGGCATAGCCGACACACGCCGCTGGGGTGAGCTGAGCCGCAAGGAGGTGAACCGCCTCATCGAGACGCTCACCAACGACCTTTATGCCATAGCCGGACGCAACCCGTCGCGCGAGGAGTTCGTCACCTGCGGCGGCGTGGCACTGAGCAACGTCGATGCCAACACCTTAGAGTGCCGCACCTGCCCCCGCCTCTACTTTGCCGGCGAGGTGCTCGATGTGGATGCCATCACCGGCGGTTTCAACCTGCAAGCGGCATGGACCACCGGCATGGTGGCTGCCCGCAGCTTGGCTTCTGCCGTGCTGCAAGCCTCATGCGGGTGATGCCGCCGCGCGCCGCGCGCTCAGCACCCTCGTCGCCTTAGGTGGCAGAAGGCGCGCCTATGCCCCTCCCCCACACCGTGTGTGCGCCCACAGAGACAAAACCGCCCACCACCCACACTGCGGGACGAGGGCAAAGGGGCAAAGTCTCACACCAACCACCCCACGGGCGATTGCCGCCGAAAGCACGGCGACCAACACCCCGCCACGACTTCTCGCGGCGGGGTAAATTTTTACCTACTCGAACGCTATTTGTGGCATTATTCTGCGGTTTTTACCTAACTTTTGACCTACTTGAACGTTTTTTTCGTCTAAAAGTACGTTTTTTTTGTAAAAAATTTTGGTCTTAGGTTTAAATACGTTTACATTTGCCCCAAGAATATTGTGAGAAACCCGACCGATTGCGGGGCAATATTTCTACCCACCTCGACCTACCGACGCCAGAACCTGCCCGCCAGTCTTCGAGCCTAAACTACGAAAAGATAACCTACACCGATTCTGAGTGACCGATCCTTGACTCTCTCCCAGACTCGCTAAACATAATAACGAAAAGATATACACCACAACTATAATTATGATAGACAAAATTCATATCACAGCCCGAAAGAGCCTTCAGGGAACAAAGCCGCCCTGGTGTTGCCAACGTCGTGGCGATTGGATGTCATTGTGTAACTATAAACTTTGTATACCACAGGCTGCTTACGACTTATTCATCTAAAACCATTGAACCGCCTGCAAGGCTTTGCCCGGGCGAAAAAATTTGAGTTTCAAATTAACAAATAACCAATCTAAAACTTATTAGTATGAGAAAGAAATTTTTCAACGTGTTCCTGCTCGGTGCGTTGCTTGCAACCCCGGCAGTAACATTTGTTTCTTGCAGCGACTATGATGACGACATCGATAGTCTGCAAGGACAAATCGATCAACTCAGCAACTCGTACAAGAGCTTGGAAACTAAGATCAACCAGGGCATCTTGATTACGAGTGTTGACAACGTTACTAACGGCATTCAGTTGACGTTTAGCGATGGAACGACTCAGATCCTTACTAACGGCACCGATGGTGAAGACGGTAAGGATGCCGACATCTGGACGATTGACAGCAATGGCTATTGGGC
>CAZBWT010000119.1:2480-3866 GCA_964495625.1 uncultured Prevotellaceae bacterium | reverse complement strand
TTAACGCTGACGGCGACTTGGAAGTGTCGAACGTATCAGATGGCAATGGCAGCACCACCACTTGGAAGTTTGCAAGCGCAGTGGCTTCGCTTCAGGAGTCGCTCGAGGCTGTTCAGGCTCTCTTCCGTCAGGTGCAGAGCGTAGCCTTCTTGCCCACTTATAAGGATGCATCGGGTGCCATTGTTCCCGTTTACCACTACGTCAGCGGTTACGGCGATACTTTGGACTTCGTTAACCACTTGAAGTACATCGTTAAGCCTTCTGAACTCGCAGCTCGCTTGGTTTCTAAGTCTGTCAAGGAGCACATCAGCTTGGTTGGTGGCGACCGTTTGAAGACTCGTGCTTATGGCGACGGTCAGAAGCTTTATGGTCAGGTTCTCGACGTACAGGTTCTCGACGCTAAGAACGGTATCATCGACGTAACAGCTCAGTTCTACGGTTTGGACTTCCCTGCTGAAAACAAGAAGTACAGCTATCCCTTCGCTCTCGTACTCGAGGCTGATAGCCTTGCTGCTGATGCAGATGGCAATGTAGAAGCTGATCCTACGACTCGCGTTTCTTCTGATGCCTTCTTGGCTGTAACTCGCCAGTTGCGCACTTATGAGAAGAAGTTGGCTCCCTTGTCTAATTACTTGAGCCAAGACGATGAGAAGTGGTTCGAAATTATCGGCGATGGCACCCCCTATGGTCCGGTTGAAGGCGAGACTGCTGTCGACACTGTTCATGTTTACTATGACCACTTCACTAAGCACAACGTTACAGAAGACCTCAAGAGCGTTTTGAAGGCTGCTGACACCGATGAGGATTCTGACGAATTGGACTACAAGCAGGATCTTAAGATTACCCACGTCTTAATTATCAACAACCAAGATACTGCATGGGTTCCGTTGGCAACTGCAAACAGTGCTTCTAAAACTTCTACCACTCCCGGTTATGCTTGGAAGACTTACTTCACTGTAAGTGCTGATGGTGTGGCTGTTAATCCTACGCCCAACTCTAATCCTAAGACTGCCAACTACGAAGCTATCAATAAGGAAGTCACCGTACGCCTCGTTGATGATCGTTTCCGCACGAAAGCGAATGGTTCACTGCGCGGTGACTACGAAAGCTGGTATCGCATCTCGTATAAGGCTGTTGAGCACTTCTTGACTATCACATTCAACACCTTCCTTGAAGCCTACACTTGGGATGAGCAGTATTACACTGAAGGCAGAACTAAGGTGATTTGGCTTACTAAGGACAGCATCAACACGGCTCAGTCTGAACTCGACAAGTATCACTATACTAAGGAGAAGGCTTACAACGAATTGCTGAAGAAGGTTCAGAATGAAGGTCCTCAGACTTGGACTGTTAGCACCGGTTATCCGAACGTTCAGTATGAAGTTA
>CAZBWT010000119.1:0-2380 GCA_964495625.1 uncultured Prevotellaceae bacterium | reverse complement strand
ATTCTCAGTTAAACTTAACTGGGAGGCTGTAAACGACGCTTACAAAGCAGGTAGCTTGTACTACTATAAGGAGATTTCTTTGACAGAAGCTTATGAAAATTACTATAAGTATTCAGCTGCTCCGTATAACCTCAAGTACCAGTTCGAGCTCCAAAATTATCCCACCGTTGCTCCAAACTCAGCTTTGGATAAAACAACTATCTATCTGGACAAGTCTGATGACTCAACTCCGTCATTGTCAGTTGCTGCCACAAACAAGAATGAGGCTTACATCAACCTCAAGTCTATTGTTACGACAGGTGGTACGGTTGTGCCTTATGACAGTGTTCGTGTAAGAGTTTCGGTAATTGAGCAGAACGGCTACGTAATCGACGATCCGAATACGACCGAAAATCGTCGCGACCTTATGAACCAGCCTTATACCTTCAACATTGTTGTTACATTGCCGCTGGATAACTCTGATATTAAGATTGAGTCGAACGACAGCACTTATAACACCAATTTGGGTATAATCGCTGCCAATACTCCTTACGATGTGATTAAATATGTTCAGATTAACTCTACCAAGTGCTTGACGGCAAAAGAGCCTCAGACTGAAGGTGTTGTCTTTGTTCAAGACGGTAAGTTGATTCAGGATGACATCACCGTAGGTGGTATTAACCAGGAGAAGGGTAAGGTTCTCGGTTGGGATCCTGAATTGAGCTACGAAATCATTAAGGCAGTCAATGCTGATGGACAGGTCATCAATGGTGATAACCAGTACATCTTCAATGCTACTGACGGTACGATTACTATTCCGGATCCTCACAACGTTCTCAACGATTGGACGTTCACGATTAGAGTAACGTTGAAGTACACCTTTGGTTCAATCTATAAGGATTACCAGGTTGTAATTCCTCGCCAGCCGCGGTAAGCATTAATCTCTCCCGAGACCGCAGGTCGAGACCGATAGGGTCTCGGGAGAGTTCCAATTTTTCAAATCACAGTATTAAAAAAAACAGAGTTTGCTATGTCCCGCAGATTAAATACAATGCTTTTCGGTTTGGTTGCTGCAGCCCTTGCGCTGCCGGCTCAGGCTGAAGAGAATGCCAACGAAGAGGTGACTTACTCGTTTAAGCCCTACAACTTCATCACCCTCCAAGGAGGTTTGGCTCACACTCGTGGCGAAATTGACTTCGGCGATTTGTTATCGCCGGCTGCAGCCATCTCGTTCGGGCGACAGCATACTCCAATCTTCGGTTGGCGCGTTGGCGTTGGCGGTTGGGAGAGTAAAGGCGGTTGGGTGAACCCCTACACCGACTATAAGTATAACTACGTAGCTCTCAATGCCGACGCTTTGTTCAACTTGAGCAACGTCTTCTCAGACTGGAAGCCCCGCCGTGTGTTCAACCTCTATGCCTTTGTGGGTTTGGGCGTGAATTACGCTTTCAACAACGACGAGGCAAAAGATCTTGAAGCCGCACTGCCCGGTCGTGCCGACGGTCGTGAGAACTTGACCTATCTTTGGAATGACAGTCGCACGTCGGTGCTCGGTCGCGCAGGTTTGCAGGCTGACTTCCGCCTTTCTGACCGTTGGAGTTTGAATGTTGAGGCTAATGCAAATGGTCTGAGCGATCACTACAACTCGAAGAAGGCTGACAACATCGACTGGTATTTCAACGGTTTGGTGGGCGTTACCTATAAGTTGAGCAAGGGTTACACCGAGACGCGCACTGCTCATGAGGCTCCCGCCCCGGCACCGGCTCCGCAGCGTCCGGAGACGCGCCCGGCTCCGAAACCCGCTCCCGCCCCGGTGGCTCAAGCTGAACCGCTGCGTCGTGAAATCTTCTTCGCCATCAACGAGACAACGGTGGCTGACAGCGAACAAGGCAAGATCGACGAGTTGGTGCGCTATTTGAATGCCAACCCGCAGGCTAAGGTGCAGATTTCAGGCTACGCCGATGCACAGACCGGCAATCAGAAGATTAACCAAGCCCTCTCGGAGAAGCGCGTCGCCTCAGTGAAGAGCGCCATCGAGAAGGCAGGTATTGACCCGCAGCGCGTCACCACAGGAGCTTATGGCGATAAGCAACAGCCGTTCGCCGATAATGACTCCAACCGTGTCGCTATCTGCATTGCTGAGTAACCACTTTTGCTCAGCAGAGATATCTATCATGAAAATCTAAAGATGTTATTGATATAGATTTTTTCATATTTATCCCAAAAAGGCTGTAGGCTTGTGAAAGTCTCTACCTTTGCAAAGTGATTTTAGATGAGTGAGGGCTGCGTTTACCGTTGGTTGACGCGGCCCTCTTTTTTATTTTTGCCTTAATCTTGCCGGGGAAAATCTGCATTTTACCGTAATTCACGACTCCAAAAATTGCATTTTACCGTAATTCAG
>CAZBWT010000118.1:0-6651 GCA_964495625.1 uncultured Prevotellaceae bacterium | reverse complement strand
TTCAAAATTAGTCCCTACGAACTCAAAAATGCAAACCGTTGAGCAGCGCAGCCACAGGCATACGCTTCTTGCCGGCAAGCTGCAACTCGGTCAGAGCTATCGCGCCGTCGGCACAGCCCACGTGCAGATAGCTCTTGCCGTCGGTAGCCACTTCGCCGGGGGCGAGGCGAGACGCACCCTCCACCACCTGCGCGGCATAAATCTTCACCACCGGTGCCGAGCCATCGGGCAGCTGCAACTCGCTCCAAGCGGCAGGGTAGGGCGAGAGTCCGCGCACCTTATTATAGATGTTGCGCGCCGTGTCGTGCCAATCCACCTGACAAGTCTCCTTAAAAATCTTAGGCGCAGGCTTCAGTTCCGCCGGGTCGGCATACAGCGACTCCTGGTCCACCGTAGAGATGCGGTTCAGGTCACCGTCGGCATCGAGCAGCAGATCCACCGTGCGCGTCACCAAGCCTTTGCCCATCTCCATCAGTCGGTCGTGCACCGAGCCCACGTTCTCATCGGGGGCAATAGGCAACTCCTCCTTCAAAATGATGCGACCCGTGTCGATTTCATGACTCAAGAAGAACGTTGTGGCACCCGTCACCGTCTCGCCGTTCATCACCGCCCAGTTGATAGGCGCTGCGCCGCGATACTGCGGCAGCAAGGCGGCATGCAGATTGAATGTGCCCAGGCGGGGCATATCCCACACCACCTCGGGCAACATGCGGAATGCCACCACCACCTGCAGGTCTGCCTGCCAGGCGCGCAACTGTTCCAAAAACTCGGGGTCCTTCAGCTTCTCGGGCTGCAGCAGCGGCAAGTTGTGAGCCAAAGCATACTCCTTCACCGGCGAGAACTGCACCTTGTGACCGCGTCCGGCAGGTTTGTCGGGCATTGTGATAACGCCCACCACATTATAACCGCCCTCCACCAAGGCTGCCAACGACGGCACGGCGAAGTCCGGCGTGCCCATATATACGATGCGAATATCTGACTTATTCATAAAGATTGAAAAAATATGCAAGATGTAAACAAGACGAGTGTGGCGGTGTGCGCCTACTCATCCACAATAAAAATATCCTCCTGCTCGCGCTTCATCAGCAGATGTTCGCGGGCAAACTGCTCCAGGCAGTCGTCACCCTCGGTGAGTGCCTTAATCTGCGCCTCATAACTCTTAATCGAGTCGCGATAGGCGGCAATCTCATTCTCCAAAACATCCTGCTGATGCTTATAGCTCACCAGGTGGCGCACCGAGTGTTCGCCAAAAAACAACAACCACAGAGCCAAACCTGCCATGATGCAGGCAAACAAATGGTTTTTGACAAACAAGACCGCGCGTTGCAGTCGGTTCATGACATTCTGAAACATATCCTTCTAAGCGTATGTATTAAAACCTCGCAAATATAACCAATTAAAGCGACATGAGCGCACACTTCGTGTCTAAATAGTGCTTTTGTCTCCCTCTGCGTCTAAGTCGGGCACCACGAAGTCGCCCGTCACATAGCTCTCGAGCGGCACTTCAAAATAGCCCTGCTGCTGTTTGGCAAAATCAATCAGCCTGCCAAACGTAGGGTTGGCAGCCAACAGCGGGGCATTGCCCACCAACAGCAGATGCTCCTCGGCGCGCGTCATAGCCACGTTCAGCTTACGGTCTATCACACAGCCGTCCTCCTCAAACACATTGTCGGTCAAGAAGTCGAGCTGATAAGCCTTCTGTATGGTGAAACCGTAAATGATGTACTTACGCTGGCTGCCCTGATAGCGCTCCACCGTGTCAATCGTGATGTCGTGCAGCACACTGATGCCCCACCTATCTATCGTGTTGCGCACCGTGGCAATCTGGTTGCGATAAGGCACAATCACGCCCACCGTGCGGTCGGCATCGAAATCCTCCTGCGTCAGGTGATAAATGCGCACCACCGTGGCGGCAATCATCTCCGCCTCCACGTGGTTCACCTTGTCAGATGTCGAAGCCTTGGGCAGCTCGGCATGCAAGAATGCCAGTCGGCGGGTGGTCAGCAAATTGTCGATGCCGTGCGTGCATCCGCCCCGGCGCGGCAACACCTGCAACTGGTGCGCCAAAGGCACCACGTCGAGGCGGTCGTTATAAAACGCCGTGTTGGGGAAGAGGGCAATATCGTGGTGCATGCGTCCCTGTTTCGTCAGCATATACACCACACTCGGGTCGTGGCGATAGCGCCACAACAGCCGTTCAAACAGCGACAAACGGCAATCGGTGAGCCCGATGTCATTCAGCGCCGCCTCGTGCACGGCAGACACCTCGGCGGGTTGTTGCACCACGGCGGGCAACTGCTTGTGGTCGCCAATCAAGATGAACCTTGCCACAGCCGGTTTGCCGTCAATGTGCGCGCTCAAGATGCCCAACAAGTGCGGCTCCAAAATCTGCGAAGCCTCGTCCACAATCGCCAGGCTGAACTGCTTGAGCTGAAACAGAGCTATGTTTGCATTCATCGCCGTGGTCGTCGCCACCAACACCCGGGTGCGGGTCACGACACCCTTCAGCTCCGCCACACTGCGGCAGCCCTTGGCGAGCGTGTTCAGCAGCCGTCCCTTCGACTCAGCCGAGCACGTCAAGTCGCCGCCCAAGCGCACGTAGTCGATGCCGCTCTGCTCCAACTTGCTGCAAATCTCGTCCACCGCGCGGTTGGTATAAGACAACATCAGCACCGTGCTGCTCGGGTCGGTCAGCTCCTCGCGGAGCGCGTTCAGCAAGCCGTAAGAGGTCTTGCCCGTGCCGGGCGGACCGATTATCAAGAAGAGGTCGCGAGCACGCTTCCCCGCCAACACCAACTCGTTAAACGCGCCGTAGTCGCCGTTCAGCGTCACACTCGGGTCCGTCAGGGGTTCGCGTTGCAACAACAGCAAATCGCGGCGCTGCTTCGGTGCCGACAAAAAGGCATGCATGGCGCGATAGAGCGAGCTGAACGACGAGTCGAGAAAGTCGTGCTCTATCGCCCACAGCTTATCTTTGCCGCGCAAAAACACCCTCGAGTCAGACTGTGTGGCACGGAGCACCAATTCGATGTCGTCTAAGCCGATGTGGGCAATGGTGGAGCGGAACACCATGCTTTTGCGCACGTCAGGCTCCTTATCCTTGTCATAAGCATACAAAATCACGATGTCGCCCACGCGGAAGTTCGACATATTGTTATTGTCGTCTTCGGCAAACTTCAGTTGCACGTTCTTGACGTTGCCTTCGGTGGTTTCGTTGGGCGAAATGAGCGTCAAATTGTGGTAGATATTGCCGGCTTGCAGCTTATCTTGCAGCGAGTTATACCACTTAGCGGCAAAGCCGGAACTCTCTTTGGTCTTATTGCCCAACTTAGCCAACAGATGTTCGTTGGCAATGAAGGTGAGGAACCTGAAGTAATAAGCCTTCTCAAGCTCCGAAGCGCGAGCAATGGGCTGCAACAGCCGGGCTAATTGGGGGCGCTCATACTGCTCCCATAACTTGCCGCCCACCCCCTTGCGGTTCAGCTTCTCGGGGGTCAGTCCCTCCAAGATGCGGAACCCGTCTTCGTGGGCATACATCAGCTCGGTGCGCGCCAAGGTGTTGCGCACCTTGATGGCGCGGTAGATAAGATCCGGCGAAAAACCCAAGCCCAAAAGGCTCTCCTGATACTTCGAGTAGAGCAGAAAGGCGTGCAGCTCCTCGTGGTTCGCCTCATACACCTCACGAAAGTTGTAGCGTATCAAGAGCATATAGAGCAGCATCTGCACATAGTGTTCCTCTTTCTGCAGGGGTGTGATGAAGCCATTGGTGGGATATTCCCCCTTGCCGGACTTCTGTTCCAACAAGATCTTATAGTCCATCTGCAAGAAGTCCATACGACCCTGCAGCCCCAACATCTCAGAGAAGAACGAAGGCTCCACGATGCAGTCGCGGCAATTAAAACTGTCTATATTGCCGGGTAGCACCACGTCGATGGCCTTCGCAATGTTGCGCTGTTGGTTCTGGGCCTCCTCATGAAAGGTGTTACCCACGTCCACCGTCAGCAATCCCACGGCATTATGTCGCCAAAACTTAGCCACGCTTTCGGCATAAGAATGCGACTCGGGCAGGCGGTGAATCTGTTCGTCGAGCAGCTGACCGGCAAAGTTACCGAGCACGATGGACGCGGTGGTCTGAGCCGGTTCAATCTTTTTGAGCAAGTTGACGAACGGCGACTCAGCGTAGTGGGTGAAACACCGCGCCACGGTTGTGATGTCAACCAGATAGTCCGGCTCGAAAATAATCAGTTCGGGGCAGAGCGCATCGTCCACGGCGCGCGGGCGCACAAGGTTAAGCTGCGCATCGCGCTGCAAGATGCTGCGCAGATACGACCAATCTTCGTGATAGACGGGATTTCCGTGCGTATAGCACACCTTCACCGCCACGCGCCCACAGGGGTCATCGGCAGTGCCGTAAATATAATCATCGTCCCAGCGCGTCACAACGATGCGCATGCATTCGCTAACCACATGGTTAGGCTCGTCTTGCGCAGGGACCTGTACGTTCATATTCAAAAGGACATTATTTTAGATTGACGATGCAATGCGGGGCGCAGTAGCAGACCATGACGCATCATCAAAATTTAGCAACAAATCGTGTGGCACAAGGGCAGATTGATTCATATAGTCTAAAATCGCCTTCCCCACAAAACAGCCTAAGTTTACGGGCACCGCATTCCCAATCATTTGTTCAATCTCCGATTTTGTGCCTGAGAATACAAACGACTCCGGAAAGGTTTGTATCATGCTTCGTTCCTTGGTTGTGAGGGGGCGGACTGCCGACAAGTCTTTTATCGGATCGTTAGGGTGAATAGGGTAACCTGCCGGTATGGGGCGATTCACACCTCTGATTGTGGGACTTGGTTCATGCACGCTAAAGATGCCTCTTCGCGCATAACTCCGTGGGTGACGGTAATAGAATTCGACATCAATTTTATCACCGAGATAGTCTTTCACAGTCATTGGTTTTGTCGCAATTCTCGATTTGATGTGCGACTCGATAAAGCCGTCATCAGCCCCTAAGTTGCCAATCAAAAAGAATCTCTTTCTCTTTTGGGGCACACCACACAGCGAGGCATCTAATATAACTTGGCTAAGACCATATCCGGCAGCTTTAAATATTTGCTGAGCAGCGGCAAGCTTTCGCGTCTTCGTGATTGTCGATACATTCTCCATTACAAACCACTTAGGGCGAAGCGTAGAAATTATTTGGGCATACGAAAGGGTTAAATCGCCCCTGCCATTATCTTCGTTCCGTAGACCGGCGCTGCTAAAATCTTGACAGGGCGGACCTCCAATAATCATATCAGGTTTATATTTCGAGATATGGGCACAAGCTTCTTCAACGTTCGACAAGTTGACTTGATGAACCGGATGCTTAAAGTTCTCTTTATACACGGCAACAGCTGCATCCCAATTATCATAGGCTGCCACAACATTGAATCCTGCGGTTTCAAATCCTAAACTCAGACCACCGCAGCCGCAAAATAAATCTACAACATTCATACTTCAAACAAATCCGGACTGTTTACAATTACGGCATCAAAACGTCTTTCGGGACTAAGCAGGTTTTGACCTCCGCCCAAAATAATGTTTTTAAGCTCATATTTTGAAACTCTTGGGTGCGTCAATTCAGCACACGTTAAGAACCCATACGTTTGAGAGCCACTCAGAGCAAAGGCTTTGTCGTTTGCTAAGTTATACGAGTAAAGTCTGACTATTCTGCGGTAATCAAACTGAGCGTGAGCCGAGGTATATTCCAAAAGCATCAGATAAATCCAAATGATGGTTCTCATCGGTCGGGTAATTTTTGTATCGCTGACGCTATCAGGTCTATTGCACATTTGAATGACTGCTAAGTTAGACCATACAAATACATCCAAGCAATCATCGGCTAAGACGGGTTTACACCCTTTAGTCTTCCAAATGGGTTGTATGATTAATGGAGCCTGCTTATGTTGTAAGTAAGAGCTAATGCTCAACACAGACTCCAAGATTTTGTCGTAGTGAGGCAAAACTTCGTCGGGCTCTTCCCAATGATTAATCTTAGGCACGATGCTAAGCATATTGCGTAGCTTATCCTTCTCGTTCGTTGTTTGGAAGTTGTTGCAAATGCTGCAAACTATGAAGTTTATAGTGGGAGGACGAACAACTATTTCACTGCTATATAGTTCTTCCGGCAGATCTTTTGTCGTGTTGTCGGGCAGAGCTGTCAGCTTTACCTCCAAACCTATCAATGGGGTTGCGTTTGCATCGGATGTATTTAACATCACCAAATCAATCTTTTCTCGCTCTCCGATGTAGAACTTATCATAACTCGGAAAAGGAGCTTCAAAATTGTAAAAAGCATTAGGGGCCAAGGGGTCTATTTTAAATAAATCGCTACCGCTAATGTAAGAATGAATAACTTCATTTTTAGCATTAGTGCGCAGGTAGACAGGCTTCAGCCCTTTTGAGCTCATATAAGCAACGAGCGATGCGGGAAAAGAACTATTAAATTGATTCTTGCCCCAATAGTAGGGCTGAGAGTAATCCCTACTGGAATTATTGTGATTTTGGGCGAAAAGCCCCGGTTGTTCGTTGTTCATTATTAGATGATGATGACCTCGGCAAAGGTACAAAGAAAATTGCAATAATTACACCCTAAGGAAATGC
>CAZBWT010000117.1:0-6657 GCA_964495625.1 uncultured Prevotellaceae bacterium | reverse complement strand
ATGCTCATGTGGTCGCCGTTGTACGTGCACCACCCCAATGCCAACTCCGAGAGGTCGCCCGTGCCGATCACGATGCCGCCGGTCTGGTTGGCGGCATCCATCAAGATCTGCGTACGCTCGCGCGCCTGACAGTTCTCGTAGGTCACATCGTGCACCGAGCTGTCGATGCCCAAGTCGCGGAAGTGCAGATTCACACTGTCGCGAATCGACACCTCGCGCAGCGTGATGCCCAACGAACGCATCAAACCGACGCTGTTGTTGTAGGTGCGCCCCGACGTGCCGAAGCCCGGCATGGTGATGCCCACAATGCGGTCGCGGCTCCAGCCCAGGCGGTCGAAAGCCTGCACCGTGACGAGCAGCGCCAACGTGGAGTCTAACCCGCCCGAGATGCCAATCACGGCGGTGCGTGCCTTGATGTGGTTGAGGCGTGTCACCAACCCCGCCACCTGTATGCCGAAGATCTCGCTGCAACGCGCCTCGCGGTCGTCAGCACCCTGCGGCACGAAGGGGGTGGCGCTGAGGTGTCGCCACAACTTCTGCTCGAAGTCGGGTGTGGCGGTAGCACCGCAGTTCGTCACAAGCCACGACGGTGCGGAGGTCCGGCACGACGGTGCGGACTGAAGCGCCGTGTCGGCGCACATAAACGTCGTCTGGCGGCGGCGGAGCACCTGCAGGCGCTCCACGTCGATGTCGGCAATCAGCAGCCGGGGCTCCAAGGCGAAGCGTTCGCTCTCGGCGGTGATTACGCCGTTCTCGGCAATGATGCCCTTGCCGGCAAACACCAAGTCGGTGCTCGACTCGCCGAAGCCGGCAGAGGCGTAGACGTAGGCGGCAGCCAATCTGCCGGATAGCGACTCAATCATCTGCCTCAGGTAGGCATGCTTGCCCAACACCTCATTGCTTGCCGAGAGGTTCAGCAGCACCTCGGCACCCTGCATCGCCAAAGCTGCCGACGGGGGAGTGGGCACCCACAGATCTTCACACAACTCGATGCCGATGGTGGCACCGCCCAGGCGGAACAGCTGTCGCGGTGACAATGCCACCGGCTCTGTCTGCCCGCCAATGGCGACGGTCACGCCGTCGGGCAACGTAGCCCCCGAGGCGAACCAACGTGCCTCATAAAACTCGCCGTAGTTGGGCAGTGCGCATTTGGGCACGAAGCCGAGCACCGTGCCGTGGTGCACCATAGCCGCCACGTTAAAGAGGCGGTTGCCATAGGCTATGGGCAACCCCACGCAGAAAGCCACATTCAGGCTGCGCGTGTCGGCTGCCAACTGCTCGAGGGCGCGGAGTGCACCGCCTATGAGCGCGGGCTGCATAAACAGGTCGGCACAGGTGTAGCCGGTCAGCGAAAGTTCGGGGAAGACGAGCAGCTGCACGCCTTGCTCGTCAGCTTGATGTATGAGTGAGAGATGTTGCTCGGCATTGGCTTTGGGGGATGCCACCTTAACGGTGGGGATGGCTGTAGCCACGCGGAGCAAACCGTAGTCCATCGGGGTCTTCATTCGGGTGTGTGTATGTTTCTGAGGAGTGTGTGTAAGTTTCTGAGGAGCAAAAGTAGAAAAAATAAATCAAAGATAGAGGTGTTTCGCCCGAAAAATGCATTGCAAGGCATAAAAAAGCAGGCGACAACATTGCTGTTGTCGCCTGTCGTAGGGTAAAATATCTCGTAACGTCGAGTAATTACTTCTTGCGGTTGCCGTAGCGGTTGAGGAACTTGTCCACACGACCGGCAGTGTCGACGAGCTTGTGCTTGCCCGTATAGAAGGGGTGAGAAGCGCTGGTGATTTCGAGCTTAACCAACGGATAAGTCTCGCCGTCGATTTCGATGGTCTCTTTAGTGTTGATGGTCGAGCGAGAGATGAAAGTTACGTCGTTCGACATGTCTTTGAAGGCTACCGGACGGTAGTTTTCGGGATGAATACCTTGTTTCATTGATGTTGTTAGTTTGTGCGAAGTCTTAAATCCGGCGGCTCAAAGGGTAGGTAAATTCCTCCTGTACGCCTTCAATAGATATCCGCTGTTATTATTAGCGGCGCAAAGATACGCTTTGTTTTTGAATTGCGAAAACATTTTGCCCAAGAATTGACAAAAGAATGTTTTTTTCATCGCACCGTTTTCTTGCCCCGGCGGATGATGATGCCATTGGCATCGGGCTGAGCCTTTCTGCCCGACAGGTCGTAGGCGGGGGCGGAGGGAGCGTCGTCGTCGGCAGTGATGCGCTCAATGGCATCCGCCTTGGCGGCGATGCGGAGGCAGCCGTCGGTGGTCAGCGTCGAATAATCCCAATAGAAGCCCGGGGCGGGTTCAGCCGGCTCGAACGTGGGGGTGCCCGTGAGGGTGCATTGCGCAAAGCCGCTGAAGACCTGCAGCGAGTCGCCCGCAGCGAGTGTGCCCGCAGCCAATTCGGCGCGGATGACGGGCGAGTGGAGCGTGAGGGTAGTGCCCACCTCAAAGCCGTCGCAGCGCACGTAGTTCGCCTTGCGATACTTCACGCGCACGATGCCCCCTTCGTTCACCGTCAGGCTCTTCAATATCTTAAGCTTGCCGATGGGGGTGGCTGCGGCACTCTTGCCGAACGCAATCATGCCGCCGGCATTGAGCGTCACGGTGGAGACTGTGCCCGTGCCGAGCAGCGTGCCGCCCTCGTTCACCGTCAAGGTGCCGCTCACGGTGGCTGCCTCGGTGTTGTTGCAAGCCACGGCACCTGCGTCAATGGTGAGCTTGCCCGCGTTGGCATTGGTCAGCGTCCACGTGCCGGTGCCCACCTTTTTCACCGTGGCATTGGCGGTGAACGTGCCCGCAAACGTCTCGTCGGTGTTGGTGCTGCCTATGGTGTAGGTGCCCGTGGCGAGGGTGCAGTCGGTGGCGGAGCTGCGCAGTGCGCCAATCGTGCTCTGCAGGTTCTGCTCCGTGCCGCTGCCCGCCTTATAGTGTGCCATATAAACACCCGCGCCCAACTCCAACGTGCCCTTGGCGAGGTTCATGCCGCTCACGGGGCGGAACTGCCCGTTGCTGCCGGTGGTGACGGTGAGTGTGCCCTCAAAAGCCGAGAGGTCCGTAGAGAAGTCGGCGCGCACATAGGGGAAGTAGATCGTCACGTCGCCCTTGCCGCTCCACGCGCCTTGAATCTTGCAACGCTGTCCGGCGGTGACGGTCAGCGTGCCGCCCTCGTCCACGGTGATGGGATTAGAGAGCGTCGGCACGGTGGAGGTGCTGTTCACGTCGAACACCTTCAGCGTCCCCTTCGTGACGCGTATGGGCGACCCTGCCTTGCCGAACGTCGTGTTCCAGCAACCCATGGCGATGGTGCCCTCTTTGAGCCACAGACCGCCGCTCCAGGGGTTGGTGCCGCCGTAGGTGAAGTTCAGCTGACCCGCACCCGCCTTGGTCAGGTGCCCGGTGCCCGTCAAGATGCCTTTGAGCGACGTGGTGCCCCCGGCAATCAGCAGCGTGGCGCTGTCGGTCAGCGTCAAGCCGCGGTTGGTGGCGGCATTGCTGCTCGTCACCTGCAGGGTGGCGGCACCTAATTGCCACAGGGCTGCCTCCGTGCCCGCTGCGCCGAGCGAACTCGGCATGCCGCCGTCTGCCAACTCACTCACCACCACCGTGCCGCCCTCGATGAGCGTAGCGCCGGTGTAGTCGCTTTGCGTGCAGCCCAGCGTCAACGCGCCTTGTCCGCGCTTCGTCAAGCCGCCTGCGCCGCTCAGTCCGCCTGCGCCGCTCAGGGTGTAGTCCTTCACGTCGTTGGCAAACGTCACACCGGCGGTGGGCATCAACTCGTTCACCGTCACCGAGGTGGCTGCGGCAGCGTCGTCAAACCGCAGCTCGTCGCCCGCCACAAACTCGGTGGCGGCGGCAGCCAAGGTGAAGTTCGCGGTTTGGTAATCCCACACACCGCTCTCAGCGCCGTTCCACACCACACCTTCGGCAGCCGAACGCTGTGCATTGATGACGAGGTAGAGCGCCTTGCCCTCCACCTCCAATCGGCACGACAACCCGCTCAGACCGCGCATCGAGCACTGCTCCAAAGCGCCGTCATTCAACGCGCCCGTCCACTCCAACAACTTAAACCTGCCCGGCTGCGGTTGCGCCTCGGCAGCCACTAAGGTGAAAATCAAGGGCGCGGTGACGTTGACATCGCCCCGCACCGAAATCAGGTCGGCGGCAGCGGTGGCGGCATCGGTGCGGATATCCATCTCGCAAAACGTGCGGTGGTCAATATTCAAAGAGCTCTCAAGGGTCAGTGTTCCGATGGCGAAATTGTCGGCACCGCTCTCCACGCCCTGCGCGTCGGCAGAGCGTCCCGGGGCAATGCGTCCGCCCTCATAATTCAGAGCCCCCTCCACACGCAGACTCTTCACCGAGCCGGTGCCTGCCAAGGTGCCGCGCGCACGCAGCTCCACGGCGGTGCCGAGCGTTTCGTTCATCTCTAACGTTCCCTCAGAAACATAGACGGTGCCGCGGGTCGTCACGGGCACGTCAATCGTCAGCCGTCCCTGCTGGCTCTTCCAAAGGTCACCTTCGCCGGCGATGACACCTGCGCCGCTCAGCGTGATGCTCTGCCCCGCCGTGGGCATGGCGTAAAGTGTGGCGGGACGTATCGTCTTGTCGAGCTTCACCTGCGCCTCGGTGGTCAGGTCGAGCAGCAAGGACTTGCCGTCGGCATACGTCGCCGAGTTGGCGCGCTGAAAGTCGGTGAAGCGGTCCGTGCCCACCCAGACGAGGTCGGTCACCATGCACGGCGGCAACTGCGGACGCGGCATGTCGTAGCCCAAATAGAAGCCCGTGCAGGGACTCTGATAATACCCCTTGGTGGTGCATTGCAGGCGATAGGCGGGGTCTTCTTGCAGACAGTAGATGTTGTCCACGTCGCAGGTCAGGTCGGTGGTGAAGCCCGTGAAGCCGGTGCACACATCACCCTCCATCTTGCGCAAAATCAGCTCCTCGCGCCAGTCGCCAATAATGTCGCCCCAAAACAGACCGCGCTTGGCGCTTTGCGACTTATACTTATAATTGCTTGCCTTGGCAATCTCAAACAAGCGGGTGTTCTTGCCCCCGTCATACTTGCGAATGTCGGCATTATAGCCGTTGCCGTCGGGCGAGTCCACGCGCTCGCGGTCCGGTTCAC
This sequence comes from uncultured Prevotellaceae bacterium, assembly GCA_964495625.1. Classification (GTDB taxonomy): domain Bacteria; phylum Bacteroidota; class Bacteroidia; order Bacteroidales; family UBA3663; genus Liminaster. The sequence goes on along the minus strand of CAZBWT010000117.1, from coordinate 1,526 downwards.
CGTCCCACCAGATGCCCTCGGTGGGGAAGTAGGTAGGTGCCCCCTCAATCACGTTGCCCTGAGCATCGTTCAGATAAGAATCCATCGTCGAGAACATCTCATAGCCCAAATGGTCGGGGTCGAGATCCATACACTCGCCGCGTCCCACGTCGCCCACCTCCGACAGATACCACCGCTTGATGGGTTCGCCCGTGGCGGCATCATAAAGAATCTGGCCCAACATATCGGCGGCATTCTGCTGAATGGCAAAGGTCTCCAACCCCGGGCGTTCGGGGTCGATGTCGCTCGTGCGGTGGCGGTCGCCGTGCGCAATGCCCGTGTTGAAGAGGGTCGAGCCGTCGTGATCCATCGTGTAACCGCCCTCAATCATCTCGTCGCGACCGTCGCCGTCGGGGTCAGCGATGCGTATCTGGTGGAAGGTGGCACCCCCGGTGGGTTCATTGAACAGCTGATGCCAGTTCGAGGCACTGCCGCCGGCGAAGTCGAAGCCCCAGGCTCCGTTGAAGTAATGATGTGCGCCGTCGGTGGTGCGGGTGTGATACTCCATCACCACCGCCGGGTGGATGCCGTCAGGATAGAAGATTCCCACGTGACCCACATGCTTATTATACTCGTCGCCCATCAGCGAGGCGCGGTTCGTGCGGTTATAATAATCGGTGTAGGTCTGCTCCACGGTGGCGAGTTCGCAGCCCGTCAGCCCGTCCACCACCGTCATGTAACGCGGCGCGTTGCGCACCGATTGCTGCTCATAGTCCACAATGCCGTCACCGTCAGTATCCTCCTTGCCGAGCAGGTATTCGCCCCAGGAGTTTGCGGCAGCATCCCAAAAGCGGGTGCCGTCGGAGGTCTGAATGATCAGTTCGCCGCGACCGTCGCAGTTGATGTCATACGCCACCACCTGGTCGTCTTGTCCCATGCAGATAAACTCATTCGGACCCATATCCACCGTCCACAGGTGTTCGCCCGTGCGCAGATAGCCCTCCACCTTGTCGGTGATGTCGTCGGTCACGCCGAGGCGGTCCACCACATAATCCATCTCGCCGTCGCCATCGAGATCCACGGGCCACACATATTTAGTGGTGTATTCCGCCAAGGGCAGCGGCGAGCTACTGAAGTCGATATCGACGAAGATGTTGCGCAGGTCGTAGCTGCCGAGCTTGAACGGCACCGACATTTCCCCCTCGATGCCCTGCGCATCCACGAGGGTCACAGCCACCTCGCTCCCCACGGGCACTGCCGAGAGGGTTGTGGTGTAATAAGTATGGGTGATGGGGGAGGTGTTGAGGCGAGAGAAAGAGCCCTCGCCGCGGCGCGTGTAGACGTTGTAGGTTGCCCCCTCGGGCTCTTGCGCCAGTCGGCGCCAGGTGATGGTCAGTGCGCTGCCGTTCTGTGCTGCCACCACACCGCGTCCCAAGGTTTGTTGTTGTCGTTGCGCCCATGCGGTGGTGGTCGCTGCGGTGGGTAATAGTGTTAGTAGGGCCATCGCCCGGGTGATGAATTTCAAAGTCTGTCTTTCCATGTGGTAA
>CAZBWT010000116.1:1223-6762 GCA_964495625.1 uncultured Prevotellaceae bacterium | reverse complement strand
TCTGTGCCGGCATCTTCTGTGCCGGTTGAGGTTGTATTTCCGGTTGTATTTCCGGCTGCATCTTTGTCTGCATCTTGAGCTCCCGTCTCATTAGTATCCGTAGGTTCCGATCTCGTGTCGCTTGAAGTAGACACATTTACGGTCATTTGGAAATAAGTGTTGGCAATCTCGGCATCAGAAACCTCGGTTTCTGCAACATCATCATCCGAGCAGGCAGTGGTCATGGCTACCGACGTGGCAAGAGCTAACGACAATAAGCTCCACTTAAAGCATTTTTCTGTTCTCATAATCTGAATAGGTTTTGTGTTTAACTATAGATATCCATCCGTAACGTCAGTTTCAGATATGTCTCTCACTCAAAATGCCAATTTGCGACTTGTGGTATAGAGCTTTGTAACTTGCAGCGCATAAAACGTTGATGCAGACATGTATTAGACTGAACTGTGGGTTCAAAAGTAGGATAAAATTTCACGCAAATGTTCCAATATCATTATAAAGATGGGCAAAAGTGACAGAATTATATTATTTTGTTTATCAGACGTGGCAAAACCAACCTATTTAACCATCATTTAACCCATTTTCGCCGCAATCGGTGGGGGACAGCGCGCCGCAGTGCGCCCCTGCCGTGGGTGACGCTTGCCGACGGTGCGCCACGCAGCACGCACAACGGGGTCACAGCTTGTCGCAGCCTCGCCAATCGCCGCCTATGTGCATGGGGCACCGCCGTCAGCACGGCTATCGGCGCGCACGTTGCACGTGCTGCCCGCCGGATGCTCGCCGCGGCGCGACAACACCGTGGGGGATGACCGGCGCGACTGCGCCGACCGCCACACACAACGAGCTGACAGCTCGGCGCGCTGCAGGCGGGCACCGACACCAACGCGCTGCCCCGTGCGAAGCCATCGGCGAGGTGGTCAGCGGGGGTGGGCGGTGAGGACGAGGCATTGAGCCGCAGCAACGCGCCAAACAAGGGTGAAAGAGGCTTAAAGAATGTGCATGGCATGTAAAAACCGCCGGACTACGACGGGGCGGGGCGACCTTTTGCAGGCACCCGGTGTTGAGGTGTGAGGGAATCATCCCACACGACTCATTAAATAAAGTTTTAGAACTATGGCAAAAGAAAACGTGCAGCTGCTTGGCAAACGCATCGACGTGACGAACCTCTTGGCGCGCCTCAATGCCGCCTTGGCTGAGGAATGGTTGGCTTATTATCAGTATTGGGTGGGAGCTCAGGTGGTGGAAGGTGCCATGCGCAGCGACATCCAGAAGGAGTTTTTGGAGCATGCCGAAGAGGAGTATCAGCATGCCGACCTCTTGGCAAAACGCATCATAGAGTTAGACGGGGTGCCCATTCTCGACCCGCAGCTCTGGGCGGCGCATGCCACCTGCAAGTACATGCCGCCCAAGGAGTTTGACGTGATGAGCCTGCTGCGCCAAAACATTGCCGCCGAGAAGTGCGCCATCTATCGCTATCAAGACTTGGCAGACTTCACCGCCGGCAAAGACTACACCACGTGCGACCTTGCGAAGCAAATCCTCGCCGACGAGGAGGAGCACGCCCAAGACCTGAGCGACTATGCCCGCGACCTGCAATGCATGGTCATCGCCACACGCAAGATAGAGGCGGAGGGGTGCGGCTGCGGGTGCTGACCCGCAGCGCCGGGGTCACTCTGCCCACTCGCCCTGAATGGCACCGATGCGGCTCAGCTGTATGATGACCTTCAGGGGTTTGTGCGAAGCGTCGGTTGAGAGCCACACCTGCAAGGGGGTGTGGTCTGAATCGCGACTCTTGAAGTAAAGCTCCAGGCGGTGGGTGCGATAGGTCTTGCCGCTGCGCAGTTTGCACTGCTCGGTGCCTCGATATTCCACATACATGGGGGTGGACTTCACGCCCGAGAAGATGGAGTATTCTAACTGCGTGCCCACTGCCATCGAGCTGAAGTCTAAGCGGCGCATCACGTAAAAGATGGAGAGCATATCATAGCCCGGACCGCTCACCGTGTGGTGCGCTTCGTCTGAGCCTTTCTTCTGCCGCCAACGGTTGATGTCAACGCGCGTCTGAGCCACGTTGGCGGGCGTAAGCCCCTCGCTGTTGTGGCGCAACAGGTGGTGGTAGGTGTTGCGTTCCACGGCTTGGTAAGAGCCCTCGTGGGTGCGCTTCACATACGACAGGGGCAGATAGTCGGTGGTGAGGCGGCACTCCAAGGTGTCACGCACCTTCATCAGGCTCTCGACGATGCTGAGCGAGCGGGCGGCAAGCTTGCCGTGCAGCTGCGCGGTGCCGTCGGCGGCTTTTTCTTCGCCGAGCGAGAGGATGCCCTCGCCGGCTTTCTTCCAGATGATGCCCCAATGATAGTAGACATCATATTTCAATGACTCGCGGGTGCTTGCCGCAAACGTCGGCAACGTGAACGTGCCGACCACAATGAGCGCTACGATGCGCGCTACGACAGCGTGGAGTGTCATATTGCTTATATAGATATGTGGGGTGTATGCTTACTTGTTGTTGGTCATGCCGTGCTGACGCATATATTCTTCGTTGCGGCTCTTCTTCTTTTCTTTCTCTTTGGGCTTGTTGGTCTTGAGGTCGTCGGGCTTTTGACGCACAACGTCGGTGGCGCGCACGTTCCACTCTTGACTAAACTGCCAGTTGGCGCGCAACTCAAGCTTTTGGGGGTAGTAGTAGACCTGTTCGGGCTGGCGGTGGGCAGCCAAGTTGCCGCCGTCGAAGCGCCCGTTGTTGTTTTCATCGACCACCAAGCGGGCGTAGTAGTTGCCCGGCATGACGTGCACAAACTTAGCCTGCCCACTCACCACGGGGGCTTGCTGCACGGGCTGGTCATGCTCGTTGAGCAGCTGCACGAATGCCGCCCCCGTCACACCGCTGACGCGGAACAAGAGGTGGGCATAGTCGTCGGGCACGCGCTCTTTAAACTCTATCTTGGTGGCGGCAACGGGGTTGCCGAAGATGTCGTGCATGGCGGCTGAGTCGACCATGAGGCGGTAGCTGTTGCCCGGGGTGAAGTGGGGCACCGCCGCCACCTCGAAGCGACGCAGGTTGGTGGTGTCTGCCTCCCAGCGGTAGGTCATGGGGTGCCACAGTGTGTCAACTTTCACCTCGAGGCGGATGCCGGCGGTGTCGAGCTGCGACAAGGGGGCCGAGACCTCAAAGCGCGGACGGCGACCGATGTCGAGACCGTCGCCGATGAGCGATTTGAAGGTCATGAAGGTGACCTGCGGCAGGCTGTCGGCAGCCTCGGCTTGCTTCTTGCTGCGACGCTTGCCTTTAAGGCTGCTGAGCAGTCCGCCCTCGTCGCTTTGTTTCTTCTCCACGGGGCGCACAAAGGTGAGGGTGTCGGTGCGCGGCACGTCGTTGAGCAGCGTGTCGGTGTGGGTGTAGGTCACCGCGGCGGTGAGGGTGTCGGCGCGATAGAGCAACGAGTCGGCAAGCCAGAAGGTGACGGAGTCACGCCTTGCCGAGGCTTCGGCACGAAGCACCGAGGCGGAGAGCGGCACGGTGTCGCCCAACAGCGTCACCTCAGGCAGCTGCGGCATCGCCCCCGAGAAGCGGAAGGAGATGCGCCCCGAGTCGGGACGTGCATAATCGTCGAGATAGAGGTTCGCCCGCCCCTCGTTGAAGAGGAAGAGGCACAGGTCGGAGGGTCCGTAGACCACGCTGCCGTGCGTGACGATGGTATCGACGGTGAGCGAGTCGGCCCACACGGTGTCTGCCACCAACGTGCCCACGGCGGTGGGGGTGATGGTGGAGTCGAGGAAGGCGATATTCTCGGTGAAAAGGTCGTAGCGGTAGTTGGAGTTGCCGTCGAGCAAGGCATAGAGCTTGTAGGTGCCCGGCGCTACACCCGAAATGGTGAAGGCTCCGTAGGCATCGGTCTTGCCCGCACGGGGCATCTGCAGGGTGAGGAAAGCGGAGTCGGCTGTGAGCAGCGTGTCAGGGTAAATGCCGACGTAGGCACCGGTGACCGGCTCGAGGTTGGAGGCATTGAGCACGTGACCGCTGACCTGCATCGAGTCGATGTGTTCGCCCGTAGAGAAGGTGAGCGCAAAGTGCTCTAACTCATTGCCTTCGTTGTTATCCTGAATGGCGTTGCCAAAGTCGAGGGTGTAGGTGGTGTTGGGCATCAAGGTGTCGAAAAGTTCGACGGTGACGGTCTTGGCATTGCTGAGCACCGAGGGGGTCTTGACCTGCGGCGGCGAGACAACCAATTTATCCATCACGTTGTCGAGCTTGATGTTCTCGTCGAAGTGGATCGAGATTTTCCGATCGCGCACGTTGACGGCACCGTTGGCAGGACGACTGGAGCGATAGACCGGGGGTGTTTCATCATAGAGACCGCCGCCCGGCGTGCCGACGCTGGCACAACCGTAAAAAGCCGCAACAGCCAAGAGCGCAAACGTGAAAAAAAATGAACGAGAATGTAAAAAAGGTGCGTGGAACATGCCGCGAAGATAACTAAAACCCCAAAGTAAATCAGATTTTTGGCACTAAAAATGCAAAAATGTGGTGGAATGAGTAGGATTATTGAAAAAAATGCTACCTTTGTGCCTGCCTAAATGGTGGATGCATAAGCAGAACAATGGCATGAATGACACCGCTACCCTTATCTGGCTTCTAAGTCTCAGACCGTTGGGCATACTATATACTCTGCATTAATTTAAAGAATGTAATATAAAAACAACGTAAAACTCATGCAAAACAAAGGATTTGTTACTGTCTTTGCTGCTTTACTCGCGTTGGTTTGTGCCTTCTACATCTCGTTCTCATTCGTAACGAGCCACCATGAGAAGAAGGCTGAAGAATACGCAGTGCAAAGCGGAAATACAGCAAAACACTACTTGGACTCGATCTCAACTGAAAAAGTTTGGTTCGGTTACACTTACAAACAAGCGCAGGAGATGCAGATTGGTCTCGGCCTTGACCTCAAAGGAGGTATGAATGTCATTCTGGAAATTTCTGTATCAGATGTATTAAAATCGCTCGCAGCTGAAAACGCCGGCAACCCGACGTTCACAGCAGCCTTGAAAGCCACACAAGATGCCCAGGTAACCAGCGGTGCAGACTTCTTGAACCTTTTTGCCAAAAACTTTAAGCAGGTTGACCCCACCGCCAATCTCGCCGACGTGTTTAGCACCTATCAGCTCAAGGAGAAGATTAAGAAAGATACACCTGACTCAGAGGTAATCTCTATCTTGAAGAAGGAAATGGACGACGCGCTGAGCAACTCTTTCCAGGTGCTCCGCAATCGTATCGACCGCTTCGGTGTGGTTGCCCCCAACATTCAGCGCCTGGAGCAGGCGGGTCGCATCTTGGTGGAGCTGCCCGGTGTGAAGGAGCCCGAACGTGTGAAGAAGTTGTTGCAGGGTTCTGCCAACCTCGAATTCTGGGAGACTTATAACCTCGCCGAAATAGCCCCCGCTTTGAGCCGCGCCAACGCTATCTTGGCAGGCAAGGTGGCTAAAGACTCTACGGATGTTGCCGACGGTGACGGTGCCGCCCTTGCAGCAGCCACCGACGGTG
>CAZBWT010000116.1:0-1123 GCA_964495625.1 uncultured Prevotellaceae bacterium | reverse complement strand
GCTTTTGTGGCTGACGGCATTGCCGCCGCAGTCAGCGACAGCGCCGCACAGGCTGCCGCCGACCAGCAGAAGGCCATCGCCGAATGGCGTGCCGCCAACCCGCTCTTCTCTAAGTTGCAGCTTTATGTGACAGAGTCCGGTCAGGCTGTTGAGGGTCCCATCGTGGGTTATGCCTCTGCCAGCGACACCGCTGCCATCAACGCTATGCTCGCCACCAAGCAGGTGAGCGACATCTTGCCCCGCAAGCTTAAGTTCGCCTGGGCTGTGAAGTCGATGGACCCCAAGGGCATCTTCTATCAGCTCTACGCTCTGAAGGCTCACGACAATGCCGGTCACCCCAGCTTGCCCGATGCATCAAAGGGCGGCGACATCGTGGTGGACGCTCGCGCCGACTTCCAGCAGTTTAACAACCAGTTTGAGGTGAGCATGGAGATGACTCCCGAAGCCGGAACCATCTGGGCTAAGTTGACCAAGGAGAACATTGGCAACTGCGTAGCCATCGTGCTCGACGGTGTGGTTTATTCCGCTCCGCGCGTCAACAGCGAGATTTCGGGCGGTCGCTCTTCCATCACCGGCAACTTCGACGCTGAGGAGGCTAACGACTTGGCAAACGTGTTGAAGTCCGGTAAGATGGCTGCTCCGGTTAACATCGTGAGCGAGGATGTGGTAGGTCCTACCCTCGGTCAGGAAGCTATCCACGCCAGCGTCATCTCATTCATCATCGCACTCATACTTTTGTTTGTTTATATGGTGGCATTCTACGGTGCCAAGGCAGGTATTGTGGCAGACGTTTGCTTGATCATCAATGCCTTCTTCACCGTGGGTATCCTCTCTTCGTTCAACGCCGTGTTGACCCTCTCGGGCATCGCAGGTTTGGTGCTCTCAATGGGTATCGCCGTGGATGCTAACGTGTTGATCTACGAGCGCGCCAAGGAAGAACTCGCTGCCGGCAAGGCACTCCGCTCAGCCGTCACCGCTGCCTACTCGAATGCTTTCTCGGCTATCTTCGATGCCAACTTGACTTCGTTGATTACGGGTATCATCCTCTACATCTTCGGCACAGGTCCCATCCAGGGCTTCGCCGTTACCTTCATCATCGGTATCATCACGTCGTTCATCTCGG
>CAZBWT010000115.1:0-6774 GCA_964495625.1 uncultured Prevotellaceae bacterium | reverse complement strand
ATCAAGGGCAGGAAGATACCGAGCGAGCCGTAGAGTGCGGGGAAGAACTTCTCGACGACCATCTCCAGAATCTGGACGATGGCGGCGATAACAGCGATGAACATGATGAAGCTCAAGAACGACAGGTCCACGTCGGCCAGCGAGGGGCTGATCCAGGCCATGGCACCGGGCTGCAGGATGTAGGTGTCCAGCAGGTAGTTGATGGGCAGGGTGACCAGGAGCACAAACGTCACGGCAGCGCCCAGGCCGACAGCGGTTTTAACCGTCTTGGATACGGCCAGATAGGAGCACATTCCGAGGAATAGTGCAAATATCATGTTGTCAATGAAGATTGACTTGACGAAAAGATTTAAATATTCCATAGCGTTTATGATGCTTTATTTGTCTTGCAACTCGGGGTTTTTGGCACGGAGGTACCAGATGATGCAACCTAAGATGATCAACGCTGCCGAAGGCATGACGAAGAAGCCACAGTTGGTGTAGCCGAATTGCTCAGCCCAACCCAACACGGAGTAGCCGAAGAGTGTGCCTGAGCCCAAAAGCTCGCGGATGGTGGCTACCACAAAGAGGATGCCGGCATAGCCCAGACCGTTGCCGAGTCCGTCTAAGAATGCGGGCCACGGCTTGTTGCCCAGCGCGAAGGCCTCCAAACGACCCATGAGGATGCAGTTCGTGATGATCAAACCGACGTAGACCGAGAGCTGCTTGCTCACCTCAAATGCAAAGGCTTTGAGGATTTGGTTGACCACGATTACCAACGCAGCCACCACGACCAACTGCACGATGATGCGGATGCGGTTCGGGATGGTGTTGCGCAACAGTGAGATGATGACGTTGGCAAATGCCAAGACGCAGGTCAGGGAGATGCCCATGACCAAGGCGGGCTTCATCTGCGTGGTCACAGCCAACGCAGAGCAGATGCCCAATACCTGCACGACGACAGGGTTATTTTTCCACAACGGACCTACAAAGGTGCCGGGTTTCTTTTCTACTGCCATAGTGTGTTTTATTCGTTATTTGTTTGTGTGTCGTCATCGGCAGCTGCGTCAGCGCCCTCAGCGGGGAGGTCGGCTGCATCGTCGATGATGTCTGTTTCGATTGCAGCGGCGGGCTGAGCCAATGTGCGCAAGAAGGGCACGTAGGCACCTACGCTGTTGAGTATCATGGCTGAAACACCGTTAGAGGTCATGGTGGCACCGGTCACGGCATCCACCTGGTCGCCTTCGGCTTTCTTGCCTGCCTTGAGCACGCTGACTGACTTGAATTCGCCGTCGATGAAGAGGTGCTTGCCTACGAATGAGGCGGCAAAGGCGGGGTCGTCTTTGATTTTGGCACCCAAGCCGGCGGTTTCGCCTGCGTGGTCGAATGTGGCACCTGCCACGGTGTTGCCGTCTGCCTCAACGGCGAGGTAGCCCCAGATGGCATCCCAAAGACCGGCACCATAGAGGCTCATGATGTAGTAGTCACGACCGTCGATGGTGGCTTTGAACACGGGCAGCTGTGCGTCAGCCTTCAAGGCTCCTTTGTCGAACTGCTGCTTGAAGACGAGGTCGAAGGCATTGGCTCCCTCGATGCGGTTGCCCTGAGCGTCGACCACAAACATGTTGGCATCCATGTCGAGCTGAGCCCAGATGTCGCCGGCGTTGTCGAAGGTGGGGTCGGTGCCAAACTTAGCCTCGATGGCTTCGCGCACGGCACTGAGCACCTGCTGCTTCTTCTCGTTGTTGCTGTTTTCTTGCTGGCGGGGCTTGAGTCCGAGCGCGGCAACTGACAGCACAACGGCTACGAGCACGGTGAGCACCGTGGCGTAGATCACTGTATAGGTATTGCTATTTCTGTTCATAACGTAGAAGATTTGACACGTTTAGCACGACGGCTGATGTTGGCTTCGACCACATAGTAGTCGATGAGCGGAGCCACGGCATTGCCGAGCAGCACTGCCATCATGGCACCTTCGGGGTAGCCTGTGTTGAACATGCGGATGATGATTGCCATGACACCGATGAAGGCTCCGTAGATGAACTTGCCGGTGTTGGTGCGGCAGCCCGTCACAGGGTCGGTGGCCATAAACACGGCGGCAAATGCGAAGCCGCCGAAGCAGAGCTGCTGGGCTACGCTCGGGGCGTTCTCGCTGCAAGCGGCAACGATGGCGCTCATCACGGCACCTCCGGCGAAGACTGACAGCATGATGCGCCAGCTTGCCACACGGGTGAAGAGCAAGATGGCAGCTCCAATCAGGATGGCGAGGGTTGAGGTCTCACCGATTGAGCCGGGGATGATGCCTAAGAAAGCGTCGAGCGTTGAGGTCGTCACGGCGTGACCCTCAGCCACTTGTGCCAACGGGGTGGCACCCGAGAAGCCATCGACCACTGTGCCTGCGCCGATGCCGAAGGTTGAGTCTGTGCGTACAAACACGTCAGAGCCACTCATGGCGGTGGGGTAGGCAAAGAAGAGGAATGCGCGCGTCACGAGGGCGGGGTTGAAGATGTTCATGCCCGTGCCGCCGAAGATCTCCTTGGCGAAGACCACCGAGAAGGCTGTGGCGACGGCGATCATCCAAAGGGGTGTCTCGACCGGCACAACCATGGGGATCAGCATGCCCGTGGCGAGGAAGCCTTCAGCCACCTCTTCGTGTTTGTAGGCGGCGATGCAGAACTCAATGCCGAGACCTACTACATACGAAACGATGATCTTGGGCAAGACTGCCAAGAAGCCGTAGATGAACTCCATCCAGAAGCCGGGCTGCTCGCCAATGGCGAGGTAGTGCTGGTAACCAACGTTCCACATGCCAAACAAAAGGGCGGGCATCAGGGCGATGATGACCATGGTGATGACGCGCTTAGAGTCTACGCTGTCGTGCACCTGCACGCCGCGACGAGGGGCTGTGGTGCTCGGCACGAACAAGAACGTGTGGAAAGCGTCAAAGAAAGACCAGTATTTCTCATACTTGCCGCCCTTCTCAAATTTCGGGGCGATCTTTTCGTTGATGTATTGATTCAATTTGTTCATTTGTCTTCCTCCTTGCGTTTATTCCATTTCTTTCTTCAAGCGAGCCAAACCGTCGGCAATGGTCTGCTGTATCTCGGTTTTGGATGCGTCTACAAATTCACACAGAGCGAAATCTTCGGGAGCCACTTCGTAGATGCCCAAGGCTTCCATCTTGTCGATGTCGAAGGCGAGGACGGCTTTGTAGAGGTGCTCGGGATAGATGTCCATCGGGAAGACCTTCTCCCACTCGCCCGACACAATCAGGGCGCGGCGACCACCCTTCAAACGGGCATCGAGCGTCCACTGCTTGGGGCTGAAGAGGTTGGTGAGTGCCGAGAGGCATGAGAAGCTGGTGCTGTAACGGTTCGCACCGGGGGTTGCCCAGCCGAAGAGCTCGGCGGTCTCGCCGCCGTCGGGGATGACGGTGACGGTGTTGTCGTAGAAGCCTAATGTGCCTTCGCGACCCGCGTTGGTGCCTGTGAGCACGTTGCCGGCAATGTAGCGGCGGGTGTAGTCGGCACCCTTGATTTTGCCTGCCACGATGGCATCGATTGATGTGCCTGCAATGACCTTGGCATAGGCGGGTGTCACCACTTCAGAGCCTGCAATGGTGATGGTGCGGGTGAAGTCTAACTTGCCTTGCAGCACGCGACCCATGATGATGAGGTCGAAGGCGCTCACCGTCCACACCACTTCGCCCTTGTTGATGGGCTTCACGTGGTTGATCTGTACGCCCACGTTGCCTGCGGGGTGGGGTCCGTCGAATTCGGTGACGACGGCATCTTTCAGCTGCAGGTTGCTGCCTGCTTTTGCGCCTACATACACTTTGCCACGGGTGAGCTTTGCCAGGGCAGAGATGCCTGCCTGCAAGGCTGCTTCTTCACCCTTCACCACAAACGAGAAGTCGGGGGCTAACGGGGCGGAGTCGAAGGCTGTGACGAAGATGTCGCGCGGCGACACTTCGGGGTTGGCTACGACGTTGTAGGGGCGCTGCTTGATGTAGGGCCATACACCGGCGTTGAGCCAGGCTGCCTTCACCTCGTCGGCAGAGGCTCCTGCCGCTACCTTGGGGAGTTCTACCACTTGGGGTTCGGCATCGTCTTTCTTCACTACGATGCTGAGCACTTTACGTCGCTCACCGCGGTTGACCGCTTCGACGGTGCCGCTGACGGGGCTGACGAATTTGATTTCAGGGTGAAACTTGTCGGTCATGAGGGGCGCGCCCGCCTGAACCGTCTCACCTGCTTTGACCACCACCTTAGGGGTAACGCCAACGAAGTCGTCGGGCACCAAGACGAAATGTTCGTCTTGCTTCACGCTCACGACTTGCTGTTGCGGCTGCCCTGTGAGGTTGATGTTCAAACCTTTTCTGAGCTTAATCACACTTGCCATTAAATATTAAATTATAATAGATAAATTGGTATTACCACATCTCTGTGCCCACCCTGCCCGGGTCAAATCCTATGGTCACCAATGAGACCGTTTTTGCCCTTTGGAGGCAGGTGGTATGCGCTTTGCGACTGCAAAAATAGAAAATATTTCGATATCAGAAAGTTCGGATTTGTAACAGAGTCTATAAATGGGAGCCGACGCGTTGTGTTTGAAATCTTTGAAAGGTAGAGTTATCAAAAAAAATCTGCTGACACAGTGGTTGTGTCAACAGATTTTATAGTGCTGAAACTTTTTTTAAGGCGGTGCGCGCCTCGTCAGCTGTGCGTCACTTCACCTCCACTACGAGCGGGTGTGCAATGGCTTGGGCGTATTGCGCCAGGTATTGCTCCCAGGCTTGCATGTCGGGCATGCCGCCCTTGCTCCAGCTCGAGCCGAAGTAGTATTCGTAGGTGTCGCCGGGGTTGTAGTTGCTGATTGCCAACACGTGACCCGCAGCTCCGCCGCGCTCTTTCTTGGCTTCGAGCGCCGAGAACCATTCGGGGCGAGCTTCCTGCATTGTGGGGCATACGGCTCCTACATAAATCACACCGTTGTCGTTGTTCACGTTGTCGGTGAGGTCGGCATAGGCAATGTATTTTTGCTCGAGGTTGGCAGCCAATGTGTCAACATTCTCGGGGTGAATCACCAAACCCGTAGCCACCTGTGTGGGGGCGGTGAGACCGGTGTAGTAGACCATGCAGTAGTTCAGACGAGAGCCTGCCATGGCTGAGAGGATGCGGTGTTCCACCACGGTGTCTCCTTTGATGACGGTGGCGGGGTAGGTCAGCTCTACGGCAAAGCGGAGGGGTCCGTTTTCTACAATCTTATACGTCTCGTAGCAATAGGGGTAGACAATCTTGCCGTCTTGGTAGAGGGCTGTGGTGCCGCCACCCAAGGTGGGTCCTACCTTATAGCAGTCGAGACCGTTGCCGTGGTCTACGTGGTAGCTCACGCTGTGATAATATTCGGCAGCTTCTTCGTCTTTGCCGGCAGCCTTCAGTGAGTCAACAACGCTCTGGCTGTCAAGCTCCTGGTGGTAGCGGTTGTCAACTACCAACTGCGGCACGCTCTTGGTCCACACGTCGTAGCCGAAGGCGCGTTCGCCCGATGCCTGAAGGGCGGGACCATACAGACGATAGGCGCTGAATTCGTTCTCCCAGGCAATGTCGTCCACGCGTTCGGGGTATTGCTTCACGAAGACTTTGGGCTCGAAGGCCTCGGGGGTGCCCACCTTGAAGGTGTAGACAGCTGTGTCGTGAGCAGCAACCGTGGCGGGGAAGAGGATGGCAACATTCTCGCCCGACACTTGGTAGGGCACTTGGTTGCCGTCGGCATCAACGATGATGAGGTTCAAGGTGTCGGCATTCAGCTTTAGGCTGTCGGCAATGGACCGGAAGTCGGTGAGCACCAATTCGCCGTTGCGGTCAAAGTCTTGATCGTTGGCAACGGTGACGGTGATCTGCGGTTCCAGGGGTGCCTTTTGCGAAGTACACGCCACCAACGTAGTGGCGGCGAGTACTGTAAAGAGTGTCTTTTTCATCGCAATCTTCAGACTGTAGGCTGATTACTTAGGCTGCTTGCCAATGTAGGCGAGGATGCCACCGTCTACGTAGAGGATGTGACCGTTAACGGCATTGGAAGCCTCGGAAGCAAGGAACACTGCCGGACCACCCAATTCCGAGGGGTCGAGCCAGCGACCTGCCGGAGTCTTGGCGCAGATGAATGTGTCGAAGGGGTGACGGCTGCCGTCGGGCTGAATCTCGCGGAGGGGTGCAGTCTGCGGTGTGGCAATGTAGCCGGGGCCGATGCCGTTGCACTGGATGTTGTATTCGCCATACTCTGAGCAGATGTTGCGTGTCAACATCTTCAAGCCACCCTTGGCGGCAGCGTAGGCTGAAACCGTCTCACGTCCAAGTTCTGACATCATGGAGCAGATGTTGATGATCTTGCCGTGGCGACGACGCATCATTGAGGGAAGGACTGCCTTCGACACGATGAACGGACCTACGAGGTCGATGTCGATTACCTGCTGGAACTCAGCGCGCTTCATCTCGTGCATGGGGATGCGCTTGATGATGCCGGCGTTGTTGACCAAGATGTCGATTTCACCGACTTCTTTCTCAATCTTTGCCACGAGTTCGTTGACCTGGTCTTCGTTCGTCACGTCGCACACATAGCCGTGAGCGGCGATGCCTTCTTCTTTGTAGGCAGCAAGACCCTTGTCTACGAGTTCCTGCTTGATGTCGTTAAATACGATGGTGGCTCCTGCTGCGGCAAATGCCTTGGCAATGTTGAAGCCGATGCCGTAAGATGCACCTGTTACGAGGGCAATCTTACCTTCCAGTGAAAATGGAT
>CAZBWT010000114.1:0-6815 GCA_964495625.1 uncultured Prevotellaceae bacterium | reverse complement strand
TTCATTCCGCAACACAGCGCTGCGAATAAATCCGCGACGCTGCATCAAAGCTTACAGCAAGTCAATGCCGGCAGCAGCGCAGGCGGCTATATCCTGCTCGGGCCAGATGCTCGACTGCACCTCGCCGATATGAGCCTTTTGCAGCAGGAGCATACAGAGGCGACTCTGACCGATGCCACCGCCAATCGACTCGGGCAACTCACCGTTGAGCAGCGCCTGGTGATAGGGCAGCTTGCTACGCTCCTCACAGCCACGTTCGCGCAGCTGCGTGCGCAGCGAGTCGGCATTGACGCGGATGCCCATCGACGAAAGCTCGAAGGGGATGCCCAACACCGGGTTCCACACCACGATGTCGCCGTTCAGACCTAAATAGCCCTCCTCATTCGGGGAGCTCCAGTCGTCATAGTCTGGGGCGCGACCGTCATGCGGCTCACCATTGCTGAGCTTACCGCCGATGCCAATCAAGAAGATGGAACCATGCTTACGGCAAGCCTCCGCCTCACGCTGCTTGGGGGTGAGCGTCGGATATTGACGCAGCAACTCCTCAGCGTGGATAAAGGTGATGTTTTCAGACAGCTGCGGCGTGATGTGGGGGAACTGCGCATAAATCTGCGCCTCGATTTCGCGCACGGCGGTGTAGATCTTCTCCACCGTCTGCTTCAAATAGCTCAACGTGCGGTCCTCGGGGCGGATGGTCTTCTCCCAGTCCCACTGATCCACATACAGCGAATGCAGATTGTCGAGGTCCTCATCGGTGCGGATAGCATTCATGTCGGTATAAAGACCATAGCCGGGAGCAATCTCATACGCTCCGAGCTTCAGACGCTTCCATTTGGCGAGCGAGTGCACCACTTCGGCACGACGGTCGTCCATGCAGCGGATGTTGAACGACACGGGGCGTTCCACACCATTCAAGTCGTCGTTGATGCCGGTGCCCGACAGCACGAACAGCGGCGCAGTGACGCGACGCAAGTTAAGGCTCTTCATCATCTTCTCTTGAAAAGACTCTTTGATTGCCTTGATTGCCAGTTCCGTAGTCTCAGGTAGTAGCTTTTGCTTATACTTCTTAGGCAGAATTAATGACATAGCTTTGTGTTATATTGATTGTGTTTATTATGATTGCGTGTATCTATTTTCACATGGTGACGTTACACCAAGAGCGTGCAACGTGCTTTTGCGGTGGCAAATGTATCGAATATTGCGAAATATTCAATCTTTTTGCTCTAAAAAGTTTGCTTTCGCTGTAAATTTAACAGAATACCCGTGCCGCACCCGGCGGCACGGCGAGTCAATAGGGAGCCGCGCGACCGGCAAAGCACGAGGCGCAAACGGCTCAGGCACATTATTTCGCCAAATATTTTGGAAAACATCCACCTCCGCCCTATCTTTGTGCCCGAAAAGACAAAGGGGTGCCCTTGCGCATAGCGCCGGGCTGAGATTATACCCTCATAACCTGATGCAGGTAATGCTGCCGAAGGGATTGAGACATTCCACCGAAAACACACATCCGCACAGCGGCACTCGTTTGGTCTTGTTGATTGCATAACCTACAAATCAAGACATCGAGATGAACATCACCCTCAACAACAAACCGGTGACCACCGCTGCCACCACCTTGCAAGAACTTGCCGACGAACTCACATTGCCCACTTCAGGCGTTGCCGTAGCTGTGGGCGACCACATCGTGCCCCGCGCCACATGGGCGGAAACACCCCTTGCCGAAGGCTGCTCCATTGTGATTATTCGTGCCGTGTGCGGAGGATGAAACCATGAAACCCATCTCCCTGCAATTCATTTCACACCCCACCGAACGCTACGACTACGTGGCGGGGGTACGCATGGCTCTCTCGGGCGGCTGCCGCTGGATACAGCTGCGCATGAAGGATGCCTCCACCGACCAAATTCTTGCCACCGGACGGGTGGTGCGTGAACTCTGCCGCCAGGCGGGTGCCACGTTCATCATCGACGACCACGTGGAGTTGGTGCAGACCTTAGGTGCCGACGGTGTGCACTTGGGGCGCAACGACATGCCCGTGGCAGATGCGCGCCGAGTGTTGGGCAAAGACTACATCATAGGCGGCACAGCCAACACCTTTGCCGACATCGAGCGCCTCGCCGCCCAAGGGGCGGACTACATTGGCTGCGGTCCCTTCCGCTTCACCACCACCAAGCAGAACCTCAGTCCCACGCTCGGCTTAGAGGGCTACGCCACGCTGCTGCAACAGATGCGCGCGGCGGAGATTGCCCTGCCCTTAGTCGCCATCGGCGGCATCACCGCCGCCGACATCGCCCCGCTGCACGAGGTGGGCGTTGACGGCATCGCCCTTTCCGGCTCCATCTTGCGCGCCGACGACCCTGTCGCAGCCATGCGCAACGTCTTGGCTCTTTGGCAGCAATCCGAGCGGTAACAAGCGCCTTTTACAACAAGCTTTTACCGCAGCAAACTCTTCACACTGTAACAGACATATCTTTGTAACAAACACTTACGATAACACACACAGAAGACTATGGAAAATCTGATCATTGCCGGTCGCGAGTTCACCTCGCGCCTCTTCTTGGGCACCGGCAAATTCTCAAACAATCAACTCATGAGTGACGCAATCACCGCCTCAGGCACGCAGATGGTGACGGTGGCAATGAAGCGCGTAGAACTTGGCGACAGCCACGACGACCTGTGGCAGCACGTGCAGCGTCCCGGTGTGCAGCTGCTGCCCAACACCTCGGGTGTACGCACTGCCGAAGAAGCCGTCTTCGCCGCCCAGTTGGCACGCGAAGCATTCGGCACCGAGTGGCTGAAGTTAGAGATCCACCCCGACCCGCGCTACCTGTTGCCCGACTCGATTGAGACGCTGAAGGCCACCGAACAGCTCGTGAAACTCGGCTTCAAGGTGTTGCCCTACTGCCAAGCCGACCCCACCCTCTGCAAGCACTTAGAGGAGGCCGGAGCCGCCGCCGTGATGCCACTCGGAGCCCCCATCGGCACCAACAAAGGGTTGCAGACGCGCGACTTCATCCGCATCATCATTGAGCAAGCCAACGTGCCCGTGGTCGTTGATGCCGGCATCGGTGCCCCGAGCCACGCAGCCGAGGCTATGGAGATGGGTGCCTCAGCTTGCCTGGTCAACACCGCCATTGCCGTGGCAGGCGACCCCGTAGCCATGGCCACCGCCTTCCGCGAAGCCGTCATCGCCGGTCGTCGCGCCTACGAGGCAGGTTTGGGTGCCGTGAGCCAAAACTTCGAGGCTTCAGCATCATCGCCCCTCACCTCTTTCCTTAATGAATAATGCCACAACCCTATCATCCCCAACACCCGATGACACAAACACAATCACAAACACAACCCCAAGACGCAACCGCCAACCACAGCTACGCTCGCCGCGAGAAGGCATACATGCAGGGCAAGCTCTTCCCCGACATCCGCGTAGGCATGCAACGCGTCAACCTCACCCCCACGGTGGAAGAGACTGACGGTGTGCGCACCGAAACGCCCAACGACCCGGTCTACATCTACGACACCGCCGGACCCTTCTCCGACCCCGCTGTCACCATCGACCTCAAGAAGGGTCTGCCACGCATGCGTGCCCCCTGGATTGAGCAACGCGGAGGGGTGGAACGCCTCGACGACTTCACCTCTGAATACGGTCGCGAACGCATGGCAGACCACAGCTTAGACGCGCTCCGCTTTGAGCACATCACACTGCCCCTGCGTGCCAAAGCAGGTCAGCACATCACCCAGATGGCGTATGCCAAAGCGGGCATCATCACTGCCGAGATGGAGTATGTAGCCATCCGTGAAAACATGAATTGCGCCGAGTTAGGCATCGAGAGCTACATCACCCCCGAGTTTGTGCGCCAAGAGATAGCCGAAGGGCGCGCCGTGCTCCCCGCCAACATCAATCACCCCGAGAGCGAACCGATGATCATCGGGCGTAACTTCCTGGTCAAAATCAACACCAACATCGGCAACTCCGCCACCACCTCCACCATCGACGAGGAGGTTGATAAAGCCGTGTGGAGCTGCCGCTGGGGCGGCGACACGCTGATGGATCTCTCCACGGGTGCCAACATCCACGAGACGCGTGAATGGATTGTGCGCAACTGCCCCGTACCCGTGGGCACTGTGCCCATCTATCAAGCCTTGGAGAAAGTTGACGGACGCGTGGAAGACCTCACCTGGGAGATTTATCGCGACACTCTCATCGAGCAATGCGAACAGGGGGTAGACTACTTCACCATCCATGCCGGCATACGTCGCCACAACGTGCACCTCGCCGACTCGCGCCGCTGCGGCATCGTGAGCCGCGGTGGCTCCATCATGAGCAAGTGGTGTCTGGTGCACGACCGCGAGAGCTTCCTCTACGAACACTTCGACGACATCTGCGACATCTTGGCGCAATATGACGTGGCTGTGTCGCTCGGCGACGGACTCCGTCCCGGCTGCATCGACGATGCCAACGATGCCGCACAGTTTGCCGAACTCGACACCATGGGCGAGCTCGTCACACGCGCCTGGGCGAAAAACGTGCAGGCATTCATCGAGGGTCCCGGTCATGTGCCGCTCCACAAGATACGTGAGAACATGGAACGTCAAATCTCTCACTGCCACAACGCGCCGTTCTACACACTCGGTCCGTTGGTCACCGACATCGCCCCGGGCTACGACCACATCACCTCCGCCATCGGTGCGGCACAAATCGGTTGGCTCGGCACCGCCATGCTCTGCTACGTCACCCCCAAAGAACACCTCGGACTGCCCAACAAAGAAGACGTGCGCACCGGTGTCATCACCTACAAGATTGCCGCCCACGCCGCCGACATCGCCAAGGGGCATCCCGGTGCCACCGTGCGTGACAATGCCCTCAGCAAAGCGCGCTACGAGTTCCGCTGGCGCGACCAGTTCCACCTCAGTCTCGACCCCGACCGTGCGCTCGAATACTTTCAACAAGGTCACCACACCGACGGCGAATACTGCACCATGTGTGGTCCCAACTTCTGCGCCATGCGCCTCAGCCGCGACTTGCGCCGTGTGGGCAAACACTAAACAACGCTAACAAACAAACTTATGTTTTCAGAAGAACTATCTAAAATATCGTGGGACGAGACCACCCAAAGCATCTTGAGCAAGACCGATGCCGACGTGCGTCGCGCCTTAGGCAAGGAGCACTGTGATGTCGAAGACTTCAAGGCACTCATCTCGCCCGCCGCTGCCCCCTATTTGGAGCAGATGGCACAACTGAGCCGCAAATACACCGAAGAGCGCTTCGGCAAGACCGTTTCGATGTTCATCCCCCTCTACCTCACCAACTCGTGCACCAACTCGTGCGTCTATTGCGGCTTCCACATCAGCAATCCCATGGCGCGCACCATCCTCACCCCCACTGAGATTGAAAACGAATATAAGGCCATCAAGAAGCTCGGTCCCTTCGAGAACCTGCTGCTCGTCACGGGCGAGAACCCCGCCAAAGCCGGTGTGCCTTACATAGCACGCGCGCTCGACATTGCCAAGCCCTATTTCAGCAACCTCAAGATTGAGGTGATGCCGCTCAAGGCGGAGGAATATGCCGAGCTGACCCACCACGGTCTGAACGGTGTCATCTGCTTCCAGGAGACCTACAACAAGGCGCACTACAACATCTACCACCCCCACGGCATGAAGTCGAAGTTCGAGTGGCGAGTCGATGGCTTCGACCGCATGGGTCAGGCAGGTGTGCACTCCATCGGCATGGGTGTGCTCATCGGCTTAGAGAAAGAGTGGCGCACCGACATCACCATGATGGCGCACCACCTGCGCTACCTGCAGAAGCACTATTGGCGCACCAAATACAGCGTCAACTTCCCGCGCATGCGCCCTGCCGCCAACGAAGGCTTCAAGCCGAACGTCATCCTCACCGACCGTGAACTGGCGCAAGCCACCTTCGCCATGCGCATCTTCGACCACGACGTAGACATCTCTTACTCCACCCGCGAACCCGCCTACATCCGCGACCACATGGCCACCCTCGGCGTGACCACCATGAGCGCCGAGAGCAAGACGGAACCGGGCGGCTACTACACCTATCCGCAGGCACTCGAGCAGTTCCACATCAACGACGACCGCACCGCCGTCGAGGTCACTGCCGCCCTACGCAGCGTAGGGCGTGAACCGGTGTGGAAAGACTGGGATGCCTCTTTCGACCTGAAACGCTTCTAATGAAACTCCTCGTCATCACCCGCCCGGACTTCTTCAAGGGCGAGGCGCAAGCCATCGACCTCTTGTTCCGCTGCGGACTCGACACCCTTCATCTGCGCAAACCCTCAGCCCCCGTGGCTGAGGTGGCGCAGCTGTTGGCAGAGATTCCCACCCGGTGGCACAGTCGCATCATGTTGCACGACGTAGACCTCACGTCTCGCTTCGCCGTGCAGGGGTTGCACCTCAACGCCCGTCGTCCGCAACCGCCCGCCGGCTATCAAGGCTGCCTCAGCGCCTCGTGTCACTCCATTGATGAGCTCAGGACGCGCCGCGATGCGGTCAGCTACTGTTTGCTCAGCCCCATCTACGACAGCCTCTCTAAGCGCGGCTATTGCAGCCGTTACACAATAGCCGAACTGCAACGTGCCCATGCCGAAGGGCTCATCGACAGGCGCGTCGTTGCCATGGGGGGCATCACGCTGTCACACCTCCCCCAGCTCTCCTCGCTCGGCTTCGGCGGTGTAGCTCTGCTCGGCGACGTGTGGGGTCGCCTTCATGATGCCGACGACTTCCACACGCACTTCTCGGCGCTGCGTGCAGCCACGGCTTCTCTACCCTAAGCAGTCTCCGCTCGAAATGCATCCTT
>CAZBWT010000113.1:0-6918 GCA_964495625.1 uncultured Prevotellaceae bacterium | reverse complement strand
CAAATGGTCACACAACTTGGTTAGAACCGGCTTGCCGAGGGGGCTTGCAATTTGGCAAAAACAGTGCGCCAAATGGTCACACATATTGGTAGAGCCGGCGTGCCGAGGGGACTTGCAATTTGGTAAAACCAATGCGCCAAATGGTCACACAACTTGGTTAGAACCGGCATGCCAAGGGGGCTTGCAATTTGGAAGAACCGGTGCTCCAAATGGTCACACAAATTGGTTAGAATCGGTGTGCCAAATAGTCACACAAATCAGAGCGGTAAGGGGAGACGTGAAACCTTACCGCTCTGACTCACACCGCAAATATATCTATCTTTTGCTGCGTCGCAAAGTTTTGACAGAATTATTTCACTGTTTGGGCAGCGGCACGGGGTATTTGCTGAATGCCAACGCCACTATCTGATTGACCGACGACTGATTGCGTATCTGCGTGTCGCCGGCGGTGAGGACGCTCTCGACCGAGGCCGACCAGACGTATTGCATGTCTTTAGTGTCCACGATGTCGATGGTGAGCACACCGTTCTTCTCGATGCCGGTGATGATTTCGGCATTCTGATAGTAGTTCTGTAGGTAGGCTTGGCGGGGCGAGATCCAGTAGTTGCGCCACGGACCGAAGCCGCTCCAGTAGCCGGGGGAGTAGAAGCCGGGCGGAATGGCGGGCTCGGTTTCGATGGTCGTCTTGACGGTCAGTCCAAAGTTCACCAAGATGGGCGAGTTGGGGTCCTCGCGCAGTCCGCGCAGCTCTAACTGCGTGCGAATGGCAGACGAGATGTTCTGATAGTCAATCATCGTCATGTGCGGCGGCAGTCGTCCGCCCTTGGGCTTGGCGATGCGGAAGGTGGTGAACTGCCGGATGTCGGCGTTGTTGTAGGTGGTGCTGTTGAGCAGCGTGTAGGGCGAGCAGCCCGCGAGCATTGCCCACAGCGTGAGCATCATCAGTGGCTTCGCCATCTGCCTGAGGGATAGGTGTAGTCTCATTGTTGTTTTATGGATTGGTTGGGGTTGTTATTCTTGCTCTTATAGTTAGTCATAATCTTGTTGATATTCTTATTGTTCACCTTTCTTACGCATACTCGTATACTTACATATTCTTATATACTCGTATCTCATACTCGTATCCTTTCCCATCCTTAAACTTATCCTTATACCTTTTCTCATATCCTTACTTACTCAGATCTTTGTATCTTTACTTATACTCAGGTCCTTGTATCTCATATCCTTACTCACTCTTACATATCCTTATATCGTTACTCTTACTCATATCCTTATATCTCATCATATCCTTTCTCTTATGTTGCACTTATCAGCTATATTCCCAACGCTCAGTGCAGCAGAAGGTAGGAACAGTGTGGCTGTTTTAGATTGTATTAACGGGGGAAGGGAGAAAGTAACGGTTGACGACCGTCAATGTTTGAAGTTTGATGGGGTAGTGCTTTCCGTGATATAAATGCGAGCCTCAGTGTTAGAGGATGCTTTGTGTGTAAAGGTGTCTGTCTGTGTCGCTCTGCGTGAAAAAGTGTTTGTCCGTCTGCAAAGGTGTTTTTCTGTTTGCGTAGTCGTGTGTATGTGTTTGCGAAGATGTGTGTATGGCGGAATAAGAAAGACCGGACTGAGTTTCGTTGGAATCTCAGTCCGGTCTTAAAGCTTAAATGCTAAAAGCAGTTACTTATGCTTCAGAGATAGCTTCGTTGGGGCAAGTACCCTCGCATGCACCACAGTCGATGCACTTAGATGCGTCGATTGAATATACATCGCCCTCAGAGATAGCCTCTACGGGGCATTCGCTGATACATGAACCACAAGCTACACACTTGTCAGCAGAAATTACACGTGCCATAGTTGAATTTGTTTTGAAGAGTTAGAATTAGTACTAATAAGCATTTGTAGGTATCGTAACCCGCATTTGCGAGGCAAAAGTAGCGCATAATGATGAGCCGACCAATGTTTTTGATTATTATTTTCAAAAAAATGTGTTTTTTCGTCCGTTTTTGTGCGCAGTGCTCTCTTTTTCTTGCTACATTTGCGCTGCTATGTCATAAAACACATAAGAAAATGTATAGTTTCGTTATTGCTCTTTGTATCTTAGTTGCGGGATACTTTATCTACGGCAGTTTCATTAGCCGTGTGTTCGGACCCGATCCGAAACGTCCCACTCCATGCTACGCACAAGCTGACGGTGTTGATTTCATCCCGATGCCTACATGGAAAGTTTTCATGATTCAATTCTTAAACATTGCCGGTCTCGGACCTATCTTCGGAGCTATTATGGGCGCGAAGTTTGGCACAGCCTCTTATCTCTGGATTGTGCTCGGCACCATCTTTGCCGGCGCAGTGCACGACTACTTGTCGGCAATGATTTCGATACGCGAAGGTGGCGCAAGCTTGCCGGAAATCATCGGCAAATATTTAGGCGAGAACACCCGTCGCGTGATGTGTGTCTTCACTGTGGTGCTGATGGTGTTGGTAGGAGCCGTGTTTGTGTCGGGTCCCGCCGAGCTGTTGGCAGGTTGGACACCCGATTGGTGTAATGCCTACGTTTGGATTGTCATCATCTTTGCATATTATATCTTAGCTACGTTGCTGCCCGTGGATAGAATCATCGGGCGTGTGTATCCCTTCTTTGCCGCTTGCCTGCTGTTTATGGCGATTGGTATATTGGGGTACCTGTTGGTGGTTCGCCCCGAGATGCCCGAGGTGTGGGATACTCCGCTCTTTGGCATTAAGTATGAGTCGAACCCCGTGTTCCCGATGATGTTCATCTCGATAGCTTGTGGTGCCATCAGCGGCTTCCATGCTACACAATCACCCCTCATGGCTCGTTGCATTAAGAACGAGCGCCTGGGTCGCCCCTGCTTCTATGGAGCCATGGTGACAGAAGGTGTGGTGGCGCTGATATGGGCGGCTGCAGCTACCTACTTTTTCAGCGAGAATGGTGTAGCCGATGCCAACGGTGTTTCCTACTCGGGTGCTAAGGTTGCCACCATGATTTCTACCAACTGGTTGGGTCTGGCAGGCGGTCTGTTGGCAATCATAGGCATTGCCGTGGCACCCATCACCAGCGGCGACACTGCCTTGCGTTCGGGCCGACTGATTGTGGCCGACTTCTTGCACATTGATCAGAAGTCAATGCGCAAACGTCTCTACATCTCCGTGCCGATGTTTGTAATTACAGCCGGCATCTTGGTGTGGAGCTTGGGCGACAAGAATGGTTTCAACATCTTGTGGCGCTACTTCGCTTGGTGCAATCAAGCCCTCTCGGTCTTCACGCTGTGGGCTGTGACGGTGTTCTTGATGCGCACAGGGCGGAAGTTCTGGGTGACGTTCTTCCCCGCCATGTTTATGACGGCGGTCTGCACTTCCTACATCTTGGTGGCTCCCGAGGGATTGAAACTCAACTACACTTTGGGTGTATCAATCGGTGTGGTTGTGGCGCTCGTGTCGGGTGCAGCTTTCTTGTCGCGCCATTTGCGCGGCAAGAAGGAGCAGGCTAAGAAATAAGCTGTTGCCGCAATGAAAGGGCACGGAGGAAACTGCCGCCGTGCCCTTATATAATTTTATACCCTTACTGAATGACTGAGTTGCAATATTTGCCCGGTGTCGGTCCGCGACGCGCAGAATTGTTAGACCAAGAACTACATATCCGGTCGGCTGAAGAGCTCATCGGATATTTCCCGTATAAATATATTGATAAGTCGCACATCTATCTCATTCGCGATATAGATGGCAACATGCCCTACATCTTGCTGAAAGGACGTTTCTCGAACTTCGAGGAGGTCGGTGCCGGGGCTAACAAGCGCTTGGTGGGACACTTCACCGATGGCACCGGGTGGGTAGATTGCGTGTGGTTTAAGGGCTTGAAATATATCACCTCGTCGGTCGATAAGGGTCGAGAATACTTGCTGTTTGGCAAGCCTACGGTGTTTCAAAACACCTTTAACATAGCGCACCCCGAACTCGAGGTGAGCATTGATGAGTTGTCTGACGAAGAGAAGCAGGGACTTTCCGGACTCTACAACACCACCGAGAAGATGAAACGCGCAGCCCTTAATTCAAAGGCATTGCAGCGCATCATCTTGACCTACTTCAAGCGCAACATCTCGCCCTTTCCCGAGACGTTGCCCGCCTACATCGTCGAGCGGATGCATCTGATGCAATACAACACGGCGATAAGGCAGATACATTTCCCGGCAAACCCCGACAACCTGCGGCAAGCACAATACCGCTTCAAGTTTGAAGAATTGTTCTATTTGGAGCTGTATTTGGTGCGTAGCTTTAAGTTGAGACAGCGCGCCTTGGCGGGCTTCCCCTTCGCGCATATCGGCACGTTCTTCAACGACTTCTACACCAAGAGTCTGCCCTTTGAACTGACCGGGGCGCAGAAGCGTGTGCTGAAAGAGATACGTGCCGACGTGGGCAGCGGCAAACAAATGAACCGCTTGTTGCAGGGCGATGTGGGCAGTGGCAAGACACTGGTGGCAGTGATGTCGATGCTGATGGCATTAGACAACGGCTTTCAGGCATGCATGATGGCTCCGACCGAGATATTGGCGACACAACACTACGAAAACCTCCTTGAGATGCTCACCAAGATAGGCATCAACGTGGCACTTTTGACCGGCTCTACGCCCAAGAAGATGCGCGAGAAGATTCACGCTGCGCTCGAAGACGGCACGCTGCACATCTTGATAGGCACACATGCATTGATAGAACCTGATGTGAAGTTCAAGAATCTCGGCATGGTGGTGATTGACGAGCAGCACCGTTTCGGTGTGAAGCAGCGTTCGCTGCTGTGGCAGAAGAATGCGCGTCCGCCGCACGTGCTGGTGATGACCGCCACCCCCATACCGCGCACATTGGCGATGACCGTCTATGGCGACCTCGATGTGTCGGTCATTGACGAGCTGCCCCCGGGACGCAAGCCCATCCAGACGCTGCACCGCTACGACAACCAGCGACCCGGACTTAACAATGCCATCAGGCAGCAGTTGCAGCAGGGCAGGCAGGTCTATGTGGTCTACCCGCTCATCGAAGAGAATGAGAAGCTGGCATATCGCAACGTAGAGGAGGGATTCCGCGTGATGCAGGAGGCTTTCCCCGAATATCGCGTGGTGATGGTGCATGGCAAGATGAAGCCGCGCGACAAGGAAGCCGCCATGCAACGCTTCGTGACCAACGAGGCGCAGATTATGGTAGCGACGACTGTGATAGAAGTGGGCGTGAATGTGCCGAATGCCTCGGTGATGATTATAGAAAGTGCCGAACGTTTCGGTCTGTCGCAGCTGCACCAGTTGCGCGGGCGTGTGGGACGTGGTGCCGACCAGAGCTATTGTGTGTTGGTGACTAATTATAAACTGAGTGAAGACACGCGTAAGCGTATGGAGATTATGTGCCGCACCACTGACGGCTTCGAAATTGCCGAAGCAGACCTGAAGATGCGCGGTCCCGGCGACTTGGAGGGCACGCAGCAGAGCGGCTTGGCATTCGACCTCCACATAGCCAACTTGGCACGCGACGGGCAGATTCTGATGCCGGCGCGTGAGTTAGCCATAGAGATTATAGAACGCGACCCTCTGCTCGAGGCTCCGGGCAACAGCATCTTGCGTGTGCGTCTGCAAAAACTGTTTGCGAAAACTGTAGATTGGAGCCGCATCAGCTGACGCGGCAGCCGGACTTATTCCGGCAGAAAGAACCGACGGATCACCTCGTCGGCTAAGTTAAGACCATCTTGGGTGAGGGCTATGTTCCCGTTGGGATAAGTGTGTATCAAGCCCTCAGCCTCCATTTCATGATATTGTTGCTCGAAATGAGCTTGCAGATCCGCATCTGCCTTCAGATATTGCTGAAGTGCGGGTGCGGATATTCCGTCGCGTGTGCGCAGTCCGAGCATCACTGTCTCGTGGTAACGGTCGCGCGCGTCGAGCACTTCTTCTTCATAGCCGCTGTTTCCGGCAACATAAGCCGCCACGTCGGGCGCATTCCACCCGCGACGAAACCTTCCGTCGAAACTATGCGCTCCGGGACCCAAACCTAAATAAGGTGTGCCCACCCAGTAGCTGCTGTTGTGGCGCGACCTAAAGCCCGGGCGCGCGAAGTTAGAGATTTCATATTGTTCGTATCCGGCTTGCTTGAGGCGGTGGCGCAACAAGGCGGAAAAGCCCAAACATTCATCCTCGCCGGGCAAGGTGATGAGCCGTTGTGCCACGCGCCGAGCCAAGAGCGTACCCTCTTCCACACTCAGGCAGTAGGCTGAGACGTGCGGCACATCTAATGCCAAACAACGGTCAATGCTCAGCTGAAAGCTTTCGGCAGTCTGCCCGGGCAAGCCATACATCAAATCGAGGCTAATGTTTGTGATGCCGACACCTCGCAAAGCCGCCACCGCTGTCGCTGCCCTATGTCTGTCGTGTCGGCGGCGCAAGGTGCGTAACTCCTCGTCGATGAACGTCTGTACCCCCATGCTCACACGGTTGATGAGCGTGTCGGCAATGCCTGCCGCAAAGTCCGGGGTGACATCCTCCGGATTGGCCTCCAACGTCACCTCTTCCACCTGCGAAACATCGACACACTCACCGATGGCAGTGAGCAAACGGCGAATTTCTGTTGGCGGTAGGAGTGAGGGAGTGCCGCCTCCGATGTAAAGCGTGCGTAGCGGAGAGGTGGCAGGGAGGAAGTCTACTCGACGGCGGAGTTCGGCAATCAGTGCATCGACATAGCTCGCTGCCCACGTCGCCGAAGTTGTCGGGCGGCGCGCCACCGAATAAAAGTCGCAATAGATGCACTTTGAGGCACAATAGGGGATGTGAATGTATATACCGGACATGTGTGATAAGCCTAATTATGGCGGCAAAAGTAAGCGATTTTTTTGAACAATTAAGAGCTCGTTGCGGTTATTTATCCGAACTCCATCTAAAA
>CAZBWT010000112.1:2641-6952 GCA_964495625.1 uncultured Prevotellaceae bacterium | reverse complement strand
CAAGCGCGGGCTGCGGTGGGCTGGTAACCCAAAGCCACCAAAGCTGCCACAGCCTCTTCGGCGGTCTCGTTGGCTGCCACTATGGGCGAGGTGGCAGACGTTGCCGCCACGATGCCGATTTGCGAGATCTTGTCTTTGAGATCTACGATGATGCGTTGTGCCGTCTTCGAGCCGATGCCTTTGATGCTTTTCATCTGCTTGTCGTTGCCGGTGCTGATCACCGACACCAATTCGTCCGGAGCCAACGACGAGAGAATCAGTCGTGCCAAGTTGGGACCCACGCCCGACACGGTGTTGAGCATTTCATAGAGAGCGCGCTCTTGCTTCGAGGTGAAGCCGTAGAGCAGATGTGCATCCTCGCGAATCACTTCCGACACGTAGAGCTTCGCCTCTTGTCCCACGCGCAGCTTGTCGTAGGTGTAGAGTGAGATATTGCAAGCATAACCCACACCGCCACATTCCACCACGGCTTGTGTCGGTGCGAGTTCGCTGACGGTTCCTTTAACGTATTCAATCATTTTTAGTTCGCCATTTCAGAGAGGAACTTGATGCGCACCAGGCGGATCTCCTCCTCCTTGTAGTCGCGCCCCAACTCTTTGTAAGCCTCTTCGAGATTGTCGCTTTCCGCCTCTTTGAAATACTGGAAGATGTCGTCAATAGAGTCCTCATCCATCACCTCTTCGAGGAAGTAGTTGATGTTGATGCGTGTGCCTGAAAAGACGATGGCTTCAATCTCGTCGAGCAGTTCGCTAAACTCCATGCGGTTTGCCACGGCGAGCTCGTCCAAGGCAATCTTGCGGTCAATGCTCTGAATGATGCTGACCTTCATCTTCGACTTGTTAGCCACCGTGCGCACGCGCAAATCTTCGGGGCGAACAATCTCTTTCTCATCGCAATACTTCTTAATCAGCTTCACGAACTCTTCGCCATAGCGCTTCGCCTTGCCCATGCCCACACCGGGGATGTTTTGCAGCTCGTCGATGGTGATGGGGTAGGTGGTGGCCATGGCCTCGAGCGAGAGGTCTTGGAAGATGACGTAGGTGGGCAGGTCGTGCTGCTTGGCAATCTTCTTGCGCAGATCTTTGAGCATGCCATAGAGCTCCTCGTCGGCTGCGGCAGACGAGATGTCGCCCTTCACAGCGTCGTCGTCACCGTCCTCCTCCTCATCATCAGACGTGCGGGGCACGACAATTTGGAACTGCTTGGGAGCCTTCAAGAACTTGTTGCCCGCGGCGGTGACCTTCAGCAAGCCGTAGTTCTCAATGTCGCGTGACAGATATTTGGCAATGAGAGCTTGGCGGATGACGGCAGTCCAGATGTCGGCAGTCTCGTCTTGACCGCTGCCAAACACCTCGAGCTCGTTGTGCTTATAGGCTTCAATCTCGTCGTTGGTGCGACCCAACAGCACGTTGATGACGTATTCCTCTTTAAACTTCTCCTTGAGTGCCAAGATGGTCTCGATGACGGCGCAGAGCAGCTCCGAGGCATCAATGCGCTTCTTAGGCTTGGCGCAGTTGTCGCAGTTGCCGCACTCCTCCTCCTTATACTCTTCGCCGAAGTAGTGCAACAGCGCTTTGCGGCGGCAGAGGCACGTCTCGGCATAGGCTTGCGTTTCGCGAATCAAGAGCTTGCCAATCTCTTGCTCAGCCACGGCCTTGCCTTGCATAAACTTCTCGAGCTTCACCAAGTCCTTGGGCGAATAGAAGGCAATGCACTGACCTTCGCCGCCGTCACGACCGGCGCGACCCGTTTCCTGATAATATCCCTCGAGGCTCTTCGGCATGTCGTAGTGGATGACGTAGCGCACGTCCGGCTTGTCGATGCCCATGCCGAAGGCTATGGTGGCAACAATCACGTCGGCATCTTCCTGCAAGAAAGCGTCTTGGTTTTCAGAGCGGACGGCAGAGTCCATGCCGGCATGATAGGGCAGGGCGCGTATGTCGTTGGCCTTCAGGATCTCGGCGAGCTCCTCCACCTTCTTGCGGCTGAGGCAGTAGATGATGCCCGACTTGCCGGGGTGCCCCTTGATGTATTTGATGATTTCGCGGTCGATGTCGTCGGTCTTGGTGCGTACCTCATAATAGAGGTTAGGGCGGTTGAATGACGACTTGAAGACCTTGGCTTT
Source organism: uncultured Prevotellaceae bacterium (assembly GCA_964495625.1). Classification (GTDB taxonomy): domain Bacteria; phylum Bacteroidota; class Bacteroidia; order Bacteroidales; family UBA3663; genus Liminaster. Next base: position 4,827 of record CAZBWT010000112.1, on the reverse strand, counting down.
CAGCATGCCTAAGTTCTTCATGATGTCGTGCTGCACCTTAGGTGTGGCGGTGGCTGTGAGGGCAATCACCGGGCGCGTGCCTATCTTCTCGATGGTGGGGCGGATGGAGCGGTATTCGGGGCGGAAGTCATGACCCCACTCCGAGATGCAGTGAGCTTCATCCACGGCAAAGAACGAGATGTTCACCGTGCGGAGAAAGTCCACATTCTCTTGCTTGGTCAGCGACTCTGGAGCCACATACAGCAACTTGGTTTTTCCGCTCACGATGTCTTGACGCACGGCATCAATCGCCGACTTGTTGAGCGAAGAGTTGATGAAGTGAGCCACACCGTCGTCCTCACTGAAGTTACGCATAGCGTCCACCTGATTCTTCATGAGGGCTATGAGCGGGGAAATAACAATGGCGGTGCCGTCCATCAGCAGCGAGGGGAGCTGATAGCACAAAGACTTGCCGCCACCTGTCGGCATCAGTACGAAGGTGTCGTTGCCGTCCATCAAATTGCGGATGATGGCTTCTTGATTTCCCTTGAAGTTGTCGAATCCGAAATGCTCTTTCAGATTTTCCGATAAACTTTTGTTCGTCATAACTCGGTTATTCAGTTATTCTGTGTTTCAATTTTTCTAAGAGTTAACCACGATTAAAGCGTGCACTTTTCTATTCGCAGGTTTGTGAACCTGCCTCTTTTCCGTCGGAGGGCTTCCCCCAAAGAAGGGTGAGCATTCGATATATTATATGAGTGAGCTTGTAATATATTTATGTGCAAAGCCCGTTGACCTTAAATCTGTATCGCAAATATAGAGACAAAATCAAATATCAAAATCAAAAGCACACATTTTTTTACGTAATTATTAAAAAAGTTACTCTTTTACCACTCCGCAAGGCAGTCGGAACTTCACCTCCTTAAACATATAGCGTCTCATCTCGCCCGCGGCGGTGAGCAGGCGCAGGGCTCCGCAGGGCTCCACGTCGAAGGTTCGTGCCTCGAAGGTTTCGCCGCTGTCGGTGTCTTGATAGGGGTGGAGCCCCGTGCGGCGATAGAGCTTGGCTACGTAGCGCGAGTGCAGCTCTTGGTAGGCGGCAGAGGCTGTCAGGTCGGCAGCCGTTAGCGCAGCGGCGCTGAGGGCGGTGTAATAGCCCATCAGTCGCGTCAAGGTGTCGTGCAGCACACGCTCGGGGTCAACGCGCAGGTCGGGCAACCCCTGCTCGGCGCGCAGTTGTGCCACCGACACGGGGTTGGGGGCATTGCTGCGAAACTCGCGTTGATTCAGATTGATGCCCACGCCGATGACGCTGTGTGTGATGCTGTGACCGCTCAGGCGGTTCTCTATCAAGATGCCCCCCGCCTTACGGTCGTCGTGATAGATGTCGTTAGGCCACTTGATGCTGAACCCCTCCACAAACTCGTCGAGCGTCTCGGCAATGGCCAAGGCGGTGAGCTCAGACAGCGCGAAGTTCATGGTGATGGGCAGAAACTCGGGTTTAAGCAGCAGGCTGAAGGCCAAATTCTGACCCGGTTCGCTCTCCCAGCTGTTGTTCACCTGCCCGCGTCCGTGGGTCTGACAGGTGGTGAAGACAACGGTGCCGTCGGGGTAATCTGCCCCGCTTGCCAACTGTTGCAGCAGGTAACTATTGGTGGAATCTATTTCCGGAAGGTGGATTGTTAGCATTTTTATTCAGCAGTTCGTCAGATAATCAGTATCTTTGCGCACGATGAAGGTCCGCACGCGGCGGGCAAAGATACAAAAAACAACCGATGCACCATGTTAGATGATACATATTTTATGCGTCAAGCCCTGCAAGAAGCTCGCTTGGCAGCCGACGAAGGTGAGATACCCGTGGGCGCTTTAGTGGTCTGCCGGGGCAACATTGTGGCGCGTGCGCACAATCTCACCGAGACGCTTTGCGACGTTACGGCGCACGCCGAAATTCAAGCCATCACCGCTGCCGCGGCGGCATTGGGTGGAAAGTATCTAACCGAGTGCACACTCTACGTGACGTTAGAGCCGTGTGTGATGTGCGCCGGTGCCATCGGGTGGTCGCAGGTGGGGCGTTTGGTGTTTGGCGCTGCCGACCCCAAGCGGGGCTACCGCCTGCTTGCGCCCCGCGCCCTGCACCCCAAGACCGAGGTCATCGAAGGCGTGTTGGCTGACGAGGCTTCAGCCCTTGTGCGCGACTTCTTTGCCCG
>CAZBWT010000112.1:0-2541 GCA_964495625.1 uncultured Prevotellaceae bacterium | reverse complement strand
ACAATAACACAATAACAGACAACACATACATTATACTATGAAACAACCCCTATCACCCCGGCAAGGACTCTTGCTGAGTGCCGCACTGCTTGCCACGGGGCAAGCGCTCCGTGCCGCCGACTATCAGCCCTTTGTTTCCGCTTCGGCAACAGACTCCGTCTACCTCTTCTCCTACGCCACCGACAAGAAAGGGGGCGAAAACGGACTGCACTTTGCGTGGAGTCGCGACCGCCAAACGTGGTTTGAGATCGGACCGGAATATTCTTTCGTGAAATCCGACTACGGCAACTGGGGCAACCAGAAGAAGATGCTTCGCCCCTCGCTGCAACGACAGCCCGACGGCTCGTGGGTGGCAGTGTGGGACGTGAATAACCGCGAGGTGATGGTGGCATACGCCACAACGCCCGACCTTGTGCACTGGCTGCCGCAAGATTATTACCCCAAGCACATCGCCGACTACTTCTCCAACCCCAAAGAGACACTCACCCTGCCCGCCGCCGGCGGCGAGGTGAGCGGCGAGGTGCACCGCGTGGAGTGGAGCCTCGTGCAGGGGCTGATGGATGAATGCGAGCGTGCGCGCCGCCAGCAGACGCTCGACAATGAGCGCGTGGTGGACGACGCGCGCCGCTTTGCCAACCTCAAGCCGCTGCAACTTTCGGTCAGCGTGCAAGACGCAGGCAGCAAGCCGATTAGCGACAAACTGTTAGGCATCTTCTTTGAAGACATCAACTACTCTGCCGACGGCGGACTCTACGCCGAGTTGGTGCAGAACCGCGACTTTGAATACCACCCGCGCGACTGGCGCATGCGTAAGCCCGAGTGGAACGCCACCTATGCCTGGAGCGCCGACACCACGGGGCTCACCTGGCGCATCGACTCCATTCAGCCCCTCCATGCCAACAATCCCCACTACGCCCGCCTCAGCGTGACGAAGCCCGGCGGATGGTTGGCAAACGAGGGCTACGAAGGCATCGTGGTGCGCAGCGGCAAGAAATATCGGCTGAGTGTGCGCGCCCACATGTTCGGCTCGAAGCGCGGCTCGCTGAAGGTGTCGATTGAGACAAAGACCGGCGAGTCGTTGGGCGCAGCCACCTTGCGTGTGGCGGGCACTGACACCTGGCAGACGCTCACCGCCACGCTGCGTGCCACCGCCGATTGCGACAGTGCGCGCTTAGTGCTCCGCCCCGAGGTGGCGGGCGACTATGCGCTCGACCTCATCTCGCTTTTCCCTGCCGACACCTATAAGCAGCGCCCTAACGGCATGCGCGCCGACTTAGCGGAGGCACTCGCCGAGCTGCATCCCCGTTTCGTGCGCTTCCCCGGCGGCTGCGTGTCGCACGGCGACGGGCTCGACAACCTCTACCGCTGGAAGAACACCGTGGGTCCCCTCGAGGCGCGTGTGCCTAACTGGAACATCTGGAAGTACCACCAGACCGTAGGGTTGGGCTACTACGAGTATTTTCAGTTTTGCGAAGACTTAGGTGCCGAACCCCTGCCGGTGATTGCCGCGGCGGTGCCTTGCCAGAACTCCTGCGTGGGCGGCTACGGTCAGCAGGGCGGTCTGCCGATGAGCCGGATGGAGGCTTACATACAAGACATCTGCGACCTCATTGAGTGGGCAAATGGCGACCCCAAGACCTCGCCCTGGGCTAAGATGCGCGCCGAGGCGGGGCACCCCAAACCCTTCAACCTCAAGTATGTAGGCATTGGCAACGAAGACCTTATCAGCCGGGTCTTTGAGGAGCGTTTCGAGATGATCTACCGCGCCCTGCAAGAGCGACACCCCGAGATCACCGTGGTGGGCACCGTGGGACCCTCGAGCGACGGCTCAGACTACGAAGAGGGCTGGCGCTTTGCCCGCGAGTTGGGTGTGCCCATGGTGGATGAGCACTACTACCGCGCCCCGGGTTGGTTCCTGCATCACCAAGACTACTACGACCGCTATGCACGCTCGGGCACGCAGGTCTATCTGGGCGAATATGCCGCCCACATCTCCAACCGCACCAACTGCCTCGAGACGGCATTGGCTGAGGCGATGCACCTTTGCAACGTGGAGCGCAACGGCGACGTGGTGGCGATGACCTCCTACGCGCCCCTTTTGGCCAAGCGCGGCCACGTGCAGTGGAACCCCGATTTAATCTATTTCACCAACACCGACGTGCAGCCCACCACGGGCTACTACGTGCAGGCGCTGTTCGGTCAGAATGCCGGCGACCGCTACCTGCCCTCCACCATAGCTTGGGGCGACGTGCAAGATGCCCGCGTGCAGCAGCGCGTCTGTGTCTCTGCCACCACCGACAGCCAGACGGGGCGGTTGGCGGTGAAGCTTGTCAACATGCTCCCCGTCGAGAGTGAGGTCACCGTCAAGCTGCCCGCCTCGGTGGGTTCGGCTCGAGGTCTGAAACTCAGTGCGCAGGTGCTGACCGGCGAGCTGAAAGACACCCGATTGGTGCCCGCTGCACTGCCTTGCACGGTGGTCGCCGACGACTCAGTGCGCGTGTTGCTGCCCGCTTATTCTTTCGCCGTGATTGCGGCGAAAGA
>CAZBWT010000111.1:0-6966 GCA_964495625.1 uncultured Prevotellaceae bacterium | reverse complement strand
GAGTGTTTTCGAGGCATAGTCATTCACACAAAGCGCCGAGAGCTTATCGGCGGACGCGGACGTGCCCGTTTTTTGCACACCGGCAATGCGCACAATAATCTTTGCCAACGAGTGCTTAAATTCGAGGTTCACCACGCCATTCGTCACATTGGATACCCCCACAGCGTCATTGGTCTTGGCATAGCGCACGTCGGGCAGCGTAGCCGGCGTGCCTGACGAGCGGGCAAAGGTGAATGTTGGAATGCCGTCGCTCGTTGTGCCCACCTCCGTAGCCACCTCGGCGGGGTCCGACCCATTGCTCACGCTGATGCCGGCAAAATACCACGACGTTTGGTTAAACCGCGAGGGCACCTCCGAGCCGCTGATGATGCCGCCCGAAGTCTCGCTCTCGCCGTAACAGCCGGCCGTGGCGGTCGAGGCGGTGGCATTGTTCGAGGCGGTGATCCAACTCGTTTCGTTGTCCTTCACCGCATAGAGGCGATAAGCAATCGTGTTGCTACCGGCGCGGGTAGCTTCAACAAACGGTGTCGCCGTGGCGGTGATGTGCAGCGCGTCGTCGCCTGCGGCGGCGAAGTCGTCGTCAGAGCAAGCCGGTGCTACCGTCAGGGCGATGGCTGCGAGCAGCCACAAGCAAAGTGATTTCATCTTCATGAGGGCTAAATTTATCAAATGAGTCCGGCTACAGCCCGGTCGTCTCGGTGTTTGTTACAATGGGTGGCGAAACGACAGCTTTCGTTTCGTTCGTCTCGGTGTTCACCGTGGTGGTTGAGGCGCTACTATTCCACGAGGCAATCTTCACGTCGTTATCCATCGACACACGCACATAATAGGTGTAGGTGTAACCATAGTCAAACACCTGCCCCGAAATGTTCGCCATAAACTGCGTCGGCACATTGTTGACGCGCAAATTGAACGTCAAGAATATCGGCGACGTCTCGGTGCTGGTGGGCAAAATGTCGGTCGAGAACGAGCAGGTGGTGCCCGTCACCGTGAAGTCGTCGGCAGGAATTTGCAGCATATCGTTCTTGCCGTTATAGAAGATCTGAATCTTCGTATCCACCGCCGTCCACAACAAATTCTCGCTGGTTTGCAGACCCGAAATCTCGCAGCCCACATTCATCGGCGAAATAGAATAAATATAGTTCATGGCGCTTGTGGCGGGTTCGATGATGAACTTGAGGCGCGCCGACAAATAGAGCAGCGGGTTTAGTTCCACCTGCTTGATGCCGCGGTCATTCACCGCCATATCGGTCTGTTGTGCCTCAATCGTCACCACCACCGGCGCTGTCTTAGTCACCTCACTATAAGAGGCGAGTATGCCCCTGCCGTTCACCAAGGTCATCACGTTTGAATAGGTCACCCCGCCACTCTCCTGGGTGGTCAACTTCGCAGCCGGACTCAAAGCGCGCAGGCGGAAGGTTCCCTCGGTCAGATAGAGCATCTTGCTGCTCAGGTTCTTCACCTTGCCGTCGTCGTCCACGGTGCAGGGAATGAGGTCCGATGTCGACCCGTCACTGCGCGTCTGTATGGCGTAGGGGGTGGTGATATCCTTTGCCACCCACGACGTGGAGCCGTCACTATTCGTCACCTGCTCCTCAATCAAGATCCACAACGTGGCGCTGTCAGCGAAGTTGCGCTTCAAATCATCGGTCAGTTGATTGTTCAAGGTTGTGGCATCGGCGCGTGTATCCGGCAGGTCGGCGGCATCATAAAAGCCGCTCAACGTCAGCTGCACGGGCACGAGCTTCGCACTATCCACCGGCTCGGCGGGTAGCGGCTCGCCGGCAGACTCCGCGAGGTCGGAGCAAGCCCCCGTCAGGCAGCCGCACAAAAGGCATAAGTGGAGGCACACGAGCCATGCATATCTCATTCGGTTCATCATATTGCTAAATAAATCGGGCACATCAGTCTGTGCCGCTGGGGCGTTTAATGGTGATGATGGTCGAGGCACCGGTCTCCCAATCCTTCAGCTCAGCCTTGCAGGTGATGGCATCAATGTCGAACTCAAAGCTGAGCGTATAGACCTCGCCGGGCTGATAGTTGACGGCGGTCTTCGACGTGCTTGGGGTCATGGTGATGTCGGTGGTCGTAAACGTTTTGGTGTCAGAGCCGTAATCCGCCTTGATTTGCAGCGCCAACAGCTCATAGCCGGTCGTCTTGGTGGGGGCGAAATCGTCCAGACAGAGGCAAAGCGACCCCACCGACTGCAAGTCTTTCGAGGGGAGCATCGTGGTGTTATACTCTAACAGGGGCACCCATTCGGTCGACGCAGAGCCCGACGTGGCTTGAAAGCCCCCTTGGGGCGACCACTTCAGGGCGGTGGGCACACAACGCTCCTGGGCATACACCTTAATGTTGTGCACATTATATTGCTCATCGTCGCCGCTCATGTTGCTCGAGCGGCACATCCTCAAGTCCAGGCGCGTCACACAGTGGGTGAAGCTGAAGTCGCCCGCCGTGGCAGCGGCATAAGGGTTGAGGCGCGAAGCCGCCACATAGCCCGCGCCGGCGGCGGAGCGCGACACGTAGACGCTCTGCCAGAGACTGTTATCCACCAGTGCCGAACTCTTGTCGGGCTGCGTGATGGCAACGCTCAAGCCGCCCGTCTCGGTGCGTGCCACCGAGCTTTTGACCACCGTCACCTCGTCGGCAAGGCTGTCGGTGGTGACGGCATAGCCCGAGCCGAACAGCGGAGCATTGTTGAGCGGATAATAATAGGCAGTGTTCAATGCCTGCCCGGCGGCAGCGTCTTGCGCCTCGCTCAGCTCATAGTCGAAGTAATGAGTGAACAGCGAGCCGGCGGCATCGGCATCGACGTTTTCCGAAGCCCAAAAGGTGAAAAACATCCGCGCCTGCTTGACACTCGCGGCGGCGGTGCCGGCGGCAGACTCGCTGCCGCTACCCGCCCCGGTGTCGCTGCCCACGGCGGCAACGGCAAAGCGCACAGCCACCGCCTCGCCGTCGTCGGTCAGGGCGGTGCCGTCGGTGGTGCAAGCCACCCACAGCGGCAGCCACAGGGGCAGCCACAAGGCCGAAAGGCGAACTGTTGTTTCAAATCTTGTCATATCGTTTTTCAATTTGCATCGGGGGTGATGGTGATGGTCTGGCTCGCCCCCGCGTTCACCCAGTTTTTCCACACGGCGGTGGTGCTCACCAAAGCCATATCGGTTTCCACCGAAGTCGGCACGTTCAGCGCCGAGCAGATGAGCAGATAATAGCGATTGCGCTCAACGCCCATAAACTTCCGCTGCGTGATGGAGTTCATAAAGTCGTGAAAATAACAGATGCCGTCACGAAACTCCTGATAGTTGCTCGCCACCGCCAGCACCGGGTCGGTCGGTGTCTCAGCCTGCTGCGCGAGCTCGGCCTGCATGGCGCTGTAGGTGTAGCAATATTTGCCGTCGATGCTGTAATAGGTGGCAAGCCCGTCGGCAGCCGTCTCGCTCTCGCCCACCAATTTAGCCTTAGCCGCAGCTTCGCTGTCGAACAGCTCCGGACCCGTCCCCTCCGCCACGCTCTTGGCGGTGTAGATAACCGCCGGAATGTATTGTGCCTCCACAATCAGCCCGGTGACGATGCGCTCGGGGGCTTGTCGCCAAAACGCCACGTGCGTGTCGGTCAGAGGGCAAAGCTCGCTCCAGGCGTTGTCACACGTGTTTTCGAGGCAATAAAGCCCGGTGGTGTAGACGTTGTCGGCAGGGTTGTCGCCCCCCGGCACCCGCGCCACATCATACGCCTCGGCGGTCAGATAGTTGGCGGCGGTGCCCTCGGCGGCAGAGGCGGCGGTGAACCGATGCTGCTCCGAGCCGGACAGATAGACGTACCGGTCGGCATACGGCGCTAAATAGCTCACCGTGGTGCCGCTCCACCCGAGCTGCAGGCTCACGGCATAGTTGGGGTCAACCACATTGCCGGCGGCATCGTGCTGCTGCACGAAATAGGTCGAGCGGTTCACGCTCTGCAGCTTATAGTGGATGCTCTCCATTCGGCACCAGCCCCCATGGGCGCTGCGCTCGTCGGCAGCGGTGAGCATCGAGGCAGACCTGCCGGAGGTCTTGGCATAAGTCTCGTCGGCGGTCTCCCCCCCGGCCGGGGCGGCGGTTTGGCAGGTGAGCAACACCTTCGACACCATGCGGCTCAGCGAGGCTTCGCCCTTGAAGGGGTTCTCTTCCGAGCCCAAACTGCCCGCGGGGATGTTGTTGGGGATTTCGAACGTGATGGGTGCGTCGCAAAACATCGCCACGCCGCGCTCGCCGTCCACAAAATGCGCCATCACCTGCTCATACCCCTCGTCGGCGGGGGCGGTGTAGGTGTTCGTGCCGCTGCAAAAGGCACCCACCAACTCCGAGCTGAGGTTGGCACCAATGTAGAGGTGCTTCTTGCCGGAGCCGAGGGTGAACGTGGTGTTGGCTCTCAGCCGCAGCTCGTCGTTCACCTTTTGCAACCGGTCGGCGCGTATCGCCACACTCGTCACCTGAGTCCAATCTTCCCCCTCGTTGCCTTGGGCATCGGTGTTCACCGCCACCACAAACAGCCACAAGGTGGTCACCTCCGACTCGTCAATCGCCTCGCCGCTGAAGTCTATCACCGCGCCCTGAGTGGTGAGCGTGCCGGCGGTGGCATCGGCTTCCGAGGGGTCGGCACCGTCGGTGCGCGTCAGGTTGGAGAAGATGCCGTCGGTGAGGCTGAGCAGCACCGTGCAGTGGCACTGCGGAGCGTGGGCGGCGGTGGAGGTGGCGGTCTCTAAGTCGTCCCAAAAGTCACAGCTCTGTTGGCAAGCACACAGTGCCCCCATGCCGGTCAGGAGGACGCAGCACGTCAAATGGGCAAGTGTGAAACGCAAAGAGCGCATAGGCAGTCAGGGGGCTTTACGTGTGTGAGTGAGTGTTTGTGACTACCACCGGCGGCGAGCGGTGCGACTTACAGGTCTACACTGTTGAGGCGTATCACCCATCCGTTGATGTTGATGGTGGAGCAGTAGTAGGGCTGCTGCACGTTGCCGGTGGGAGTCAGAAAGAAGATGATGTTGTAGAGGTCCACATAGTCGAGATATTGCTGCTTGGTGAGCTTCAGCCCGAGGCTGCCCACGTGCTGTTGGCGCGCCATGAGCAGATAGTCGGTGAGGCGGATGTTGAGCAGCGTGACCCCGTCGGTGCGGCGGGTGATGCGCAGGCGGGTGTCGTCGTCAGCCATCAGGCGCAGGGTGTTGAGCTCGTAGTGGGCGGCGGTGATGGCGGGCCCCACGCTGTCGTTCTCGGTGACCAGCGTGTTGGCAAAATAGGAGCCTAAGCGCAGGGTGGTGCCGTCGGCGGTGGGGGTGTTGGTGCTGTCTAACCCCGTGTGAGGGGTGGTGAGGGTGCAGAGGTAGTCTTGGTCGGCAAGGTCTTGCCCCGACTCATCTTGCAGCAGCACCACCATGGTGTGGGTGTCTTTCACCATGGGGAGGCTGACCCGTGTGTTGCGTTGTTTGCGCACGTGTATGTTGCTTTCCGCCCCATACCACAGGGGGGCGAATTGGCGGTTGTTGGAGCCGGCCGAGTCGCACAGCAGGGCAATGCTCTCGTCGTTGGTGTGCAGCGCATAGTTGAGCGTGTCGCCCAAGCCCATCCACACGCGCAGGTGGTAGTCACCCTCGGGCACGTCCACGTGCACGCGTGCGTTGTTATACAGCAACGTCGCCCTGTCGAAATCGACAGAAGCGACACAGCTGTCCGCAGGGTCGAAGACCCACACGCGACCCTCCGAGAGCTCACTCTCGAACTGAAGGTCGCTGATGTAGAGGGGTTGCAGCTCGACGGTGAGACCGAAGTCACAATCTCCGGTCTCCTCGTCGAACAGCCATTCGGCGTGGCAGGAAGTGAGCGCGCACAGCACACTGACGAAAGCCAACCAGCGGAATCCGTGAGTGGTCGTCATAAGTGTGCGGTTTAATAGTTGCCCAAATCCATGTTGTTAATCTGAATCGTCCAAGGCGTAATCGATACGGTTGCCTGGAGGTACGACTCCTTCAATTCCACATCTTCAGTGGCATTGAGGTTAAAGCTTTCGGCGCTGCGCATTGACACGCTGTTCACCTTGAGCTGATAGTCGTTGTTGCGCACAATGACGTACTCCATAGGCTGCATATCGCTCTCGCTCGATTGCTTGTGGGTGATGTAGAACGGATAGTAGCAATAACCATTGGTATATTTATAGATGCCGTAGCTGTTGCGAGTCGCTATTTCAGCCTCATCGATACTTGCATTTGCGGTTCCTTCAGCCTCAACGGTACTTTTAGTTTCGGTTCCCAAAGTGGAATTGGCTATGCCATCCAAAGCCGTCGCTGCAAATCCAGTCAAATTTTCTTTTGTCAACAAAGCCTCAAGAGAGTTGTAGAATCTCTTTGAAGGCTGATAATACCAAAGGTCTTTGAAAGTTTCATTGGTTCCAAGTGCAACAACCTTTTGACCGTCTTCTAATTCATCATTAGCGGTTGGCATTCTATACACCGTCGTAGGCTTCAGTTTAGCTTTAAAGATGACACCGGTCACATAACCTTTCTTTTGGTTTTCAGCCGTCATGACATTTTCAGGCACATAGCCCAACGTTGAGCTTGCGGTCAATGCAGTGAATAATTTGGTTTTGTCAGCAGTGATGGCAGTAGTGGAAGCAGAGGTGGAACCTTCAGCTGTTGCGGCAGCTGTTGCCAAATTGCCAATAGGATTCAAGTAAGCATCTGAAGGGCAAGCTAATTGGGGAGTATTGTCGGTTGTTACAGTTTTATATATCGAATATGGGTCAAATACATAATCCTTGGTGACGAAAGTCGTCGTAGAAGTGTTATTTTCTGTATCCGTAACCGTTTTCTTACTAATGAAGTAGGCACCGTAATGGTATTTTTTGATATCTGTAGACGATGTAGTGTTAAACTCTTCCAAAGCACCTACGTGGCGGAAACAATAATAAGAGGTCGCTACATTCATCAGC
>CAZBWT010000110.1:2226-6981 GCA_964495625.1 uncultured Prevotellaceae bacterium | reverse complement strand
CGCCACCCGCTCACCCTCTCCACGGCTCCCTTCTCTGCGCACTTTTCTCCCCACATTTTGTCCCAAAAATCCCCGCCAAGGGCACCCACATTGAGGGCAAATATCGTCGGCGGCTCCGCCGAAGCACAGCTGCCGTGGACGGTGGTCAAAGAAACGTCATCGCCCCACACAGCCGCCATCGGTGAACCCCGCCCGAAAGTCGCATGGCTCCACCCCTGCCGTCGGCGACGGCGGGCAAGGCCTCAGTGCCCGCCCCACACAACGCCGGGGCTGCCCGCCGGAGCGCTGCCCGCCACCCCGCACGGCAGGCAGCCTCGCCCCACGGCGCGGCGGGCAGCACGCACATTATTGCCGACGCACGCGCGTGCAACGACCTGCAGCACGCGCCACGCGGGTGCCCGCCGACGAATTTTGACGCGACAAAATTTTCGGCAAACACCATAAATAATTGAGAAAACTGTTGCACACGTCGCCAAAAAGCCGTACCTTTACCGTCGGTAAAAACGAGGGCATCATGCCCTGCAAATAGCGATGAAAGAAACCCACACACACCCACACACACCCACTTCCGTGCCCGACGGCCTGCCCATGCCGCGGCGCGTCTTTTCGGTGATAGCCATCTTGATGGGCATCACCCTGTCGGTGCTCGACGGCACCATTGCCAACGTGGCGCTGCCCACCATAGCCGAGTCGCTGCACCTCACGTCGGCAGCCTCCATCTGGATCATCAATGCCTATCAGCTCGCCATCGTGGTGTCGCTGCTCAGCTTCGCCTCGTTGGGCGAGATTTATAGCTACCGCCGCCTCTTCAAGGTGGGCGTGGTGGTGTTCACACTGTCGTCGGTGGCATGCGCCTGCTCGCAGGGCTTCGCCACACTCATCGCCGCGCGCGTGTGTCAGGGTTTCGGCGCAGCCTGCATGATGTCAGTCAACATGACGCTGATACGCCTCACCTACCCGCGTCGCTTCTTGGGGCGCGGTTTAGGGCTCAACGCCACATTTGTGTCGATGGCTGCCGTGGCGGGACCCTCCATAGCCGCCGCGGTGTTGGCGGTGGCGCACTGGAAGTGGCTCTTCCTCATCAACCTGCCCATCGGCATAGCGGCTTTCGCCCTGAGCTGCAAGTTCCTGCCCGCCAACCCGCCGCGCACCGTGGCGCGCCGCTTCTCGCTCACTGATGCCGTGATGAACGCCCTCTTCTTCGGCGGTCTCATCTTTGCCATCGAGGGCTATTCACACGGCATGTCGCTCACCACCATCGCCCTGTTGGGAGTGTTCACCGTGGCGGTGGGCTACGTCTACATACGCCGCCAGCTGCACGAAACCTATCCGCTGCTGCCCTTCGACCTGCTGCGCCGCCCCATCTTCGCCATCTCGTTTGTGAACAGCATCTGCTCATTCGTGGCGCAGATGTTGGGCATGGTGACGCTGCCCTTCTACCTGCAACACACGTTGGGCTACTCGGCGGTCGAAGCGGGTCTCTTGCTCACCGCCTGGCCCTTCGTGACCATCGTGGTGGCACCCATGGCGGGCATACTCATTGAACGCATCCACGCGGGTCTGTTGGGCTGCATCGGCTTGGGCATCAGCGCCGTGGGCTTTGTGCTGCTCGCCTTGGTGCCGCCTCACCCCTCGCACGCCGACCTGATTTGGCGCATGATGCTCTGCGGCGCGGGCTTCTCGCTGTTTCAGGCACCCAACAACAGCATCCTGCTGTCAGCAGCCCCCACCCACCGCAGCGGCAGCGCCAGCGGCATGTTGGCGATGGCGCGTCTGTGCGGGCAAACGTCGGGTGCCGCCTTGGTGGCGCTGTTCTTCGGGCTGCACGGAGCGCAAGGCACCCACACCGCCCTGTGGGTGGCAGCCGGGGTGTCGGTGTTCGGCTGCGTGCTCAGCAGCTCACGCACAGCCATGACGCTGCCCACCAACGACTAACCGTTTTTCGCCCATTTTCGGCACATTTTTCAGCCCATTTACCCCACAATAATTCATTTTAATGAAAAATATGGGGGTGATGTGACCGACTTCCGACGGAAACGTTATCTTTGCAGTTCAGCGAGGCGACTCGCCGCACACACCAACGAAAAGACTTATACTTTCACAGCATAACTTATTACACTAACCAATCAATACCCCCTACCCTATTATGGAAAATGAGGAACTTTTGAAAGAAGTAACAGCCAAGGCGCAAACTTGGCTGGGCGCAGGCTTTGATGCCGACACGCGCAAAGAGGTGCAGGCAATGTTAGACAACGCCGACAAGACGGACCTGATAGAGAGCTTCTATCGTGTGTTGGAGTTCGGCACAGGCGGTCTACGCGGCATTATGGGTGCCGGCACCAACCGTATGAACAAATACACCGTGGGCATGGCCACACAGGGCTTGGCAAACTACCTGCACAAGGCCTTCCCGCAGCGCGACAAGATCAGCGTGGTGGTGGGTCACGACTGCCGCAACAACAGCCGCTTCTTTGCCGAAACGGTGGCTGACATCTTCTCTGCCAACGGCATCTTCGTCTATCTGTTCGAGAGCCTTCGCCCCACACCCGAAATCTCGTTCGCCATTCGCGAATTGGGCTGCCAGAGCGGTGTGAACATCACTGCCAGCCACAACCCGAAGGAGTATAACGGCTATAAGGCTTATTGGGACGACGGTGCCCAGGTGCTTAGCCCCCACGACACCGGCATCATCGACGAGGTGAACCGCGTGAAGGTGGAAGATATTAAGTTTGAACGCAATGCCGACCTCATCAAGATCATCGGCGGCGACATGGATGTGGTCTACCTGGACGCTGTGCGCAGCGCTCGCATCGACCCCGAAGTGATTAAGCGCCACGAGAACCTGAAGATTGTCTACACCCCCATTCACGGCACGGGTCGCGTCATCATCCCCGCCTCACTGCGCTATTGGGGCTTTAAGAACGTGACCGTGGTGCCCGAACAGATGGTGATTGACGGCAACTTCCCCACCGTGGTTTCACCGAACCCCGAGAATGCCGAAGCCTTGACCTTGGCGCTGAACCTCGGCACGAAGATTGACGCCGACCTCGTGATTGCTTCCGACCCCGACGCCGACCGCTTGGGCATCGCCTGCCGCGACGACAAGGGCGAGTGGGTGCTCATCAACGGCAACCAGACGTGCATGATGTACAGCTACTACATCATCACCAACATGAAGAAGCTCGGCAAGTTGCAGGGCAATGAGTTCTTGGTGAAGACCATCGTCACCTCTGAGCTGATTCGCAAGATTGCCGACCGCAACGGCGTGAAGCTCTATGACGAGTACACGGGCTTCAAGTGGATTGCCTACCGCATTCGCCAGTTGGAGGGCAAGGAGAAGTATATCGGCGGCGGCGAAGAGTCTTATGGCTTCCTGCCCTACGACAAGGTGCGCGACAAGGATTCACCGGCATCGGTTTCTCTCATCGCCGAAATCGCCGCTTGGGCCAAGGATAACGGCATGACGCTCTATCAGTTGTTGCAGCAGATCTACGTGGACTACGGCTTCCAGAAGGAGAAGGCCGTGTCGGTGGTGAAGCCCGGCAAGAGCGGTGCTGAAGAGATTAAGGCAATGATGGAGAACTTCCGCCAGAACCCGCCGCAGGAGATTGGCGGCTCGAAGGTTGCCGTCATCAAAGACTACCTGAGCTTGGAGCAGAAGGAGGTCGCCACGGGCAAGGTGTCGAAGCTCGAGATGCCCACCACGGCAAACGTGTTGCAGTACTTCACCGAAGACGGCACCAAGATTTCAGTGCGCCCCTCAGGCACAGAGCCTAAGATTAAGTTCTATTGCGAAGTGCCCGCCGAGATGAAGACGCGCGAGGATTATGCCGCAGCTAACGCCGCTGCCGACGCTAAGCTGAAGAAGATCTGCGCAAGCCTCGGCATCTGAGGCGTATAGGCACAGCTGCTCACCACATAGCTGCCACACCAGGAGGGCGAAAGCTATGCTTGCGGCACTTTTTAATGAGTGGCTGCTGAATTAGAAATAAGAATGCCCCATGAGAGGTCGGTGTGAAACCGTTGCTCTCATGGGGCATTCTTTTTGTGTGTACGTGCCTCAATCTCTGCGTCTGCCGCCCAAGAAGATCATGATGTAGTAGAAGAGCGTGATGAGCGAGCTGAGAGCTGCGACGACGTAGGTGTAGGCAGCGGCGCGGAGTGCCTCGCGGGCATCTTGCTGCTGCGTGGCACCGGTGAGCCCCGTGCGCTCTAACCACGCCAAGGCGCGCCGACTGGCATCAATCTCGACGGGCAGGGTGACGATGCTGAAAAGGGTGGTCATGGCAAAAAGCACAATGCCCGCCAACAAAATCTTGGGGAAGATGGTGACGGTGAGGATGCCGATGAGCAACACAATCTGCACAATGTTGCCGGCAAACGACACCACAGGCACCAATGCCGAACGCAGCTTGAGCGGGGCATAAGCCTTGGCATGCTGCACGGCATGACCACACTCGTGCGCAGCCACGGCAGCCGCAGCCACAGTGGCTTGACCGTAGACCGACTCACTGAGGTTCACCGTCTTGGTGGCGGGGTTGTAGTGGTCGGTGAGCTGACCGGCTATGCAGGTTACTTTCACGTCGGTGAGACCGTTCTCGCGCAGCATCTTCTCTGCCGTTTCGCGCCCCGTGAGGCGGAAGGGCTCTTTGGAATAGCGCTCGAACTTGCTCTTGACGTTGCTCTGCGCCCAATAGCCCAACAGGGCTATGCCAATGATGAGTATGTAATAGGTGTTCATGTTGTTGTGTGTGT
>CAZBWT010000110.1:0-2126 GCA_964495625.1 uncultured Prevotellaceae bacterium | reverse complement strand
GGAGTCTCACCCGCGGCGGCTACACTCCCGTTGGCGGCATTCACCTCTTCGGCTTCGGCATCTGTTGCATCGGCAGCCTCGGCAGAAGTGGCGACGACGACCTCAGGCTGACGGCGGAAGAGGGCGGCAATGACACCCACCACCGAGATGAGACCGTGTATCACCAAACACCAGCCCACGAAGGAGACCAGGGTGTCTTGCGCCTCGAAGGGGTTGCACACGGCGATGACACCGGCAGCAATGGCAAGCACGGGGTAGAGATAGTAATACCACCGCAGCTGCAAGCCGCGACGACGCATGGTGAGGAAGTTGTTGAGCTGCTGCAAGCCTATCAAGAAGAGCAGGAGCCCCAAGAGGACGAAGACGATGCCCGTCAGTGTGGCGTTGAAGATGATGAGCAACACACCGCAAACCAGCGAAAGGATGCCGTGGAAGGGCAACGGGTTGTGGGTGAAGAGGGCTTTCAAGATGGGCAACAAGCCAAACAAGGCGAGGTAGATGCCCAAGAAGAGCAGACCGAAGTAGATGACCTGACCGGAGTAGGCAATCATGAGCGCGCCCAAAACCACCGAGAGGAGGTTCCAGATGATGGGCGCAACAACGGCACTAAAGGTGTTTTGTTTCATTGTTTTTTACGTATGGTTATGGTTTTGTTTGTTTGCTGTTGAGACTGTCACACAGCTGCTGCCACGAGCGGATGGCATGGGCGGGCATACGGTCGGCACTGCCCCAAAATTGCAGGGCGGAGCTGCTCTCCACGGTCACCTTGTCTTCATCGACCTGCGTGCTGTCTAAGCCGAAGACGCGGGCGAAGAAGTCGTAGACGGCGGCACGTTTGTTGGGACCGAAGTCGTGACGTTCGTCGGGATAATGGTAGTGATAGAGGCGGTCGGCAGCACCATAGAAGCCGTAGATGCGCTGCAGGTAAGGCAGCTCTTGTGTGGGCACGGTGCGCGTCCAGTCGCCGCCGTCAGAAACGAAGCCCAAGGGGCGCGGCGCGAAAAGGGCGGCATATTCGGCATTGCAGGTGCCACCGCCGCAAAGGGCTGTGCCCATGCCGCTCTCGCAGGGGCAACCGCCGTCGAAGTGGGCGCAGAAGCTCACCACGGGGCAGGCAGCCGTGAAGCGCGGGTCGATGAGGGTGAGCATGACGCAGTGGGTGCCTCCACCCGAACCGCCATTCACCGCCACGCGGGTGGTGTCGATGTCGCGGCGCTGCATCATGAGGTCGAAGATGAGCCACCCGTTGAGCAGCTGCATGGGCTGCGCCAAGGCGCGTTCGTGCTGCTCGTGCCCCACCTGCCACTCCGATTCGCCCCAGCCAAAGAGGTCGTAGCCCACCACAATGGCACCCATGCGCGCCAAGGTAGCCATGCGCCGCTGAAGGTCGGGGTTGTAACGACCGTCGGCAAAGTGCCCGTTGGGGCAGATGATGAGCGGGTAGCGTTTGCCCTTATAACGGCTTTGCGGGGCGGCTTGTTGCGGGACGGTTGCGGCTTGTTGCGTGTTTTTTGCAGTGGTGCTTGCGGCGGCTTTCGGGGCGAGTTGTGTGGTGAGCGCGGCAGCTCCGGCGGGCAGATAGACCGTGCCGCTGCAATAAAGCCCGGGCAGGGTCTCGATGGCGAAGTTCTGGGTGCGGTAGCCCCGGTGGCGACGCTCCTGCCCCGCACGGAGGGGCGAGGCGGAGAGGTCATCGCGGCGCATGACGGTGCGCGTGAGCAGTGCGTCGAAGCCCACCCGGCGGCGGAACTCGCGCAGCAACAGGCGGCGACGCGCGTCGAAGGTGACGGAGTCGGTGTAGAGCGTGGCGAGGTAGTTGAGCAGCTGTTCGCCCTCGTCGTCGCTGCGGCGCGGGTAGTCGTAGTGGCGCAGCTTGTAGGTGTTCTTGCCCTGCTTCTCATATTGGAAGTCGAAGTAAGACAACACACCCCGCAGCGACTCTTCAACCGAATACGGACGGATGCGCGAGTCGGCATAGGGCAACATCAAGCCGGCAGTGTCTACCTGCTGCAGCTTGTAGCGGATGTGAAAACGCGCCGCCAAGTCGTTGAGCACGTCGCTGAGCGGACGCTCGAAGCGCGTGTCGCTGCACGACACACGTGCATCGACCGAGGGGATGAGCAGGG
>CAZBWT010000109.1:0-7001 GCA_964495625.1 uncultured Prevotellaceae bacterium | reverse complement strand
ACGTACCGTTCATGATGGCCTTCTCGCCCGACGTACCGCTGGCTTCCAACGGACGGGTAGGTGTGTTCATCCAGATATCAACACCACTGACGAGACGCTTCGACACGTCCATATCGTAGTTCTCGACAAAGATAATCTTGCCCATGAACTGCGGCATGCGGCTGATTTCGACGATGCGGCGAATCAAGCCCTGACCGCCACCATCGGCGGGGTGAGCCTTGCCGGCAAAGATGAACTGCACGGGGCATGAGGGGTTGTTGACAATCTTGTCAAGACGGTCGAGGTCGGTGAAGAGCAAGTGCGCACGCTTGTAGGTGGCGAAACGACGAGCAAAACCGATGACGAGAGCGTTGGGGTTGAGACCATTGATGGTCTGAAGGATGCGGGCAGGGTTCTCTTGCTTCTGACCCATGCGGTTGCGCACCTCAGCCTGAATGAACTTGAAGAGCTTTGCCTTCAGGGTCTTGCGGATGTTCCAGATGGCTTCGTCGTCGGCAGCGTAGATAGCCTTCCACATCTCTTCCTGCGTCTGGTTCTTGGTGAAGTCCGGACCGAAGATCTTAGCATAGAACTCCTTCCACTCAGAGGCAGCCCACGAGGGGAGGTGCACACCGTTGGTGACGTAGCCCACGTGGAGCTCTTCGGGAGCGTAGCCCTTCCAGACGGGCTGGAACATCTGGCGAGACACCTTGCCGTGCAACCAGCTCACGCCGTTAGCCTCTTGGCAGGTGTTGAGGGCGAAGACTGACATTGAGAACTTGCCTTCGCCGGGAGTCTCGCGACCGAGGTTCATCAAGTCGTACCAGTCGATGCCGAGCTTCGGGGGGAAGTGACTCATATACTTATAGAAGAGACCCTCTTCAAAGTAGTCGTGACCGGCGGGCACAGGTGTGTGGCAGGTGTAGAGCGATGAGGCGCGAACCACCTCCAAAGCCTGGGCAAACGTCAAGCCCTGAGCCACATAATTGCAGAGGCGCTGCACGCCGATGAGGGCTGCGTGACCTTCGTTGCAGTGGTAGATATCCTTCTTGATGCCGAGTTTCTCGAGCATGAGCATACCACCGATGCCGAGCATATACTCCTGCTTCATACGGTTCTCCCAGTCACCGCCATAGAGCTGGTAGGTGATAGAGCGGTCGAAGTCAGAGTTCTTCTCAATGTCGCAATCCATCAGGTAGAGGTTGATACGACCCACGGCAACCTTCCAGATGTTGGCATAAACGATGCGGTCGTGGAAGGGCACCTCGAGAATCATCGGTGTGCCGTCGGCATTCTTCACCTGCTCGATGGGGAGCTGCGAGAAGTTCTGTGCCTCGTAGTTAGCCTCCTGACCACCGTCAACCGAGAGGGTCTGGGTGAAGTAGCCGTAGCGATAGAGGAAGCCCACGGCGCAGAGATCCACGTTCGAGTCGCTCGCCTCCTTGAGGTAGTCACCGGCCAACACGCCGAGACCACCGGAGTAGATCTTCAAACAAGCCGTCAAGCCATACTCCATCGAGAAGTATGCCACCGAGGCACGCTGCGCGTCTTTAGGTTCTGCCATATAGTTTTCAAAACGGCGCACCACGTCGTTAATCTGTGCCATCAGCTCCTGATTGGCAGCCACCTCGTTGAGCTTGTCATAAGAAAGCGTCTCGAGCATAGCCACGGGGTTATGACCGCAGGCACGCCACTGAGTGAGGTCGATGGCACGCCACAGGCGGCGGGCATCAGAGTCCCATGACCACCACAAGTTGCGGGCCACGGTGTGGAGGGGTTCGAGCACACTGGGCAGGTTCGACTTGACAGTCACGTTGCGCCAGCACGGATTATTCGTATTGCTCACTTGTACTTTCATAATATGAAAATTTAAATGTAATTAAAGAGGTTTTATCTGTTCAATGATAAAGGCAGCAGCGTTACTTCGCCGAAGCCTTGAGACGGGCATTCGCTGCCTTGAGGGCAGAGTCGTATGCCTGGTGGTAATAGCGGATGAAGTGCGCCCAGTCGGCCTTGCCGGCAATCTTGCGCGCCTCATTACGCACAATCTTCAAGTTGGGCAGCAACGTGACGCGCTCCACCTGCTGCGCAATGTTGCTCACCACGTCGTGGTAATTGCTGTCATTGCGTTCGATGACGCTCACGCCGTCCAACACATCAGTATCTTTGCCCATGGTGCGACACCACATGCCGTAGCCGGAAAGTGAAGTGGTGACGGTGGGCACAAAGAAGGCACAACTCTCAAGCGGAGTGTAGCCCCAGGGTTCGTAATATGAGGGGAAGATAGTCAAATCCATGCCCATCAATAAGTCGTAATACGGGCGACCCACAATGCCATCGTCGCCACGGAGGTACGAGGGGATGTAGATAATCTTCACACGGTCGCCCGGGCTGTTGCCGAAGCCGAGCTGACGGATGCGGTTATAGATCACGTCGTCGCCGAAGTTATGCAGCGTGTGGGTGTAGATAGGCTCGGGCAGCGGGGTGCGCACCTTGCTCTCGCCGGTCAAGCGGCGCTTCAGGTCGCGACGCGGGCTATCCACCCACCCCGGCACCATGATGAATGCCACCACCTGGCGCTCCGACTGGAAGGAGCGCACGCGGTCCATCACGTCCAAGAAGACATCCAGACCCTTGTTCTTATATTCGCAGCGACCCGACGTGCCGATGAAGAGCGCATCCTCTGACACATCGTCGCCGGTGAGGCACTTCACGATGTTGCTCAATTCGAGGCGCACCTTCTTGCGCGTGCGGCTGAAGTCAACGCTGCGGGGCACGAAGTTCAGCTCAAAGCCGTTGGGCGTAACCATAGGGCGGCGACCCAACAGCTGGGCGCACTCACGCGCCGTGATATCGCTGACCGTGGTGAAACAATCGGCGTGCAGCGCGGCTTGCTTCTCCACGGCATGCTTGCTCACCATGTTAAGCTCTTGCGCCATCTGGTCGCCGAAGTAGCCCGGCAGATAGTCATAGAGCGGTTTACCGTTGCCGGCGATGCTGCGACCCACACACGTAGCGTGCGTCGTAAAGACCGTAGCAATCGAGGGACATTGGTGTTTCAGATAAAGCAACCCCATGCCGGTAGTCCACTCGTCGAAGTGGGCAATAGTGCGGCTGCGCTGAGGGCAATAGTGCATGTAGAGGTGCTGGATGATGATAGCTGAGGAGTAGGCAAAGATGCAAGAGTCGTCATAGTCACCGTAGGCTTGCAGAGAGTCAACGCCATACCATTCCCACATGCGGGCGTACAGCTCGTTCTTTCGGTCGGCAAATTGCTTAAAGTCGATGAGGATGACCTGCGGGTTACCCTCCACCTTCCATCTGCCCACGCGCACGGGCAGTCCATCGGCTTTGGCGCGGGCAGCCCAATCGCCGAGGGCGGTGTCTGCCTGAGCATCAAAGAAGGGCGACTCCTCGCCCGGCTTGGGCTTCCAGAAGTCCGGACCTATAAAGACCAGACCGTCGCCAAACGTTGTCTGCAATGTGGCTGCTTTGGTGGAGAGCACTGCATAAATACCACCAACCAAGTTACAGACCTCCCAACTGACCTCAAATAAAAAATCAGGGTGATTCAATTGATCTTTCATTGATTTGGTTTTAAAACATACATTCCCTAAGTTAATTAATGGAAATTCATTGGCCGTTCCGAACCGCCCGTCGCGTTGTCGGAGGTGTCATAAACCCTACTTCAGGCTGTGCACTCGAATGCATTCAGCTGAAACTCAGGGGAAACGAGGCAAATGTAGGACTTTTCTCCATGAAAACAAAAACCTCCGCACTCTTTTTTAAGCGCGGAGGGTAATAATAAACAATATTTTAATAATATGACTAAATTATACAACGATTTTAAAACTCTATATCACTTCTTTACGTGGGCTGTGGGGCTTTTTAACTGTTTTGCCTCAGCTTGCAACTTCTCCTTCAGATAGTGCCCCGTGTAAGAAGCCTCACACTCAGCCACCTGCTGCGGTGTGCCCTCAGCCACTAAATATCCGCCGGCGGCACCGCCCTCGGGGCCGAGGTCAATGATGTGGTCGGCGCACTTGATGACATCTAAGTTATGCTCAATAATCACCAGCGTATGTCCCTTGTCAATCAGCGAGTTGAACGCACGCAGCAGCACCCTCACGTCGTGCAGGTGAAGTCCCGTGGTCGGCTCGTCGAAGATGAAGAGCGTCGGCAACGAGTCGTCGAAAGCCAAATAATACGCCAACTTCACGCGCTGGTTCTCACCGCCCGACAACGTAGACGACGACTGACCTA
Source organism: uncultured Prevotellaceae bacterium (assembly GCA_964495625.1). Taxonomy (GTDB): domain Bacteria; phylum Bacteroidota; class Bacteroidia; order Bacteroidales; family UBA3663; genus Liminaster. The sequence continues at coordinate 2,759 of CAZBWT010000109.1, read as the reverse complement.
ACTTGATGTAGCCCAAGCCCACCTGCTGCAACGGCAAGAGGCGGCTCACGATGCGCGGCTCTGAGTCGAAAAACTCAATCGCCTCGTCCACCGTCAAGTCGAGCACATCGGTGATATTCTTCTCATGATAGCGCACCTCGAGCACATCGCTGTTAAAACGCTTGCCGTGACACTCCTCGCACTCAATCACGAGGTCTGCCATAAACTGCATCTCCACCGTCACCGTACCCTCGCCCTTACAAGCCTCACAACGACCGCCCTCCACATTAAACGAGAATGTGGCGGGGGTGAAGCCCATCTGCTTGGCAAACGGCTGCTCGGCATAGAGGCGGCGAATCTCGTCATAAGCCTTCATATACGTGGCGGCATTGCTGCGCGTAGACTTACCAATGGGGTTCTGATCCACCATCTCGACACGCTTAATGCGGTGCAGGTCGCCGCCCAAGGCGCTGAACGCACCCGGCGCATCGCCCGCCTCGCCCAAATGGCGCAGCAAGCCGCGGTAGAGCAAATCGCGCACCAAGGTAGACTTGCCCGAGCCGCTCACACCCGTCACCACCGTCATCACGCCGATGGGGAACTTCACGCTGATATCCTTCAAGTTGTTTTGCACAGCCCCCTTCACCTCAATATAACTTGCCCACGGACGCGGGCGCAACGGCAGCTCAATCTGCTCCGCCCCGGTCAAGAAGCGGATGGTGTGACTGCGCGTCGCATCGCCCCGGGCAATCTCGTCGGCGCTGCCGCTAAACACCACCTCGCCGCCGTGGCTACCCGCCTCGGGACCAATATCAATCAAATAGTCGGCGGCGCGGATAATCTCCTCATCATGCTCCACCACCACCACCGTGTTGCCCAAGTCGCGCAGCTTCTTCAGCACACTGATGAGCAACTCCGTGTCGCGCGAATGGAGCCCGATGCTCGGCTCGTCGAGAATATACATCGACCCCACCAACGCGCTGCCCAACGACGTAGCCAAATTGATGCGCTGACTCTCGCCGCCCGACAAAGTGTTGCTCATGCGGTCCAGGGTGAGATAACCCAAGCCCACGTCGTGCAAGAAACCCAACCGCGAACGTATCTCGGTGAGCAGCCGGCGCGCCACCGTGGCATCGTGCTCGTCGAGCTGCAGAGCGGCGAACCACTCAACGAGGTCGTCCACCGACAAGTGCACCAACTCGGTGATGCACTTCCCCCCCACCTTCACATAAGCCGTCTCCTTCTTGAGGCGCGTGCCGTGACACGTGGGGCACAACGTCTTGCCGCGATAGCGAGCCTGCATCACACGATACTGTATCTTATAAAGATTCTCCGACACCATGCGGAAGAAGTCGTCTATGCCATAAAACGCCTTACAGCCGTGCCACAACATCGCCTTCTGCTCGTCGGTCAGCTGATAATAAGGGCGGTGAATGGGGAAGTCCACCTCCGAGGCATGCTCAATCAGATAATGCTTCCACTCCGACATCTTCTCGCCCTTCCAACACACCACACAGTCCTCATAGACCGACAGTGCCTTGTTCGGAATCACCAAATCCTCATCAATGCCCAACACCCTGCCGAAGCCCTCACACGTGGGGCACGCGCCCATCGGGTTGTTGAAGTTAAACATCATCTCCGAAGGCTCCTCAAAGGTGATGCCGTCGGCCTCAAAACGCTTGCTGAAGGTGCGCAGATAATGCCCGCCGGGAGTGCTGCACTCGGCGGTCTGCACCTCGCGCGGCAACCACACGCCAAGCAGGAACTCGTTGTTGCCCTCATAAAACGCCGTCTCCACCGAGTCGGCGAAGCGACTCTGCGCGGCGGCATCGGCAAAAGGCAGCGCCATACGGTCCACCACCAAGTGGAAAGGAGCCTCCGTCACCTCCTCGAGGCGGACAAAGTTGCCGCCCACCTCGGCGCGTGAGAAGCCGGACTTGGTGAGCACCTCCAAATGCTCCGTCAACGAGCGACCTTCGGGCACCTTCACCTCCACCATCAGCGCCACGCGCGTACCCTCGGGCAGCGACCGGGCATAAGCCACCACATCCTCGGTGGTATGCTTCTTCACCCACTCCCCGCTGACGGGCGAGTAAGTGCGACCCACGCGAGCAAAGAGCAGGCGCAGGTAGTCGTAGATCTCGGTCGAGGTGCCCACGGTGGAGCGCGGGTTGCGCACAATCACCTTCTGCTCGATAGCCACAGCCGGCGGGATGCCCAAGATGTAGTCGCACTCCGGCTTCCCCTTGCGTCCCAAGAACTGACGGGCGTAGGCAGAGAGCGACTCCACATAGCGGCGTTGCCCCTCGGCATAAAGCGTGTCGAACGCCAACGACGACTTGCCCGAACCCGAGAGACCGGTGACGACCACCAAGCGGTCGCGCGGTATCATCACGTCGATATTCTTGAGGTTATTGACGCGAGCACCTTTAATATATATAGCGTTGTTTGTATCCATCTCACTCATAGAGGTTGCATTAACTCCCTGCGCCATTTGGTGGCTTGGGGCTACAAAGGTAACGAAAAGTGCTGAGTGATAGACCTATTGTTCTGTTTTTGATAGTAATTGTTTCATAAGTTTTAAGCCAAACACCCCGCAACGGCTACCTTTGCCCACGGAATTTCACCTCTGTGAAGACACAAACCTAACCACCCCAATAACCATTCTATTCACCTCCCAGCCGACACAACCTATACACAATCAACTTATAATCAACTTAACACTAAAACTTATGAAGAAACATTTATTCTCTTCTTTAGGGCTCGCCTTGATGATGCTT
>CAZBWT010000108.1:0-7001 GCA_964495625.1 uncultured Prevotellaceae bacterium | reverse complement strand
TCTTGTCGACACACTGCATGATGGTGTTCATGGCTGTGTCGTAGCCAATGGTGGAGTCGGTGCCCGCCAAGTCGTTGTCGATGGTGCCGGGAAGACCAACAATGGGAATGTTAAACTCGTTGGCAAACAATGAGGCACCGGTGATGGATCCGTCGCCACCAATGACAACCAGGGAGTCGATGCCATGCTTTTGCATGTTGTCGTATGCAATCTGACGTCCCTCGGGTGTTTTGAATTCCATGCAACGAGCAGTCTTCAGGATGGTGCCACCCTGCTGAATGATGTTGCTGACATCTTGTGTCTGGAACTCTCGAATCTCATCGGAGATCAAGCCGTGGTAACCACGGTAGATGCCATAGACACGCATGCCGGCGTAGATAGCGCTACGCGTCACGGCACGGATGGCGGCATTCATGCCGGGAGCATCACCTCCCGAGGTTAAAATACCTACACTTTTTATTTCAGGCATAATTGTACGGATTTTAATGGACCATAATACGACGCAAAGGTAAGCGTCTCTTGTAAATAGAGCAAGAATTATAAACTTTTTTCACCGAACTAATGGCTTATTTTGCCCATCATCAGCGATATATGGCTCCCAATCTGCTCCATTTGCCACCGTGGAGTGGAGGTGGCTCCGCAGATGCCGACGCTTTGCGCGCCGCTGAGCATGGCGGGTTCTACCTCTTCGGGGTGGGCTATGAAGTGGCTGCGCGGGTTGACGGCAAGACACTCTTCGAAGAGGGCTTTGCCGTTGGAGCTTTTCTTGCCGCTGACTAAGAAGATGACATCGTGACACGCTGCAAAGGCGCGGACGTGGGGGATGCGGTTGGAGACTTGCCGACAGATGGTGTCGTAGCAACGGAGGTCGCCGGGGTGCGCCATGCGGCTGCGTATCACGTCGGCAAGTTGCTTGAAGTGGTCCACAGCCATGGTGGTTTGTGAGAAGAGGATGATGGGGCGGGTGAAGTCGAGTGCCTCTAAGTGGTCGGCACTTTCGATGACGATGGCGGTGCCGTCAGTTTGCCCGACAAGACCGTTGACTTCGGCATGACCACTCTTGCCGTAGATGACAATCTGGCTGCCGTCAGCGGCAAGCGACTCGTAGCAGCGGCGTATCTTTTTTTGCAGTTGTAGCACCACGGGGCAGGTGGCATCAATGATGGTGATGTCGTTGCGGCGCGCCAAGGCATAGGTCTCGGGCGGCTCGCCGTGGGCACGCAGCAGTACGGTGGCTCCGTGCAGGCGGGCAAATTCGTCGTGCTCGATGGTGACGAGTCCGCGGTCACAGAGGCGTTGCACCTCCTGACTGTTGTGCACAATGTCGCCGAGGCAGTAGAGACTGCCGGTGGTTTGCAGACGGTCTTCGGCTTTGGTGATGGCGCTAACGACCCCGGGGCAGAAGCCTGACTCTTTGTCTACGTCGATGGTCATTGCTCGATGGCTTGGCGTGCCCACTGCATGAGAATGTCATACTGTTGGGCAATGGTGAGGTTGGAGTTGTCGAGCAGGCGGGCATCGTCGGCTTGGCGCAGAGGTCCCACCTCGCGGTGTGAGTCGATGTAGTCGCGTTGCTCTACGTTTTGCAATACGCTCTCGAAGGTGGTGTCGTTGTCGCCTTTGCTGCGAAGTTCGGCTAAGCGGCGTTCGGCTCGTACCTGCGCCGAGGCGGTGACAAAGACTTTGAGTTCGGCATGGGGGAAGACAACGGTGCCCACGTCACGACCGTCCATGACGATGCCGCCGTTGCGACCTAATTCTTGTTGCAGTGCCACAAGGCGTTCGCGGACGAAGCCGAGGGCGGCAATGGGGCTGACGCATGACGAGACTGCCATGGTGCGTATCTCTGCCTCGACGCATTCGCCGTTGAGGTAGGTCTGCAAGCGCCCGTCGGCAGCGGGAGCAAAGGTGATGGTGATGGTGGGGAGCAGCTGCTTGAGGGCGGGCTGGTCGATGGTCTTATCGGCTGCGATTAAGCCTGCACGTTGCGCGGCGAGGGTGACGGCGCGATACATGGCTCCGCTGTCGATGTAGATGTAGCCCAAGTCGGCTGCTAACTGGCGAGCCATGGTGCTCTTGCCACACGAGGAATGTCCGTCGATGGCTATGGTGATCTTTCTCATTTTTTTATATGTGTTGGTTTGTAGTGTGCGAGTGTGGGGTTTAGAAGTGGTAGCCTACCCCTAAGGTGAGGGAACCGTCGGCTGCATTGTAGCGGGCGTAGGAGGCATGCAGGTCGAGGCGACCGGCGCGGAAGCCGCCGCCGAACGACACGCCGCGCAGAAATCCGCCCATGCCCGAGAACTGGCGCTGGCGACGGTAGTTGTAGGCAGCGGCGAAGTAGATGTGGTCGGTGGGGATCCATTCGGCTCCGAAGATGAGGTGACTCAGCACTTGTTCGGCGCGGCTGTAGTCGGTGCTCGTGCCGTCGGTGTCGACGTAGTCTACGTCCCAGTCGAGCAGTTGCCACGCCGTGATGGAGAGGCTGAAGGGGAGGTGCTCGAGTTCTTTAGTGAGCCCCACGGTGAGCTGAGTGGGGAGCGAGTAGGAGCGGTCATCGAACGTCTTGAGTTGTCCGCCTAAGTTCGTGAGGGCGACGCTGAAGGAGCGTCCCGACACTTCGTTGTAGTAGTTTAAGCCGACATCTACGCTGAGCGCCATTGCCGTGTAGCAGTCGTAGGAGGAGTAGAGGAAGCGCGCTGCCGCACCTACGCGCCAACGATTGTTGATGGGGAGCCCGATGCCTCCGCTGAAGGCCATGTCTTTGGCGCTGAAGGTGCCGGTGGCGTAGCCCGAGGCATCGTAGCCGTCGAAGGTGCCGTAGTCTACGTAGCGCGCCGACACGGACCAGCCGCCCTCCTGGCGCACTCGCCCGGCATAGCCCACATATCCTAAGTTGATGTCGGAGACGTAGTTCATGTAGCTGAGAGATACTTGCCCCGCCATTTCGGCACAGAGTAACGCGGGGTTTTGGTCGCTGATGGTGAGGTCAGGATCGACTACGGTGATGTTGCATCCACCCAAGGCTGCTACGTGTGACGAGGTGGGAAGTTCAAGAAAGCCGTAGTTGCCAACCTCTTGGGCGGCAGACTCACGCGCGTTCATTATATATAATAAGGAGAGGAGGCTGAGAACAAGTTTGCTCTTCATCTTGTTGTTTTCTTAATGGTTTACGCTTTAAGAACGGATTTTCGACCGATTTTGTATGCAAATGTACCTATTTTCAGAGAAAATCTTGATAAATCACGTGCTAAAAGCAAAAAAAAGAGAGATTTATCTGTCACGTATTGAAAAAAGCCTTACTTTTGTGGTAGAAAATTCAAATCAAAAGTAGCAAACCATAATGGAAATCAAGAAAGACCCTAAAGTTGATCTCGAGACCAGGAAAAGCATTTATGCCTTGACAGGCCTTGTTAGCATCCTGGCGATCCTTTTCATTGCTTTTGAATGGACTTCTATCAGCACTCGCCGCACGAGCGTAGTTCAGCGCGAAGCGATTGAAGAAGAAGAGGAGATCGTGATGACTGTGCAAAACAACACCCCCCCGCCGCCCCCGCCGCCGCCGATGCCTGATGTCATCGAGCAGCTCACTGTGGTGGAAGATGATGTTGAAATCGAAGAGGTCGAAGTGCAGAGTATGGAAGATGACAACAACACCACTGTTGAAGTCATGAACCTCGAAGCTGAGACCGGTCCCTCGGAAGAAGAGGAGGCTGAAGGTAATCAGATCTTTACCATCGTAGAGCAGCAGCCGGAGTTCCCCGGCGGTGAATCTGCCTTGCTGAAGTATCTCGGCGACCACATTAAATATCCGGCTTTCGCTCAGGAAAATGGTATTCAGGGTCGTGTTACCCTTTCATTTACTGTCGAGAAGGATGGTAGCATCGCTAATATCGAAGTGATGCGTTCGCCCGCAGACGAGTTGAGCAAGGAAGCCGTGCGCGTGGTTGGCACCATGCCGAAGTGGAAACCCGGTAAGCAGCGTGGTAAACCGGTGCGCGTGAAGTACGTGCTCCCCGTTGTGTTCCGCTTGAACTAATTGGCGACTTCCGCCGAAATGAATAAAGCTGAAAACTTAAGGTTTTATGACATTATATTGAAAAAGGTTGCTCTTGGGCAACCTTTTTTCGTAATAATAGCTCTTCGTAATTTGAAATCGCTTATATTTGTGCGCAAATTAAGTACACCCCATGCATTCAGTGACTGAGCTTTCGGCCCTCATTCAGACCGCAATCGAAACCATAGACTACCCTAAAGGTGTTCCCTCTTTATTCGACCCCGTGCGCTATACGCTGCAAGCCGGGGGTAAACGCTTGCGCCCAACGCTGGTGCTGTTGGCTGCCGACCTCTATGGGGCTGACCTGCAGCAGGCTATCACTCCGGCTGTGGGCTTGGAGATGTATCACAACTTCACCTTGCTGCACGACGACGTGATGGATCGAGCCGACGAACGACGCGGTCGCCCCACGGTGCACGTGCGCTGGAATGAGAATGCTGCAATCTTGTCTGGCGACGCGATGCAGGGCTTGGCATATCAGCTCATTGCTACGGCTCCCGCCTCGTGTTTGAAGGCGGTGTTGGATCTTTTCACTCAAACAAATATTGAGATTTGTGAGGGTCAGCAGCTCGACATGGAGTTCGAGAACCGTTCTGAGGTGACAATAGAAGAGTATGTAGAGATGATACGCCTCAAGACCGCTGTGCTGTTGGGCTGCGCGCTGAAAATGGGCGCTCTGATTGGCGGTGCCGCGCCGAAGGAGGCGGATGCGCTTTACGATTTCGGTCAAAATATCGGCTTGGCGTTCCAGCTGCAAGATGATTGGCTGGACTGTTGGGGCGACCCGAAGACTTTTGGCAAACGCATTGGCGGTGACATCTTGAATGATAAGAAGACTTATCTTTTGATCTACACGCTGAAGCACGCTTCGTCAGCCGACCGAGATGTGTTGCTGCGCGAGCTGAATCCGGCAACCGCGGTGCTCGACGAAGGGGAGAAGATTGCCCTCTTCTGCGAGTGTTATAAGAAGAGCGGGGCTGAGGCTGCTTGCCGCGCATTGATGCGCGATTATCACAGCCGTGCCATGCTGTCGCTTGCCACTCTGAACGTTGAGCGTGAGAAGCTCGCCGGGTTGCAAGCTATCGCCGATAAGCTCTTGGGTAGAAATTCTTAAAGCGCACTTCGCTTTTGAAGCACCGCCAACGAGTTTGGCAAACATCATTTACATCATGACAAACAACTAATTATTAATATTCACCATAAATACTAACTACCATGCCGTACCGCAGACTTCCTAATACGGATCAATCGCGCATTCATGCCCTCGAGAAGGCTATCGAGAGGGAGGGTTATAAAGAAAACGGACAATTAGTCTTGAGTTATCGCACTATCCAAGATTCGTCAGCCTTCTTAACGCAGTTCAAGCGGGCTCATCAGATTTATCAACAGTGTTACGATAACCAGGCTAAGTCAAGTAAAGACTACCGCGCCACGTTGCGCATGGCTCGCCTTTATGTGTCGCATTTTATTCAGGTGCTGAATATGACGATACAGCGCGGAGAATTGCGCAAGGAAATTAAGGTCGGCTATGGCATGGATCCCGATAGTAATAGCATCCCCGACTTGACCGGCGAACCGCAACTTTATGAGTGGGGCGCTAAGATTATCAAGGGCGAGGATGAACGCATTGGCAACGGCGGTGTGCCTATTTATAACCCGACCATTGCCAAGGTGAAGGTGCATTATAATATCTTCGCCGAGCAATATTACAGCCAAAAGCTGCTGCAAAACTCCACGGCAAAGGCTCTGGAGGCTCTCGCCGAGATGCGCCCTATGGCCGACACTCTGATTTTGGATATCTGGAATCAGGTGGAGTGCATCTATCAAGAGCTGCCTATCGAGGAGCGAATTGAGAAGTGTAGTTCGTTCGGACTCATCTACTATTATCGCTCGTCCGAGAAGGCGCGCAAGGAGGCGGAGAAGCGGCAGCAGGCATTCAGCTTCTGACTCTACTTATTATAAATATGACTCTTATTGACACCCATTGCCACCTTACCGACGAGGCTTTTGCCGACGATGTGGCTCAGGTTATCGGCAACGCACAGTCGCGCGGCGTGAGTCGCATTGTGCAAGCTTGTGTGGATGAGGATGACTTTTTGCACATCTTGCAGCTTGCCAATCGCTATCCCGGTTATGTCTTGCCGACGATTGGCATCCACCCCGAGAATATGAAGGCTGACGTTCGTCAGCAGCTTTCTGCCACAGAGCTGCTCTTAAGGCAGCATGCCGATAGGGTCTGCGCCATTGGTGAGGTGGGGCTGGATTTGCATTGGGATAAGTCTCGCCTTGATGACCAGCTTGTCGTGTTGCGCGAACAGGCGCTATGGAGCCTCCGCTATGACTTGCCGCTGCTGTTGCATGTGCGTGATGCGATGCCGCAGATGCTGGAGCTTTTGCCCGAACTTGCCGCAGAAGCTGAGGCTGGTGCTCATCAACTGCGTGGAATCATGCACTGTTATGCCGGCACTGCCGACGAGGCTCAGCAAGTGATGCACTATGGCGACTTCTATTTTGGGATAGGGGGGACGCTGACGTACAAGAAGAGTCTGGTGCCAGATGTGGTGCGTGCCATTGGCATCGACCGCCTCGTGCTCGAGACCGATGCCCCATACTTGGCACCGGTGCCTCATCGTGGGAAGCGCAACGAACCGGCATATGTGGCAGACACGGCAACGGTGCTCGCAGCGGTGCTTAATTTGCCCATTGATGATGTTGTTGCCACCACCAGCGAAAACGCTCGCAAACTATTCCGATTGGACTAAAATTGAGCACAATCTGACCAAAAAACATAAAAAAGAACTGTCAGAGTGAACAAAACGATGCAAAAGTTTTACAGCAAACAATTTTTTATGTTACTTTGCCCCATAGATGATTGAGATCAATAATTAAAACCCTATTTTAATAACAAACACATTAAACAACCAATTCAAATGAAAAAGTTATT
>CAZBWT010000107.1:0-7018 GCA_964495625.1 uncultured Prevotellaceae bacterium | reverse complement strand
ATAACTCTTCGCTGATGTATGCGCTCGATGCGCCTCAGATTGGTGCCGTGCGCGAAAGCACTTTTGCCTCCTTCGTCGGTGTGGATCATCGTGTGGAATTTGCCAAAGACGGAGATTTTATCGTCGATGGTCGCTACCTGTTTGAGGTGGGCGGCAAAGGCAAGGGGTTTGCTCAGATTCGCAACATCCCCGATAGCTTTGTGGCTGCCGACGACATTGAGTTCGGCATGGGGAATAAGATTCCCTTGTGGCTGTTCGGTTTCTTATATTGATGGGGAGCCGTTAGCCCCCCACACACTCTCTGAAACAAAATCGGCGCGGCAACCAAAAGTGTAGGTTGCCGCGCCGATAGACGGTGGGAGAGGGGCATGAGCCGGCTTATTGCTGAGCCAATGCCTGACGGATGTCAGAAAGCAGCATCTCGGTGTCTTCCAAGCCCACTGAGAGGCGGATGGTCTTGTCCGAGACGTTCATCTCTTGCAGCTGTTCGGGCGTGAAGGTGCCGAAGATGGTGCTGGCGGGGTGAATTGCCAACGACTTATTCTCGAAGAGGTTGGTGGCGCGGCGTATCAGCTTCAGCTTGTTGAGGAAGCTGAAGCAGGCAGCCTGCGACTCCAACTCGAAGGTCAGCACTGCGCCGGGCAACGGACCGAACTGGCGGGTGCTCAGTTCGTGGAAGGGGTTGTCGGGCAAGCCGGGGTAGTTGACGCTGACGATGCCCGCCTCAGAGCGCAACAGCCCTGCCAACTCGAGGCAAGTGGAGGCTTGGCGCTGGAAGCGCAGGTTGACCGTCTCGAGCCCGAGGGTCTGCATATATGCCACGTGGGGAGTCATGTAGCAGCCTAAGTTGCGATAGACCTCGCTCTTGAGGCGCGAGGTGAAGGCGAACGCACCGTAGCGCTCGGCACGCTGCGCCAAGACGGGCGAACGCTTCCAGGCAAAGGTGCCGTAGTCGATGACGACACCGCCCAAGCTGGTGCCGCCGCCTGACAGATATTTGGTGCTCGAGAAGACCTCGATGTTCACACCGAGCGACTTAGCGTCGAAGGCGGTGAAGGGTATGATGGTGGTGTCGGCAATGAGCGGCACACCCAACTCCTTGCCGATGGCTCCGAGCGCCGAGAGGTCTGCCACCTCGAGCTGCGGGTTGGTGATGATTTCGAGGAAGATGGCGCAGGTGTTGTCGTCGATGGCTTGGCGCACCTCGTCGGGCTTGGTGAGGTCGCAGAAGCGAATCTCAACACCGAAGGGTGCTAACGTGTCAACCAACAGCGACACCGAGTTGCCAAACAGGTGGCGCGAGGTGATGATGTTGGTGCCGGCTTTGGCAATGGAGATGAGGGTGCTGCTGATGGCAGACATGCCCGTGTTGAGCGCCGTGACGCTCAGCGCTTTCTTGGCAGCTTGTATGCGCTTCTCAAAATATTGTACCGTGGGGTTGGTGATGCGGGCATAGGCATGACCGGCACTCTGACCGCGAAATACGGCTGCCATCTCTTCGGCAGTCTGAAACTCAAATGCCACCGAGTGATAGACCGGCATGGCGAGTGAATGGTAAGCATCGGGCACCTCGAAGGGCTGATGCAATAGGGCAAAATTTTGTGTGGAGGTATCCATCCTGAACGTTGTTTATGATATTTGATAAAATGTGTGTGCTATAAGTGTGTATGATAAATGACTGACGCAACACGGAGCGGCAAACGTTTCATGACTCCCATGGTGGTGGTATGCCTAACGGGGAGGCGTGTGTTTCTCGACGTGTTACGAGCTGCAAAGATAGCCCCCTCTGCCATAGGCTACAATACCGCTTTCGGGGCATTTGTGTGGGGCGATATACCACAAATGTGGTATGTAATATGCCATCAGTGTGGGATTGTCTACCCTACCACATCCCCCTACCTTTGCACCACTACCCGAAGGAAGTAACATGGCGTCTGCCCGGGCAGGTTTATATACCATATATACATTATTATATATAATCGCAAAAAATGAATATCGTAGAGAATGTTTCAGCTCTGATAGGTCACACCCCTTTGCTGCGCTGCCACAAGATTGAGCAGGAGTTGGGGCTGAAGGCCGCTCTGTTAGCCAAGTTGGAGATGTTCAACCCGATGCGCAACGTGAAAGACCGCGTAGCCATGGCGATGATTGAGGCTGCCGAAGAGGCTGAGCTTATTGGCAAAAACACCGTGATTATTGAACCCACCAGTGGCAACACCGGCATCGGGCTTGCTATGGCTGCCGCCATTAAAGGCTATCACCTCATCTTGACGATGCCGGACGCTATGTCGTTGGAACGCCGCAGCCTGCTCAAGGCTTTGGGTGTGGAGTTGGTGTTGACCCCTGCTCATTTGGGCATGACGGGCGCCATCTTGAAGGCGGAGGAGTTGGCTGAGCATTTGGGCGATGCCTTCATACCCCAGCAGTTCTATAACCCCGCCAATGCCGACATTCATCGCCGCACGACGGGACCGGAAATCTGGGACGATGCTGCGGGTAAGGTGGATTACTTCATTGCCGGCATCGGCACGGGTGGCACCATCACCGGTGTGGGTGAGTATCTGAAACGCCGCAATCCGAACGTCAAGGTGGTGGGCATTGAGCCGAGCGACTCGCCTGTGTTGTCGGGCGGCAGACCCGGTCCGCACCGCTTGCAAGGCATTGGCGCAGGCTTCGTGCCCAAGGTGCTCAACACGAAGATCTATGACGAGATTTTTTGCGTGAAGACCGACGAGGCGTATGCCGGCTGCCGTATGCTCGCCACGCGCGAGGGTGTGTTGGCAGGTGTCACCTCGGGTGCAGCACTCCACGCCGCCATCGAGGTGGCTCGTCGCCCCGAGGCTGAGGGCAAGAACATCGTCTTCTTGCTGCCCGACACGGGCGAGCGCTATTTGTCGCTGCCTCTGTTTGAGGGCTGAGACGCGCTGCGGTGAGAGGTCTTCGCACGCATATTAGTGAGATGGCTTCACACATATATGTATATTATATAGTTTGACTTCAATAAATAACATTCAATAAATAATAGTTCCTTTATGGCTAAGATTCATGTAAATGGTAAGTTGCAGGAGGTGGAATTGCCCCTGACTGTGTTAGGTTTGATTCAGCTGAACGAGATAGCTCAGCCTGAGATGGTGTCTGTGCAGGTTAACGAAGAGTTTGTAGATCGCAGCGACTTTGAGAGCCGTCAGTTGGCTGATGGCGACGCTGTTGACTTCTTATATTTTATGGGAGGAGGCTGCTGATGTTCGATTTCACGGAAGACGACTTAGTGCGTTATAGCCGCCACATCCTCTTGCAGGACGTGGGCGTGGAAGGGCAGGAGAAGATTAGCCAAGGCCGGGTGCTCGTCATCGGTGCCGGTGGCTTGGGTGCCCCCGTAGCCCTCTATTTGGCTGCCGCCGGTGTGGGCACCATTGGCATCGTGGACGGTGACGTGGTGGACCTCTCGAACCTGCAGCGCCAGGTGATTCACCACACTCCCGATGTGGGTCGCCCCAAGGTGCTCTCTGCCAAAGAGAAGATGCTCGCCATCAATCCCGGCATCCATGTTGAGACCTATCAGGAGTTCCTCACGGCTGCCAATGCGCTCGACATTATTGCCGACTACGATTTCATTGTGGACGGCACCGATAACTTCCCCGTGAAGTTCTTGATTAACGACGCTTGCGTCATGGCGGGTAAGCCTTTCTCGCACGGCGGCATCTTGCGCTTCGAGGGGCAGACAATGACCCACGTGCCGGGTTCGGCTTGCTATCGCTGCCTCTTTAAGGAGCCGCCGCCGGCTAACGCTGTGCCCACTTGTTCGCAGGCGGGTGTGTTGGGTGCTATTGCCGGCATGTTGGGCACCATTCAGGCTGCCGAGACGCTGAAGTATCTGACCGGCGTGGGCGAGCTGCTCACCGATAAGCTCTTGACGTTCAACGCCAAGACGATGGATTTCCGCAAGATTAGTGTGCATCACAACGACAACTGCCCCATCTGCGGTTCTCACCCCACCGTCACCGAGCTGATTGACTACGAGCAGGCTACGTGCGACTTGGCTTCGCACAAGAAACACTAAACGAAGAGATAAATGTGTAATTCCCACTTATGGGGCGGCTTCGTCACACCGACGGAACCGCCCCATGAGAGGTGATGATAAGTAAGTGACAGATAATTAGTTTAACAAAAGGAGAGATTGATCTATGGGAAAAACATTTAAACTACGCAGGTCCGTCTATCGCGATATCTTGACGCAGGCTAAGGCTCAGCTGCCCAACGAGTCGTGCGGCTATCTGATGGGCGTGGATGATGAGGTGACGGTCTCATATCCGATGACCAATATTGACCACAGCCCCGAACACTTCTCGTTCGACCCTAAGGAGCAGTTTGCTGCCGTGCGCTATGCACGCATGTCGAACGTGGAGATTATCGGCAACTGGCACAGCCACCCGCAATCGCCGTCGCGCCCCTCGCAAGAGGATATCCGCCTGGCTTTCGACCCGACGATTACGTATTGGATTTTGTCGTTGGCAGAGGCTCAGCCCGTGTTTAATGCCTTCGTGATAAAGAACGGCGAGTATGAGACGTGCTATGTGGAGCTTGTAGACGATTGAACGGATGCACACACACACACGCTCGCTAACATCTGATTTTTTTTGACGTGTCATGCGCCCACCTCGGCAATGATGTCCCACCTTTCCACACAGGCGGCGCATCTAACAGCCCGGGGTGGGCGACTTTGTTTTGTGCGCGCCTATTTAGAAACTACACTTAGCGAATGAACCTTGGGCGCTGAACATTTTGTAAGGAAAACGCGCTTGTTTTTGCATTATTTTCAGTGAGATATTGAACTTTTGCGTACATTTGCGGCAAGAATAGCGTTGAGTCAATGAAGTCTTTTATGAGATATGGTTTCAGCAAGTGGCTGGTATTGGTGACCATGCTGTTGTCGTTCGTTTCGCTGCGAGCCGAGACAACGGCGGGCTACATCTTGGTGGTAACTTCTTATAACCCCGACACGCGCACGGTGGCAGATAATTTGGCTGAGTTCACCGATGAGTATCGTCGCTTGGGGGGTCAATATTCCATTATTGTTGAGAGTTTGAACGTGCGTAACCTGTCGGACGTGCATTTGTGGCGCGGTCAGATGGGGCGCATCCTCAAAAAATATCGCTCTAACGAGTTGCCCTCGATGGTAATATTGTTAGGGCAGGAGGCTTGGTCTACCTATTTGTCCATCGACAACGACACGCTGCGCTCCATCCCCTGCATGTGTGGCATGGTGAGCGAGAACTGCATGCCGCTGCCACCCGACTCGGTGGATGTGGCTACGTGGCAGTCTGACAGCTATAGCATTCACGGCAATAATAATGGCTTCAATGTGGTGGGCGGTTATGTGTATCGCTACGACATTGCCCGCAACGTGGAGCTGATGCGCCGATTCTACCCCGGCATGCGCCGCGTTGCGTTTGTTTCAGACAATACGTATGGCGGCATGGTGATGCAGGCGTTGATGCGCCAGGAGGTGCAGCAGTATCCCGACCTGGACGTGCTCTATCTTGACGGCAGAACGATGAGCTTTATGGAGGTGAGCGAGAGCCTGCGCCACCTGCCCGAAAATACTTGCGCCCTGCTCGGCACGTGGCGCATTGATAACTCGGAGCGTTTCATGGTGGGCAACACCACCTACTTGCTGCGCGATGCCAACCCCACGCTGCCCGTGTTCTCGCTTTCGTCGGTGGGTTTGGGCACTTGGGCTATTGGCGGCTATATGCCTAATTATCACACTCAAGGCAAGCCGTTGGCACAGATGGCATTTGAATATCTGACCTCTAAGAAGGGGGGCGATATTGCCGTGTCGCCCGACCATTATGTGTTTGACTGGAAGGTGTTGCAGTCTTTTGGCTTGGATGACGCTGAGTTGCCCAACGGCACGGAGCTGCTGAACCGCGAGCCGTCGCTTTATGAGCAGTATAAGTATTGGCTGTGGTCGATTGTGACGGTGATTGTGCTTTTGGCTTTGGGTCTGTTTATCGCCATCTATTATACGGTGCACCTCAACCGCATGAAGATCAACCTCGAGAAGACGAGCGGCGAGCTGTTGGTGGCTAAGGAGCAGGCGGAGCAGGCTAACAAGATGAAGTCGCTCTTCCTTGCCAACATGAGTCACGAGATTCGCACGCCGCTGAATGCCATCGTGGGTTTCTCAAATCTGCTTTCGACCGACACTTCTGCCACGCCCGAAGACCGCCGACAGTATGGCGAGGTGATTCAGCAGAATTCCGACCTGCTGTTGCACCTGATTAATGACATTCTCGACATTTCACGCATCGAGTCGGGGCGTGTGAAGATGGAGCTGAAGGAGTGTGACTTTGTGGAGATGTGCCACATGGCGCTCTCTACGGTGGAGTATGCCCGCCGCACGAAGGCTCACTTCCAACTGGATGCGCCCGTGAAGCACCTGACGCTGCTCACCGATCAGAACCGCTTGCAGCAGGTGTTGATTAACTTGCTGACCAATTCGGCTAAGTTTACGCCTGAAGGCAACATCTCTATATCGTTTAAAATCAATGTTGTGAGCAAGATGTTGGAGGTGGCTGTGACCGACACGGGTTGCGGCATCCCGCCCGAGAAGGCCGAGAAGGTGTTTGAACGCTTCGAGAAGCTGAATGAGTTCGTGCAGGGCACGGGCTTGGGTCTCTCCATCTGCCGCCTGATTGTTGAAAACTTAGGTGGCAAGATCTGGGTGGATAAACTTTACACCGGAGGTGCACGTTTCATTTTCACGCACCCGCTGAGCGAGGCTGCGATTGAAAGTGCAAAATCTAAATGACAAATGCACGGCGAAAAATGGGCAAAAAGCGTGCTCACAGTTTGACGTGTCGAAAAAAACATTAGATTTGCAGCCGAAAAAAGAAACATTACACAAAAAATACTTCAATAACGCCCTTCGCGCAAGCGAAGGCAAAATTAAAAACACTTAAAAGAAATCCAAATGATTAAGGTTGGTATTAACGGATTTGGCCGTATCGGTCGT
>CAZBWT010000106.1:0-7020 GCA_964495625.1 uncultured Prevotellaceae bacterium | reverse complement strand
GCGTGTCGGGCTACGCCGTGAACTTCGTCAAGCTGAGCCGTGAGCACCAGCTCGAAGTCATCAGCCGCTCGTTCCACGAACGCATGTAACACACTGCTCCTCCCGACCTAAAAAGCCTCGGGAGGGGGCAATCATAGAGGGATGCACCGTGAGTCACAACACTCGGTGCATCCCTTTCACCTTTCAAACCTCCAAAGACGATGATACAAGTACATTCCTACGAAAGCATGGGCACCTACGACGGACCCGGTCTGCGCCTGGTGGTCTTCGTTCAGGGCTGCCCCTTCCGCTGCCTCTACTGTGCCAACCCCGACACCATTGAGCGAGGCACGGGCAAGCCCACCGACCCGACGGAGATCTTGCAGATGGCCGTCAGCCAAAAGCCCTTCTATGGCAAGCGGGGCGGCATCACCTTCTCGGGCGGCGAACCCACCTTGCAAGCCGAGGCGCTGTTGCCCTTGTTTCGCGCACTGCGTGCCGAGGGCATCCACATCTGTTTAGACAGCAACGGCGGCGTGTGGAATGACCACGTCGAGGAGCTGCTCCGCCTCACCGACCTTGTGTTGCTCGATGTGAAAGAGTTCAACGACACACGTCACCGCGCCCTCACGGGGTGCAGCAACAGCCAAACGCTGCGCACCGCCGAGTGGCTGCTACAACATGAGCGACCCTTCTGGCTGCGCTATGTGCTCGTGCCCGGCTACAGCGACTTCGCCGACGACATTCATGCCTTGGGGCAGCACTTTGCCGGCTACACCAACCTGCAGCGCGTCGAGATCCTGCCCTACCATCGCTTGGGCGTACATAAATATGAAGCTATGGGCTTAGACTATCAGCTCAAGGAGGTGGTAGAAAACACCCCCGAGCAATTAGAGCGCGCTCGCGCCCTCTTTGAACAATATTTTAAGAACGTAGTGGTGAATTAAGCGCCGTAGCGGTATTCATGGGTTCAATCGTTTGCGGACGTTCAGCCCCCCTATATGCAGCACGTGCCTCTATTGACGGTGAGTCATAGAGGCACGTGCCTTTTTATTTTGTATGTTGTTTTCAGCGAGTGTACCACCACACGGCGGCGATGATCAGCAGTTGCACCACAATGATGGCGGGCACACCCCAATAGAACTTGCGGTGCTTCGTCTTGTGATGCCACACCCACATGCCGCACCAGGCTCCCAAGCTGCCGCCCACCGCTGCCAACAGCAGCAGCGTCGCCTCTGAAATGCGCCACTTGCGCTTTATCGCCTTCCACTTATCCCAGCCGTAGACTGAGAAGGTAACAACATTGAGGGCTAAGAAAATGTAAAGAATAACAGTCATCATGAATAAGTGTGTGGGGGGATAAAGGGTGAATAAAATGGCAGAAATATAATGTGCAAAATACCTAATCGCAGAATATATGAACAGCCGCGCGTTTTGATGTCGAATATCACGTATAACAATAAGTTTTCTGCGTAGAAATCTAAAGTTGTTTCGTAAACATCGTCACAAAGTAACGTTATTTCCGGCGACTGTGCACACCATTTCGCACCATTTTCACTCAACACCCGTCGTTTCTATACGAAGTAGCACAAAAACGACATCTCAACATGACTAAACTCACCCCTTCACAAACGGACGGCGCATCTTCATGCCCACCGACTTCCAGCTCGGCATCTTCTTCAAATCGCGACGAGCGGGAGCATCATAAAGCGCAAAGGCTATAATCAAGGCGATGCAGGCATAGCACACCCAACCATAAATCTGGCGAATGCTGATGAGCTGCACCTGCTCGGCAAAATGCTCCATAAACTCACCCAAGTGGAAGGGATGAGCCGAAAACGACACACCCTCGATGTGCTGCCCATAGCGGGCAAAGCCCTCGTTGATCAGCGCGCGGAAACAGCGCGTATAGAGCGCACTGCCCAACAAACCGCCCAACACCAAGTGGAGGTATTGGAATATTGCCAACCCCTGGAAGAAGGTCTGGAAGTCCATCGAGTCGTGCAGCGAGGTGAGGAACGCAGCCCCCAACACCGAGGTGGCGAAACCGCGCAACACCAAAGGCCACCACAACTGCTCTTGGCTGATGGTGGGGTTCACCAACAGATACATGCCCACCAGATAGCCCAACAAAGCCGCCAAGCCCACAATGATGAGGCGCACGTAGCTCAGGTTCATCACCTTCATCCACCACAGTCCGAACAGGCAGCCAGCCACCATGCCCACGGCAAGATAGCCGTCATAGAAAGCCCCCGTGAAGGTGCCATAATGCAGACCGGCTTCAAGGAAGACCTCCTCAAGCACATACTCTGTGGCAAACAACACCTCGACAATAGCAATCAAAATCAAGATGGGCTTCACATACTTCATGCGCCAAATGACGGGCGAGATGAAGGGGTGACGCACCGTGTACATGCGCCACAACGTAGCGCCCAAGGTGATGAGCGTCGTGGCGGTGAGTGTGCAAATCACCCGGCTGTGCCACCAGTCGTAGAAGTCGCCATAGGTGAAGATGAATGCCAACTGCAAGCCCAAGGCATTCCACAAAGCGTAGCCGGCCCAATCGATGCCCACCAAGGGGAAACGGGGCATGAAACGGAAGTGGCGCGTGCAGGTCACCAACACCAACAGGTTCAGCAACATCACACCACACACCAAGGTGTTCATCAGCTGCCAGGCACCGAGGTCGGCAAGATAAGAGGCAATGTAGTCTTGCAGATACATGCCGCCGAAGATGAACAAATGCAACAGCGGGAAGAACACGCGGAAGTCGCGCCGCGGTGTCATCCACAGCTGTATCGTCGAGAGGCACTCAAACGTGCCCTGAATCTTACAAACCCCGTCGAAGAAGCAGATAGCCCACAACAGAGGCAAAAACGTCACATGCGGAGCCACCGCGTTACACACCAACGTGCCTGCTGCCGAAAACAGCAACAGCGTCTTATTGGTGAAGCGGAACTTCATGCGAAACAGCAGCGGGAAGTAGAGCGCCATCGCCGCCAAATTGGCATAGAGGCACATCTGTAAGTCTTCGCGCATCAGCGACTGGCTGCCCATCATCTCGGCGAGTGCCGCCGTGTAGCGGCAACCCGAGAACTGAAAGGTGAAAGCCATAAACACATAGATCCACGGTTGCAACCGTCGCGCTACGAAGGGGCGGAATGCCGGTATGGCAAACGGACCCTGCGGCATGGGAGGTGCTGACATAATCTATCTCTCTATCTTATTGTTTATTGATATCAACTAAAAAAAACACTTAGCTTCATGCACTAAAAGGCTCCGCCTCTTAATACTTCACCTCGCACGTCACGTTCAGACCCGAGCGCAGCTTAGCCAAGTCCTCGGCATCATTACCCTCGAGCGAGATGCGCACCGGCACGCGCTGCTCCACCTTCACGAAGTTGCCCGTGGCGTTGTCTTGCGGGATGAGCGAGAACTGCGCACCCGTAGCGTCTGAAATGGTCTGCACCGTGCCGCGATAATGCACGCCGGGCACAGCGTCCGCCTCAATCTCCACCTCGGCACCCACGGCGATGTTCTGCAACTGCGTCTCGCGGTAGTTAGCCATCACCCAGATTTCAGAGTTATCCACAATGTTCACCAGCGTCTGACCGGGCTGCACCAACTGACCCTCGTGAATATCCTTGCGACCGGTCACGCCGTCGCACGTGGCGATGATGACGGTGTACGAAAGGTTCAACTGCGCCAACTCCACAGCCGCCTCAGCCAAGCGCTGACCGGCCTCGGTCTGCGACAAGCGGTGAGTCTGCTCGGTGCGAACCAACGAGGTTGTATTCTTGGCGCGCGTCACCTGGTCATAGCGAGCCTTGGCAGACTCATAGGCGGTCTGCACGCCGTCATACTGTTGCTGCGTCACCGCACCCTCAGCCAACAACTTCGTGAAACGCTCACTCTCGCGGCGGGCGTTGTCGAGCTGAGCCTTCGCCTCGGCGATGCCGGCATCTGAAACGCGCAGGTTGTTCTGCGTCGTAGCGATGCCCGCGCTCGTAGCCTCGCGACCCGCCATGGCGTTGGCTAAGTCGGCCTCAGCTTGAGCCAAGTGCAGGCGGAACTCAGTGTCTTCGATGATGGCGAGCGTGTCGCCCTTATGCACAGGCTGGAACTCCTCAAAACGGATCTCCTTGATGAAGCCCGGCACGCGGGTGTTGACCGGCGTGATGTGGCGACACACCTGAGCGTTGTCGGTATATTCCACATTGCCCAAATGGAGGAAGCGTGAGCAAACATAGATGAGACCACCCACCAAGAAGCAGGCGATGATGACGTTATAGAGTATGCGTTTTGCGTTGCGTGTCATATTCTTTTATATCTTTAATAGGGTTGTTATATCTTCAATTATCTTAGATTATCCCCGGGGGGGGAGTATTCGCCGCCACACGTGTGACGGCATTGCGTTTAGAGCGAATTGGTGATGTAGCGCAACTGATAATAGCTGCCAATCAAATCCACGCGGGCATTCACCAAATCGAGCTCGGCGGTGAGCTTCATGTTGTCGGCATCGAGCAACTCGGTGAGCAGCGCCAACTCATTCTCATAACGGCGTTGCACCACGTCATAATGCTCATTGGCGAGCTGCACGTTCTTCTCACGTGTCTGCAATTCGGTGTAGGCTGTGAGGTAGTTGGTGTATTGCGCCTGCACTGCCTGCTCAATCTGCTCCGAGGCAAAGCTATGCTCCTCGTCGGCGCGACGAGCATCGAGCTTAGCCTTGCGCACGCTGTGGTTGTTCTTATAGAGCGACGAGATGTTATATTGAATGCCGATGCCCACAAACCAATAATTGAAATTGCTGTTGATGGTGGGCACCTCCACCAAGATGGGGCCGTCCAGATGGTCTTCAGCCACCACAGCCACCTTGGGCAGGCGGGCGGAACGCTCCAAACGTAACTGCTGGCGGCTCATGTCGCGCGCCAACTGTGCTTGCTGCAAGCCCGCGTTGCTCGCAGCCGCCTGTTGCTGCCACTCAGACTGGCTGAGCACCGAGGGCAAAGCCGCGTCGAGCATCGTGGTGTCGGGCACAATGTTCACCTCGTCGCCAAGGTGGAGCGTGCTCACCAACTGATGATTCACAATGGCGGCGGCATCGCGCACACGGCTCTGCTGCAACTGCAACGTCTCGAGCAACAGCTCATAGCGGGTGATGTCGTTGTGCAGCACCACACCCTGCACCAAGCGGGACTGCATGTTGCGCAGCACCTCTTGCACCAAATCTATATTGCGGGCTATCACAGCCTCTTGATTGCGCAGCTTGTAGAGCGACAGATAGCACTGCGTGAGCTGCAGACGCACGTCCTGGCGGTTCTGCTGCAGGTCTAAGACAGCCATCTGCTGTCCGAGTTCCGCCAAACGGATGCCGCTGCTGATGGCACCGCCGGCATAGAGCGGCTGCGAGGCTGTCAAGGCGAAGTTGTTGCCGAAGTGCGGCATGTCGATGTTCATACCGTGACGGTAGTGGCGGTCAGAGAGCCAACCGTCGCCAATATAACTGGCAGAGAGTGAAACATTAAGCTCCGGCAAGCGGGCGGCGCGTGCCGCGCTCACAACCTCGGTGGCAGACTCTTGTGCCGTGCGATACACCTCTATGCGGCTGCTTTCTTCGTCGGCAAGGCGGAACAGCTCGGCGAGCGTAAACGTGCTGTCAGAGGCTGACTGCGCGTAGCCACCCAAGCCGCTCAATGACGACACCAATGTCAGCATCAATGTCATCATGAACTTTGAGTTCTTCTTCATCATTAATAATATGTATTGGGAAATTGAATATGTTAGATATGTCTGAAAAATTGAATGCGCTTGAGAAATCGGTCTCACTCGATTCCGGGCACCGAATACGCAACGTTTTGCCCACATCAAGACTCGTCTGACGACGTACAACAAGCAATAAAACATCTTCATCATAATCATTGCAAAGATAGCCGAAAAAGAAATCGCTCCCGTATCACAAAATTGCGTTTTGGGCTGATTTTTCGACCCTTAGCGACAACGTTGGCACATATAAAATGACAAAATTGAACCTTATAATCACCGCCGCAACGTGGGCGCAGGTCGTCAATCGCTCCGCCCCGGCACCGTCGTTGTGGTCGGTGCCGGAGGCTCGCCTTGTCGCCGCCACGAGCAACGTCATCGCTGCTCGCCTCGGCACAAGCGCCAACGTCTTGCGCCGTGGAGGCACCCCGAGGGGCATGCCGCAACCATCACCCACATCGTGGGCGATGCAATGCCATCATTCGCCGCAAGCTCCCTCATCATCCGCGCCCCGCGCGGAGTGCGCACACACAAACACCCCCACCGTCTGAGCAACGCGCCGCAAGAGCGGCGACGAGGTCAGACGGTGGGGGTGTTAGGGTGGCGGGGAATAGACGCGAATCTCGGCTGTTGAAGGGGCTAAAACAGCTATAATTTCACCGCGAAAATCAAGAATGCTTAAAGTGTTGATTTTGTAAGACTTACGAAATTCGATCGGTATTTTTGTGGCAATTCAATCGGTATTCTTGCGGTGTTTTAATCGGTATTCTTGTGGTAAGTCATGTTGTAAAATCAGCTTTATCACCTTCCATACGTTGCTGTAGCTGTCACCTTCGGTGCCCATTGTTTCAGCAGTTTGCATAGCCTTTTCAAGTTTGCCGTCAGCACACAGCTCCGTTACCCACAGAGGGTTCTTGAGGAAATGCTCCGTTTTGTCGAATTGCGGCATAAACTTCTTTAGCTCCGCAATGACAGACTTTGAGGTGCCAAAGTGCCGATTTGTGCACAGATAATGCAGCAGAAACCAAAACTCGATGGAAGGCATACTGTCACAAAGCAAGACCTTGTTGTTCTTGGCATACCTCTTTCTGAACTGAGCCAATCTTTGCTTCTCCACCTCATTCCATTGGGTTACATCACTGTCGAACACAACGATCGCCATACCCTCTGATGCCAAAACGATTTCTACATTCTTCTCTAATGCATGAATCTGCTCGTTGCCGAAAAAGCGTGGAACTGTATAGGCTAAAATTGGGTGAAATGGGATGAGGTGAAATG
>CAZBWT010000105.1:0-7170 GCA_964495625.1 uncultured Prevotellaceae bacterium | reverse complement strand
TGATGCGCCGAAGGGGGCGGTTACTCGCCGCATTCTTGCTGCACGAAGAGCTGCAGCGCCGTGGTGCCCTTGCGCGCAACGAGCCACTTGTGGAGGTCTTGCTGCTCTTTGTCGTCGAGCGGCTGTGTGACGTAGGCGATGACGATGGTAGAGGGGGTGGTGGCTTGGGTGTCTACCTGAGTGATGAGGGTGTGCGAGATAGCAATCTTTTGCACCTTGGGGAACATGGCCTGCAGCACGGGCAGCAACTCAATCGCCTCGGTCTCGCGGTCGCGATATTCTTGCACGAGGGTGCGGAGACTGTCTGCTAAGTAGCGCTGCTGCTCGAGTTGTTCGCCGGTCATCTTAACCACTCCCTGCATGATGGTGGATGAGAGTTGCGTCTCGTCAATCGACGCAACCCCGCCCTGTATGACGCGCAGCTGCGTGTTGGAGAGTTTGTAGGCTTCCATCTTGTCGGTGATGGCGGCTATCTCTGCCGCCGAGAGGGTGTTGCCGATGAGCGACACCTCAACGACGCAGGTGGAGTCGGTCTTTTGGTAGGTGTAGTTGAGGAGCTGGGTGGCATCAGACTTGCCAAACTCGCGGTTGACAAAGGTGCGCACCTTGGCTTCTTCGATGTTGCGCTGCACGATGCGCCAGGTGGTGATGAAGCTGGGCACGGCAACCAAGATCAGGAAGCCGGTGACCCACCGCATGGTGAGGCGTTGCCGACGGGGCGAGAGGGTGACGTGTTTGGGCAGCTTGAGCACCCGCACACCTACCCAGGTGGCGAAGCCGATGTAGACGCAGTTGATGAGGAAGAGGTAGAAGGCTCCGAAGAAGAAGTCCCACTGGAGCGTGGCAAGTCCGTAGCCGCTGGTGCAGAGCGGCGGCATGAGGGCTGTGGCAATCGCCACACCGGGAATGACGTTGCCCTTGACGCGGCTGCCCGTGGCAATGATGCCGGCAAAGCCGCCGAAGAAGGCGATGAGCACGTCGTAGATGGTGGGCTGTGTGCGCGCCAACAGTTCGGAGCGCGCGTCGCTGATGGGCGATATGACAAAGTAGAGGCACGACGTGAGCAGGGCGAAGAAGGTGGCAACGAAGAGGTTGCGCGCACTGCGACGCAGCAGGAGTGCGTCGTTGATGCCCACCGCCAAGCCGATGCCCATGATGGGACCCATGAGCGGCGAGATCAACATGGCTCCGATGATGACTGCGGTGGAGTTCATGTTTAAGCCTAACGAGGCGATGAAGATGGCGCAGACCAAGACCCACAGGTTGGTGCCTTTGAAGTCGACACCGCTGATGATGGCTTCGGTGGCTTCGGTGTGTGCCACCTTGTCGCGGTTGAGGTCGAAGTAGTGTCGCCCGAGCCGCTTCAGCGAGTGAAGCAAGCGCACGGTGGCGGAGATTTTCGGTCGTTCCATTAGTATTGTCTGTTTAAGTGTTTGCTATTAAGGGTGATAAAATTATTTGGCTCACGCAAGTGCTACTCGCAGAAGCAGGGTTAGCTTGCGCCTTGGGTTAGCGTTTGAACTTGCTGAGCAGCGCCCCAAGGGGGAAGTCGCGCCGCACCATGAAGACTACATAGACGGCGAGCAGGGCGGTGTGCACCACGGCTTTGAGCCACGTTTGTTCGATGGGGATGTAGGTCATGGCTGCAACAAGCACGGCGGCAAGCGCCACGTAGCTGAAGATGCTGCGCAAGTCGTAAGGGATGGGGTTGATGCGCTGCCCGACGAAGTAGGAGGCTAACATGCAAACTCCATAGCCTGCCACACCCGCCCAGGCGCTGGCAATGTAGCCGTAGCGCGGCACGAAGAGGCAGTTGACGGCGATGAGCACGATGCAACCCGCCAGTGAGAACCATGCGCCCCAGATGGTGCGGTCGATGAGTTTATACCAGAACGAGAGGTTGAAGTAGATGCCCATCATGATTTCGGCTGCCATGACGATGGGCACCACGCGAAGTCCCACCCAGTAGTCGGTGTTGCGGATGAGCAGCACCTTGAAGAGGTCTAAATAAGCCATGACGACTAAGAAGCCGAGCAGGGTGAAGATGACGAAGTACTTCATGCCCAAGGCATTGACTTTCACCACATCGTTTTTGTCGCGACTCCTGCTGAAGACGATGGGTTCGTAGGCATAGCGGAAGGCTTGCGTGAACATGGCCATAATCATGGCTATTTTGGCAGCTGCGCCGTAGATGCCGAGCTGCACTTCGCCTTCGTGTCCGGGCACGAGGAAGGGGTAGAGTATCTTATCTGCCGTTTGGTTGAGGATGCCTGCCACACCGAGTATCAAGATGGGGTAGGAATATTTGAACATGCGGCGAAACAGTGCGCCGTCGAACGTCCAGCGGAACCCGGTGAGCTCGGGCAGCAGCAACAAGGCGGTGAGCACCGTGCCGATGAGGTTAATGGCGAAGACGTAGCCCACCAACGAGTCTGAGTTATAGAACCACGCGATGCTTTGCGGGTGGGAGCGGTAGATGATGGGGCAGAGCAGAAAGACGAAGAGATTGAGCCCGATGTTGATGAGTATGTTTAAGAGCTTGAGGCACATGAAGCGCAAGGGGCGTTGCCGATAGCGCAGGTAGGTGAAGGGGATGCAGAGGAAGGCATCGAGCGACACCACTGCCACCATCATGCCTAAGTATTCGGGGTGCGCCCCATAGCCTAAGAAGTTAGCCAACGGCTGCAAGAAGATGAAGGCCAAGGCGGCAAAGCTTGCCGAGAGCGTGCCCACGGTGATGAGTGCGGTGGAGTAGACGCGCATGGGGTCTTCACCCTCTTTGTTGGCGAAGCGGAAGAAGGTGGTCTCCATGCCGAAGGTGAGCAGCACCAGGATGAGGGCTGTGTAGGCATAGAAGTTGGTGACCACTCCATATTGACCCGACGAGGCGGGCATCACCGCCGTGTAGAGCGGCACGAGCAGGTAGTTTAAGAAACGTCCGACGATGGAACTGAGCCCATAGAGCGCAGTGTCTTTCATCAATGATTTGGCAAAACCCATTTGATGTGTATTGTGTTGCGTGTCATGCACGAGTGGTGCAACGACCTATATTGTCCTATGATGTTGTGTGCGTTTGGTTAGAACAGCGATTCTTCTTCGCGCGTGTTGCTCCGGTCGCGACGGTAGGTGCGCTCCCTGCCTAAGTGTTTGTAGGCTAAGTCGGTGACTTCGCGTCCGCGCGGAGTGCGTTTGATGAAACCCTCTTTGATGAGGTAGGGCTCGTAAACGTCTTCGATGGTGCCCGAGTCTTCACCGAGCGCAGTGGCTATGGTGGTCAGACCCACGGGACCGCCACCGAACTTGTCGATGATGGTGGTGAGCAGGCGGTTATCTATCTCGTCCAGACCGTAGGTGTCTACACCGAGGGCTTCGAGTGCGTAGCGGGCTATGGCGAGGTCAATCTGACCGGAGCCTTTCACCATGGCAAAGTCGCGCACACGACGCAACAAGGCGTTGGCGATGCGCGGGGTGCCGCGGCTGCGCATGGCAATCTCTATGGCAGCCTCCTCGGTGCAGGGCATGCCTAAGATGCGTGCCGAGCGGGCGGTGATGCCTGCCAAGAGGTTGGTGTCGTAATATTCTAAGTGGGCATTGATGCCGAAGCGGGCACGGAGCGGGGCTGTGAGCAGACCGCTGCGTGTGGTGGCACCAATAAGGGTGAATGGATTGAGGTCAATCTGGATGCTGCGTGCTGCCGGACCTTTATCAATCATGATGTCGATGCGGTAGTCTTCCATGGCAGAGTAGAGATACTCCTCGACCACGGGGCTGAGGCGGTGTATCTCGTCGATGAAGAGCACGTCGTTGCGCTCGAGCGAGGTGAGCAGACCCGCCAAGTCGCCGGGCTTGTCGAGCACGGGCCCGGAGGTTACTTTAAAGCCTACACCTAACTCGTTGGCAATGATGTTCGATAGGGTGGTCTTGCCCAAGCCGGGAGGTCCGTGAAAGAGGGTGTGGTCTAACGCCTCACCGCGCATCTTGGCGGCAGCCACAAAGACGCGTAGGTTTTCGATAATCTTCTCCTGCCCGGTGAAGTCGTCGAACGTGAGTGGGCGTAGGGCTTTTTCTATCTCCTTATCTTGCTCCGAACCGGTGCGCGCCGTGCGGATGTTAAAATCTTCGTCCATCGTTGTCTTGGGTTATCAAAAGTTGCCACAAAGATAGATATTTTTTTATGATTAATTGAAAAGGTGCAGCGGCAAGCCCCCTTAGCCCTTGTTTTTTGCTACTTTTGCGGCTGCTCGGTGGGGCAAAAGCTTGGTTTTACGGAATGCCTATGTGCGAAGCATGCCTTTACTTAATATCGTTTCACCGCACCCCGGCTGATTGAGGAACGGTTTTACTGAGACCGGGGCACCTTAGGCATGGCTCCACCAAAACCGAGTTGACTAAACGCACGTTACTAATTATATTTTTATCACGATTCGCATTGGAAGATCTTTTAACTTGGGGTTACCCCGGACTGTTTTTGGCAGGATTCATTGCCGGTAGTGCCATACCGATGAGCTCTGAGGCAGCTCTGTCGGCTGTCATCGCCTTGGGGTGGCCCGTGTGGCAGTGCATTTGGGTGGTCTTCCTGGGCAACTGGTGTGGTGCCACGACCAACTACTTCATTGGTCGCTTTGCCAGCGTGGAGTGGATTGAGAAATATCTGCGTGTGAAGCGCGAGCGCTTGGAGCGTGCACGTCGCTTTTTGCACGGACGGGGAGTGTGGCTCGCTGCCATCTCGTTCTTCCCGGTGTTGGGCAATGCCTTGGTGATTTCTTACGGCATGTTGCGCACTCCGTTTTGGAAGGTCGGCTCTCTGATGTTTGTGGGGCGTTTGCTGCGCTACATTGCCTGGACGTATCTCACGCAGGGGGTGATAATGTTGGTAAGCTGAGACGTGCCCATTAGCATACGGCGGTTACCCAAATTAATCAGCCATATTTCCCCTTGGCATACAGTGATCCCCTATAAACCAATCAGCCATATTCCACCATCTATTAAAACCATAGAGCCGACATTCAAACGGGTGTCGGCTCTATGGTTTTTTGCTATAAAAATCGAGTAGAAAGGAAAACCGCACGTGGACGTGATGAAACTCCTATGTAATAGGATTTGAAGCTTAGTTCGCCTCTGTAATCCGCCGTGCTCCCGAAGAGCTGCCCGAAGGTGCGGCCCGCCATTGGCTATTAGTGGCTTCGGTAAGTTGTAAAAATCGATGAGTTTCCCGATCTTCACTAATGCGGCTTTCCGTGGGCAAAGGTATCGTCTTATCGGTGATTCTCCAAACATTTTATATTGAAAAAATCCTAACGAATATTTTTACTCTCCGTTCTTGAGGATATCCTTCGCTTTGCAGCCTGTTTGCTGCTGTGTGTGCGCCCACGTCACAACTTTTTGTCGAGCCACTGCCAGAGCTTCATCATCAAGAGCCCCCAAACGAAGAAGAGGGCTATGTAGAGCCACAGCGAGTGCGCAGCGTAGTAGTGCAGGCGCACGAAGTAGTCTTGCCAGTTGGGAATGTCGGTGTAGTAGTATTGTCCGCAGCCGAAGTTGTAGCCGTCGATGCAGCCTTTGTGACCCAAGGCGAGGCAGGTGCTGACGACGATGCCCGCCGCTAAGAGCAGCAGCGGGAGTCGCCGGGTTATTTTGTGCAGGTTTTGCATAGGTGTCAAGCGTTTAATGGAGTGTGAGGAATGCCTGCGGCTTTAGAGCACGATTTCCGGCACGGGGAAGAGCACCCCGCTGAGCAACAACCAGCACACCAACAAGGTGAGCACTAAGTTGAAGCCCTGACCGACCAGGTAGAGGGTGACCGGTTTGCCGCCCTGCATCTGGCTGCGCAGGTCGCCGAAGTTGGTCTCGAGACCGATGGAGGTGAAGGCAAGTGCGAATGCCCAGTTCTTAAACTGCCCTAAGTGCGCAATGACCGACGAGGTGGCTTCTGCGCCAAAGGTGGGCTGCAAGATGAACGAGAAGACCAATGAGGCTGTTAGGAACCCGAGGATGAACTTAGGGAAGCGTTGCCAGATTTCGCCTACGCCCACATGAGTGCCGGCGGTGCGGTCAACGTGGGTGGTGAAGAAGATGGCGATGCCAAAGGCTATGAACCCGATGAGCACGTTTTGTATCATCTTGACCAAGGCTGCAACCACGCCGCCCAAGTCGCCCAAGGCTTGACCCGCCAAGACGACGGCACCGGTGGAGTCTACCGTGCCACCAATCCAGGCTCCGCCAATGAGCGAGTCCATGCCCACGGCACGGATGAGCAACGGCAGACCTACCATCATGATGACGGTGAAGATGAGCGACGTGCCTACGGCAAAGGTGAGGTCGGTGCGACGTGCCCGACTGGCAGCGGCAGCAGCGATGGCTGCCGACGTGCCACACACTGAGGTGGCGGCGGCAATGGTGATGACGAGCGACTTGTTCTGTATCTTAAGCACACGTGTGCCGAAGAACCACATGAAAAGGATTACCAACGGCGTGACACCCCAGGCGATGCCGAGACCGTAGAGCCCGAAGCGCGCCACGTTTGAGAAGAGCACCTCGGCACCCATGATGACGAGTCCCGTTTTGATGTAGAGCTCGGTTTGCAGCGCGGGGCGCAGCCAAGCGGGCACGCGCCACACGTTAGCCACAACCAAACCGAGGATGAGTGCCCAGAAGGCATACTCCAAGTAGCGGTTGCAGAGCTCTTGCGCTGAGAGCAGACGCGCCAACGTGGTGAGCAGGAAGAGACCGATGAAGGCTGGGATGAAGCGACGCACGCTTTTGTGTTGCAGCCCTATGGCAAGGGTGAAGACTATGCCCAATGCCAACAAGGTCAGCACCCAACGCGAGGCGATGGCGGTGGTGAAGGCAGCCCAGGGGTAAGGATGCTCGGCGGTGCCCCACACGGCTAATTTAGCGCCCTGAAAGTCGAAGTCGCCGGTGAGTACGCCCACGGCGGCGATGGCAATGATGATGAAGGCTGCCCAGATGGCAAGCCAGTCTTCGCGATGCAGCAGGTCTGAGATGCGAAATTTGGCATCGGCAGTGACAATGTCAGCAGCCGCGTCGGTGGCTGCCGTGTTTACTTCGGGTGCGGCAACTGCGGCTGTCTGCGCGTTACTTGCATTAATTTTACTCATGACAGATGTAATTTATTTGTGTGTGTTTTGGTGGAATTAATCAATGGAGATT
>CAZBWT010000104.1:357-7212 GCA_964495625.1 uncultured Prevotellaceae bacterium | reverse complement strand
AAGAGGGTGCGTTGCGCCTCGCTGAGCGACGCAGTGATGGTTTGCAGTTGTGCCAACTGGTCGGTCATGTCGTTGATTTGACGCACATATTTCTCGGTGGCTGCGCTCAGGTCGGCTGAGCCTTCAGGAGCTACCACTCCCCCACTCACCACGCCCGAAGCTGCCGGGGCAGCTCCGCCGATGATGATGGGTCCGCCTGCTGCGCCCTGAACGGGCTCAGCCGCTTCGGCTCCGCTAACCGCGCCGACAGTGCCACCACCAATGATGACGGTGCCACCTGCCTGCGCGCCACGCACACCGTGCGAAGGCTCGGCATTGGGGTCGTCGAGCTCGGGGAAGACCTGCTCCCACTTGTAGTCTTTGGCAGGTTCGTCGAACGACGAAAGGAAGAAGATGGCTGCCTCGGTGCCCATGCCAAGGATGAGCATCAAATCGGCACCCGGCAGGTGAAGGATCTTGAAGAGTGAACCCAAGATGACGATAGAGGCACCGATGCTATATGCGTAGTTGAATGTGCGCTGACCTTTGTCTCCGCTAAAAAATCCGCGGATGCTTTTTTTCTTTATTGTTTTCCTCATTGGAGTATGTGTTTTTTTGTGTGTGTCGTTATCTTCTCACTGAGCGAGTGCTGCCACCGGTGCGCGCCGAGCTGCCACCCGAGCTTTTGCTGCCACCCGAGCTCTTGCTGCTGCTCTTGGCAGATTTGGCACCGCCCAAGTAGGTGCGCACGCAGCGGAAGCCCACAAACGAGCGTTGCTCATTTTGATATTCCCACGTGCGGACATCAGAGCGCACATAGTGCTGGGCATCCTTCCACGAACCGCCACGTATCACTTTGCGCTTCATGCGGTAGGGATCTTCTTTTGCGGCGTTGTATTGGTAGTCGGGGTTGATGTCTGAGGTCTGCTGTATGCCGGCTTCCGACCACGCGGACGAGGTCCACTCCGCCACGTTGCCGCTCATGTCATAAAGTCCGAAGTCGTTGGCAGAGTAGGAACCCGTGGGGGCGGTGATGATGTAGCCGTCGCGGGTGTAGTCGCCATCGCCGGGCTTGAAGTTGCCATAGTAGCAGCCTTTGTCGGTGTGCGGCACGTTGTTCTTCCAGGGGTAAATCTGCTCGGTGTTGCCGGCACGGGCGGCATATTCCCATTCGGCCTCGGTGGGCAGACGGAAGGCTTCGGTTTGTATGCCACGCATGCCGTAGCTCTGACGCAGGTATTCGGTGCGCCAGATGCAATAGGCATTGGCCTGTTCCCACGACACACCTACCACGGGATAGTCGTCGTAGATGGCATTGGAGAAGTAGTGACGGGCATATTGCTCGGTGTAGGCATTGGCAAAGTCGTTGACCCAGACGGTGGTGTCAGGGTAGATGTTGACGATGTAGGTGTTGAGGAAGTCGAACTCGCTCGAGAGGGGGCGGGTGATGGTCTCACGCACGATGTTGCCTTCGTCGTCGAGGAAGGCTGTGTCTTTTGAGATCATGATCTGCTCGTCGTAGTTGACCGGAATGTCGGTGTTGAGGTTGCGAAGCTCGGGGTCGAGACGGTAGCGGCGCTGTGCATACGACTTATAGTCGAAGACTTCGTAGCGGTAGTTCATCTGACGTGCGTCGAGCATCTTGCCGCCTGTGATGGGGTCGATGCGGAAGACGCTGTTGATGGCGCGTTCTTCGTCTTCGTTGGGTTTGCGCCACGGGATGGGACGCGACCAGTTGAGGTGCGGTGTGACGGGTTCGCCGTAACGGTCTTCTTCAATTTTGAAGTCGTCATTGCCACCGTAGGCGGGGTCGGCAAGGCGTTCGCGAATGATGGAGTCGCGCACGTAGTTGACGAACTGACGATATTTGGCGTTCGACACTTCGCGCTCATCCATCCAGAAGGCATCGACCGAGATGCCACGCGCCTCGGGTAGGTCGTTCCAAAGGGAGTCTTGCTCTTGTGCACCGACTTCGATGGAGCCACGTTTGATGAGAACCATGCCATAGGGTGCAGGCTCGTTCCACACACGTCCGTAAGAGCCGGAGACTTCGCCTCCACCCCCACCCAACGAGCTGGAGCATGCCGTAAACAAAAGAAGGGTTAATACCGCTAAAAGGAGTTGCTTCATAAGAACTGTTTAATTTGCTTAGCAGAAAGTAAGAGAACATCTTGAGTTGTGAGCTTTGTCACTCTGACCGCAGACGGACAGTTAGAGGATTCTGATACTTTTATGTTTATGTTTTTCTTTCTTACCCATATCGAGCTTGAGCGTGTAGGTGGCAACGATTTCATGGCTGCCGCCCGACACTTTCGCCAAGGCTGAGGTGCCGATATCGTAAGCATAACCGAGTCGAATATTCTTCAAGTCTACACCTGCTTGCACAACCACGGCATCTCCGTGACGATAGGTGAGCCCGCCCCAAAGGCGATGGTCGTAGGTGAAGCGCAGGGTGTAGTCGGTCTGGGTGGACTGTAACTGCGTCTTCACCAACACCGACGGCTGCAATATGAATAACGTGCGTTTGATGGGGATATTGCATCCAAGCTGAAAATAATAAATTCTTTCGAGCTGAGAATAAGCGTATTCGTCGAGCTCAAGGGTGGCAGCAGTGAGGTGTTGCGCCGAGATGCCGCCATAGACAAGACCATGGGTGTAGTAGATGCCGGCAGCACAGTCGAACGCCATGGCAGAGACATTGCCGGAGGGGATAGCATCGGCTGAGGGATCCCACGCATCACCGTCGGGGATGTAAACGTCGCCGCCGGCAAAGCTTTGGTTGACGGCTCCGCCCTGCACACCCACCGCTAACTGACCGCCCCACAAGGGCATCTTGTAGGCATATTGCACACCAAAGGTGGTGGTGGAGAAGAGACCCGCCTCATCGTTGATGAGAAGCAGCCCGGCAGCATGTTCGCGCCGCAGGAATTTGAAGGGCATATCGGCTCCGAAGAAGAAGGTGCGCGGCGCATTTTCCACGCCGACCCACTGCATGCGGTCGAAGGCTGCGATGTGCATGGAGCTATCTTGCCCGCCGGAGGCGGGGTTGTAGACGGTGGGCACTGCCCAATACATGGAGATTTGTGGCTCGTTTTGCGCCCGAAGTGTGCCGCCTATGCTCATCCCCCCAAACACGAAGATTGCCGTCAGCACCCATCGGCAAACGGCAACACTCATGGTTCGAGCCGAAAAGTCGGCCCGCCACTGAAGGTTAGGGGATGTGATTACGAACTTCATACCGTGATAAAAACGGTATGAAGTTCGTTTTATTGTGTCAACCAAGGTTTCCAATAAGAAGTGCAGGGTTTCCGATAAGAAGTACTACTGCAGCCACCTTGTTTTGTTTTGCCGGCTGTGTTCCGCCGTTTAGTAGTTCTTGTGACCTGCACAGAGTTTGAAGCGGAAGGTGAAGTCGCGCGGTTGCATGCGATATTCCGGTCGCGGCATGGCTCCCCAGCTGTTTTCGCAGGCAAGTCCCATCATGAAACCGTCGATGCAGAGGGTGGTGATGCCCGCAGGGGTGAGAAATTCAGGGTGGGTTTGCTGTTTGTCGGGGTAGCTGTCGAGTTGCTCTTGGGTGTAGGGCAGTGCTGAAGCGGAGAAGAGGCTGTCGGCTGTGATGCTGAGGGCTTGCCCACGGTCGTCGCTGAGGCTGAAGCGGCGCAAGTCGCAGTGGCTGCCGGTTTCTTGCGGACGCTGGTAGCCGTGGAACTGGTCGCTGACCGCAGCGTCATATTGCCCGATGAAGGCGGAACTCTTGCGGTCGATGTAGCTTTCTTGCGGTCCGCGCCCCAAGTAGTTGACGTGGTCGAAGGCGGCAGGCATGGCAACTTTCATGCCGAAGCGATAGAGCCCGGGGAGCTCTACTCCGGTGTCGGGGATGAGGTGCTGGTCGATGATGACTTCTGCCGCACCTCCCATCCGGTAGGTCATCGCCAAGGTGCTGTGGAGTGAGTCGAGACGGTATTCAGCTGTGATGCTGACGGTGTGTTTGTCTTGCTTCACAGCCCAGTGGGTGAGGCGGTAGTCGGGGGTGCGCCATGCGCCCCATTTGCGCGGCAGCTTGGCTCCGAAGTCGTTGTCGGTGGAGGCGCGCCAGAAGTTGGGGCGCAGCTGACTGCCGGGGGCGATGTAGTCGGTGCCGTTGGCGGTGAAGGCTGTGAGCCAACCGGTGGCGCGGTCGAAGGTGACGGTGTAGGTCGCCCCGGTGACGGTGACGGTGGTGTCACTTTCGCGCACCTTGGGACGACTGCCCGAGGTCAACGACACGGGTTGCATGGCGGGCTGACGGAGCACGTACTGCTGACGCGCCACCTCGTCGCCCACTTCGAAGGCGAATTCAGAGCTGGTCTTGCAGAAGCTGAAGTCGAGGGTGACGACTTCGTCGGCAGGGCAGGCTGTTAGCTCGAAGGGAATGGTGAGGGTTTGCGTCTGCTGCGGGGCAACGTTGAGCTGTGTGATGATGCCATGCTGCACGGTGCGCCCGTTGCTGTTGAGGCTCCAACGCAGTTCTACGTCCGAGAGGTCGCGGAAGAAGTTCTCGTTGCGCAGGGTGGCTTCACGCCGCGACACGTTGAGTGAGTCTATCCAGATGTTTTGGTAGTAGTATGCCACTTCGTAGGCATGGGGGTGTGGGGTGCGATCGGGGGCGACAAGTCCGTTGTTGCAGAAGTTCATGTCGGAGGCATCGCGCGGGTTGAAGTCTCCGCCGTAGCCAAAGAATTCGCGTCCCTCGGCATCGTGCCATCGCAGTCCCTGATCCACAAAGTCCCAGATGTAGCCGCCTTGGTATTTGGGGTAACGGCGGATGAGTTCCCAATATTCTTTGAAGCCGCCCATGGAGTTGCCCATGGCATGGGCATATTCGCACTGGATGAGGGGACGGGGGTCTTTGCCTTCGCTATATTCGATGCAACGCTTGTAGCCTAAGTACATGGGGCAATAGATGTCGGTGTATTTATTTTTGCCGGACTGTTCGTATTGCACGGGGCGTGAGGGATCCATCGCCTTGACCATGTTGTAGCACTCGGCAAAGTTGTCGCCAAAGCCGGCTTCGTTGCCTAACGACCAGACGATGATGGAGGGATGGTTGAAGTTGCGACGCACGTTGCGCTCGTTGCGCTCTAAGTGGGCGGTGCGGTAGGCTGTGTCTTTGGCTAAGGTTTTATCGCCATAGCCCATGCCGTGCGACTCGATGTTGGCTTCGGCGGTGACGTAGAGCCCATATCGGTCGCAAAGGTCGTACCAATAGGGGTCGTCTGGGTAGTGGCTGGTGCGCACGGCATTGATGTTGAGGCGCTTCATGAGGCGGATGTCTGCCTCCATGCGCTCACGGCTCACGACGTAGCCACCGTCAGGGTCGAGTTCGTGGCGGTCTACCCCTTTGATGAGCACGGGCTGCCCATTGACGAGGAGTTGCCCGTCTTTGATTTCTACGCGACGGAACCCGACGTTGTAGGTCAGCACTTCTTTGACGCTGCCTTTGTCTATCAATGTGGCTCGGAGGGTATAGAGGTTGGGGGTCTCGGCTGTCCAAAGGCGCGGGTTTTCAACTTCGAGGGGGACGTTGGGCGACATGCCGTCGATGGTCTGCGTTGTGACGATGTTTTTGTCTTGATCAAGAAGCTCTAACCTGACTTTTGAACCGGCGGCAGGCCATTCGACGGTGACGTTGAGGGTGCCGTGGGCGAAGTCGTCACTCAGCTCGGAGGTGCACTGCAAGTCGTAGATTTGCTGTATGTTGCGCGCCATGAGGTAGCAGTCGCGCGCCACGCCACTGAGGCGAAAGAAGTCTTGGTCTTCGAGGTAGGTGCCGTCACACCAACGGAACACCTGGAAGGCAATGACGTTGTGTCCGGTGTGAATGAAGGGGGTGAGGTCGAACTCCGGC
This sequence comes from uncultured Prevotellaceae bacterium, assembly GCA_964495625.1. Lineage (GTDB taxonomy): Bacteria > Bacteroidota > Bacteroidia > Bacteroidales > UBA3663 > Liminaster. The sequence continues at coordinate 1,343 of CAZBWT010000104.1, read as the reverse complement.
TCTACTTTGCTGTCTTCACTATAACCGACGAACTTCCCATTGACCCAAAGGTACATGTTGGACGTGACCGAGCCGAAGTGGGCTGTGATGCGCTTGCCTGCCCACGAGGCAGGTACGTTGACAGTGCGGCGGTAGGAGCCTACATGGTTGCGCTCGGTGGGCACGACGGGCGGTGTCTTGGGCGCATAGTTATGCCATGCATACCCAATGTTGACGTAGATGGGATCGCCATAGCCATTGAGTTCCCACAACCCGGGCACAGGCATGGTGCCCCAACTGCTATCGTCGTAGCCAACGGACCAGAAGTTAGTGGGACGCTCGTCGGCATTCTCTACCCACTTGAATTTCCAGTCGCCATTAAGCGTGAGGAAGTTGCGACTCTCTTCTTTGGGTCGGTTTGAGGCATCGACGGATTCAAAGGGGAAGTAGGTGGTATGCATGGGCAGACGATGTACGGCATTAACTGCAGGGTCTTGCCATTCCGTCCACGTGGGGGTTGCATAACGAATGGGGAGCGCTTCTGTGCTAAGGGCTACTAATGACAAGGTTGTCACAACCAAGCCTCGCGTAAGATTTAAAGTCGGTATTTTCATAGTGAATATGAAGATGTGTATGATGTATTAGCTTGTGATATGTCAGGCTGCTGTGTTTATGCCGGGCAAAGATGCAGCTTTTTCGTTCATTTACAAAATTTCAAGGCATGTTTTAGTCAATGGAGTATGGTTAGAGACTGAAAGAAATGCGTTTCTATGAGTAAGATATATGATCTCGGAGAGGGACAAGGTCTGCTACAGATTGGGAGAAGGGTGTGCCTATAGGTAGGATACAAAAGATGGATAATGATGGTTTCAGACTGAAAGAAGGGTGTTCCTCTGTGTAAAATATGATACCGAAGAAGGATAAGGATGGTTACAGATTGAAGAAGGGTATGCTATAGGTAGGATACAAAAGATGGATAATGATGGTTTCAGACTGAAAGAAGGGTG
>CAZBWT010000104.1:0-257 GCA_964495625.1 uncultured Prevotellaceae bacterium | reverse complement strand
TTCCTCGACGAGAGAAACACCCTTCTTATAAGATATTTATGTATTGCCTACCGGCATCTACGTAATATCAATGAGTTGAAAGTGTTGGTAAGTGTTGCAATCAACTTATCTCTTGGCAGAGTAGCTGATCTTCAAGCACTGAGCCTTACGCAACTGTGTCTTGAGTTCGGTGACGATACCCATCTTTGTGTCGCGGTCGATCTTCATCGAAACCTGCATCTTGGGCTGGTCAGCTTCCTTCATAGACTGGCGCTGCT
>CAZBWT010000103.1:0-7431 GCA_964495625.1 uncultured Prevotellaceae bacterium | reverse complement strand
ATTGCGGCACGCTTGCCAGCGGGGGAAATATTCATCTAACACCGCATAAAACGCGGGGCTATGATTAGGCACCAACAGGTGAGCCAACTCATGCACCACCACATACTCGATGCACTCGTCGGGCCAGCGGCGCAAGTAAAGATTAAACGTCAAGACATGCGTGCGCACATTACACGAACCCCACTTCGACTTCATACCCTTCACCTTAAAGCCGGCATACCTCACCCCCATACGCGGAGCCCAATACTCCAACCTATCACGCAGAAACACCTGCAAGGCGCGGTAATGCTCCAACGCCTCGTGCGGCGACCACTCCGACGTGTCGCTTGCAGCAGCGCGGCGCACCACCCGTTCGCGGGCGCGGGCAATCCATTCGAGGCGCTCCTGCACGAAACGGCGCACCGCCTCGTCGGTCACCAGCAGCGGGGCAGACACCGCCACGGTGCCATCAGGTCGCACACGCAAAATCAAGTGGCGTATCGCTTTGCGCGTCACCTCCACCTCCAAATCATCAATCAGGCATTTCATCATTCGGAAAATTACATTAACACGCCGGGCATAACAGATAGTCGCGGCGCACAGCGAGGCGCAAAGTAAAACAAAAACGTAAAAATACGCAAAAAACGACATCTTTTTATGGTGAAAAAGGCACAGACACAAAATAATACATATCTTTGCGATGATTAAGACCAACGGTGAGGCAGCCTCCGCGAGCCTTGAGCACCCTTGCCAAGCTCACTCACGTTGCCGCGCAGAGAGGTTACAATCCATAACAACAACATACAACACTAACCCCATAGACACTAAAACAGCACATGAAAGACTACGTTTTAGCCATTGACCTCGGAGCCACCAGCGGTCGCATGATCCTCTCCGGGCTTGAAAACGGAGTATTGACCACCGAAGAGGTGCGTCGTTTCCCCAACGCCATCCACGAGAAAGATGGCAAATTCTACTGGAGCATAGAGACCCTCTTCGGCGAAATCGTAGCGGGGCTTAACGAACTCACCAAGCGCACCGACGCGCACATCTGCTCCATCGGTGTTGACACTTGGGGCGTAGATGTCGCCTTCATCGGTGCCGACGGCAAGATGATCAGCGAACCTCGTGCCTACCGTGACCCCTACACCGACACTGCCATCGAAGAGTTTGGCAAGATCATTCCCAAGAAAGAAATCTACCGCAAGACGGGCATCCAGTTCCTCAACTTCAACACGCTGTTTCAGCTCTACGCCTGCCACAAAGAAGGCTTCGAGCCGATGAAGCAAGCCAAGACCTACCTTTTCATCCCCGATCTCATCTCCTACCTGCTCACGGGCAAGGCAGTATGTGAATACACCATCCTTTCCACCTCACAATTCCTCGACCCTGTCAGCAAGCAAATTGACCGCGAACTCATAGCCGCTGCCGGAGCCGACATCAACGCCTTCCCGCCCATCGTCATGCCGGGTCAGGAAATCGGCAAGCTGCGCACCGAGCTGCTCAGCCGGTCCTTCGGCTACGACATTCCCGTCATTGCCATTGCCGGACATGACACCGCCTCGGCCGTAGCCTCAGTGCCCGCAGCCAACGAGAAGTTTGCCTACCTCAGCTCCGGCACATGGTCGCTCATGGGCATCGAGGTGAAAGACCCCATCATCACCGAGCGCAGCGCCGAGCTCAACTTCACCAACGAAGGTGGCATTGAGGGCACCACGCGCTTCCTCAAGAACATCACCGGCATGTGGATCCTCGAGCAATGTCGCAAAGAGTGGAAAGCTGCCGGCAAAGACTACAGCTACCCCGAGCTCGTCGAGATGGAGCTTTCGGCTCCCGCCTTCCACAGCTTCTTCAACACCGACGACCCCATCTTCGCCAACCCACCCAGCATGCTCGCCGCCATCGACGAATATTGCGACAAGCACGGCATTGCCAAGCCTGAAAACGATGCCCAGGTGGCACGCTCCATCATGGAGTCGTTAGCCCTGCGTTACCGCACCGTCTTCACCTGGCTCAAAGAGGTAGCCCCCTTCCCCATCGAAGTGCTGCACATCATTGGCGGCGGAGCCAAGAACGCCCTGCTCGACCAGTTCACAGCCAATGCCATCGGCACCACCGTCTTGGCAGGACCCACTGAAGCCACAGCCATCGGCAACATCATGATGCAGTTCAAGGCCATCGGTCTCGTCAACGACATCAGCCAGATGCGCGCCCTCATTGCCAAGGCTACGCCGTTAGACCGCTTCGAGCCCAAAGAAACCGAAGCCTGGGACGCAGCCTACGCCGAGTTCTGCAAGAAGTGCTACTAAAACGAACACAACAATAACACACAATACTAACCTCGTTAAAAAAACACAGTATGAAATCAGAATTGATTGAAAAAGCATACGCCGTTGCCAAAGAGCGTTATGCCGAATTAGGAATCGACACAGAGAAAGTGATCGAGCAGCTCCAGAACTTCCACCTCTCCATGCACTGCTGGCAGGCCGACGACGTTGCCGGCTTCGAGGTGCAGGGTGGTGACCTCACCGGTGGCATCCAGTCTACGGGCAACTACCCCGGCAAGGCTCGCAACATCGACGAACTCCGTGCCGACATCCTCAAGGCAAAATCGCTCATCCCGGGCAACCATCGCCTCAACCTCCACGAAATCTACGGCGACTTCCAGGGTCAGATCGTTGACCGCGACCAGGTAGAAGTTAAGCACTTCGAGAGCTGGATTCAGTGGGGCAAAGAGAACAACACCAAGTTGGACTTCAACTCGACCTCATTCTCACACCCCAAGAGTGGCAACCTCTCACTCTCTAACCCTGACGAGAGCATCCGCAAGTTCTGGATTGAGCACACCAAGCGTTGCCGCACCATTGCCGACGCTATGGGTGCAGCTCAGGGCGACCCCTGTATCATGAACCTCTGGGTACACGACGGAAGCAAGGACCTCACCGTCAACCGTAAGCTCTACCGCGAACTCCTCAAGGACTCGTTGGATCAAATCTTTGCCGACGAGAAGAAGAACATGAAAGACTGCATCGAGTCTAAGGTGTTCGGCATCGGCCTGGAGAGCTACACCGTGGGTTCCAACGACTTCTACACCGCCTACGCAGCACAAAACAACAAGATGATCACCCTCGACACCGGTCACTTCCACCCGACGGAGTCTGTTGCCGACAAGGTGTCGTCGATGTTGCTCTACGTGCCTGAGTTGATGCTTCACGTCAGCCGCCCCGTGCGTTGGGACTCTGACCACGTCACCATCATGGACGACCCCACGCTCGACCTCTTCCAGGAGATCGTTCGTGCCGACGCACTCGACCGCGTACACTACGGTCTCGACTACTTCGACGGCAGCATCAACCGCATCGGTGCCTACGTCATCGGTAGCCGTGCAGCCCAGCGTTGCATGACACGTGCACTGCTCGAACCCCTTGCACAGCTCCGCAAGTACGAAGCTGCCGACCAGGGCTTCCAGCGTCTTGCCCTTCTTGAAGAAGAGAAGTCGCTGCCGTGGCAGGCTGTCTACGATGAATTCTGCCTCCGCAACAACGTACCTGTGGGCACAGACTTCATCGCCGAGATCGAGAAGTACGAAGCTGACGTAACCGGCAAGCGCTAATCGACCAACTCACGACACCGGGCAAGTTACCCGCCCTCCGCAGCGTCTCCCCGCCGAGACGAATTTAGGGGTGGTTGGGCAACTTGCCCACGTTTTTTACCATCGTAACAACCATACATCCATGGAAATAATCATCGGACTTTTAATCATCGCCATCGGAGCCTTCTGTCAGTCAAGCTGCTACGTGCCCATCAACAAAATCAAACAGTGGAGCTGGGAATCCTATTGGATCATACAGGGTGTCTTCGCGTGGCTTATCCTCCCCTTCCTTGGTGCCCTCTTAGCCGTTCCGGCGGGACACAGCTTGGGTGATCTCTTCACGGCAGACAACACCTTCAACGTCGGCATGACGTTGCTCTTTGGTGTACTGTGGGGTGTGGGCGGACTCACCTTCGGACTCTCCATGCGCTACTTAGGCGTAGCCTTAGGGCAGTCCATCGCCTTGGGCACCTGCGCCGGTCTCGGCACCATCATGAGCCCCGTGCTGCTCAACCTCTTCTTCCCCGAGCAAGATGCCCTGTCAAGCCTCACCCTTGCCGTCATTGTCGGCGTGGTCGTCACCCTGCTCGGCATCGCCATCATCGGTGTGGCAGGCTCCATGAAGGCCAACAGCCTCTCTGAAGAAGCCAAGAAAGAAGCCGTCAAAGACTTCAACTTCCCCAAAGGTCTCGCCATTGCCCTCTTGGCAGGCTTCATGAGCGGTTGCTTCAACGTAGGCTTGGAGTTTGGCAAAGACCTCAACTTCGGAGCCGACACGCCGGACATGTACAAGACGCTCCCCGCCACGTTCATCGTCACCCTCGGCGGATTCGTCACCAACGCCATCTACTGCTTCTATCAGAACTCCAAAAACCACACCTGGGGCGACTATCGCAACGGAGCCGTGTGGGGCAACAACCTCATCTTCTGCTTCTTGGCAGGTGCCTTGTGGTATAGCCAGTTCTTCGGACTCTCCTTGGGCAAAGGCTTCCTCACCGAGTCGCCCACGCTGATGACCCTCTCGTTCTGCATCCTCATGGCGCTCAACGTCACCTTCTCTAACGTCTGGGGCATCATCCTCAAAGAGTGGAAAGGCTGCTCACAAAAGACCATCGCCGTGCTCCTGTTGGGCATCATCGTGCTCATCATCTCCACCTTCCTGCCGCAGCTCATCGGCTAAACGCGGGGCGAGTCGGCAACGCGCGAAAACGGTCGCCACTCAGAAAACCACCCGCCGAAGCCCACGTTTCGGCAAAACACCGTATCTTTGCGGCACGTTTTATATTAATAAGAAAGAAAACAGAAACACATCTAACAACAAAGTTATGAAATCCATACTCGAAGGACGCCCCGGACTCGCAGCCGAGGTCAACAAAGTGGCAGAAGTAGCCGGCTACCTCTGGCAAAAAGGCTGGGCCGAACGCAACGGCGGCAACATCACCATCAACATCACCGAATTTGCCGACGCTGAAATGCGTCAGCTCCCCGCCATCGCACCCGTCAAGCAGATTGGCACCACGCTGCCCCATCTGAAGGGCTGCTTCTTCTATTGCAAAGGCACCGGCAAGCGCATGCGCGACTTGGCACGTTGGCCCATGCAGAACGGCTCCATCATCCGCATCTGCGACGACTGTGCCAGCTACGAAATCATTGCCGACGAGGCTGTGCTCCCCACTTCAGAGCTCCCCTCGCACCTCTCCATGCACAACTACCTCATTGCCTCGGGTTCCACCTACAAGGCAAGCCTCCACACTCACCCCATCGAGCTTGTAGCCATGAGCCACAACCCGAAGTTCTTGCAGAAAGATGTCATGACCAAGATCTTGTGGAGCATGATCCCCGAAACACTTGCCTTCGCGCCCCTCGGACTCGGCATCGTGCCCTACGAACTGCCCGGTTCCGTCACCTTGGCTGATGCCACACTCGAGCAGATCAAAGACTATGACGTAGTGATGTGGGAGAAGCACGGCGTTTGCGCCGTCGGCACCGACATCATGGATGCCTTCGACCAGGTTGACGTGCTCAACAAGTCTGCCAACATCTACATGTGCGCCAAAAACATGGGCTTCGAGCCGGAAGGCATGACCGAAGCTGCCATGAAGGAGGTGCAAGATGTCTTCAAACTCCCCAAGAAGCGTCCCTGCTAATCGCATGAATAACCCCAATCGACTCCCCGCCGCGACACCACAAAACGTCGCGGCGGGGAGTTTTCTTTAAACCTTCAGCCCTCTAAATCATCCTAATAACGAAAACACTAAAACACAACACACACAATGAAAAAGAAACTCCTCACCGCAGCCGTGTGCCTCATGTTAGGCTTGGGCTGCCTCGTAGCCCAAGACCGCAACACCCAGCGCCGTGCGCAGCAGCGTGCCCCGCGCCAGATGGATGCCGTGGTAGACACCGCCGTGCTCAACCGCATGCAGCTCGACGAAGCCATGATGACCCAAATCCTTGCCCTGCAAAACGCCAAGCAAACCGAACAGAAAGCCATGCTCGAAGCCGAGCGCAACAATCGCACCACCGACAGCAACGGCAAGCGCGTGCGTCGCAGCGACGACGAACGCGAAGCCATGCGTCAGCAGCAGGAGGAATTTAAGGCGCAATATCGTGCCGACCTGCACCTCATCATGGGCGACTCGCTCTACATCAGCTACCTCGAAAAGCTCATCGACGCACGTTCCGCCATGCAGATGCGCCCCAACATGGGTCAAACCGGCGGCAACAACCGCGGCGGTAACGACTTCGGTGGCGGCAACCGTGGCGGCGATGACTTTGGCGGCGGTTTCGGCGGCGGAGACTTCTAAACCCATCCCCCCAGACAACAAGCAAATCAGCATCACACATCAAACCGGAGGCAGTGTTTTTGCTCCCGACACCCGCCTCAACCCTAAACCACTTTCTCAAACGGGAAATATTCGGGGCGTGTAAGCTTGGCGAATTGGCAAAAGAGGCTTACTTTTGCACCACCAACCACTTACACACCCCAAGCCTATGAAAGTTGCCATCATACAACAAAGCAAGGGCAGCGACCTCGCCGCCAATCGTGAGCAAATCACCGCCGACGTGCGCCAAGCCGCAGCCCTCGGAGCGCAGCTCATCGTGCTGCAAGAACTCCATAACTCACTCTATTTCTGCCAGACCGAAGACACCTCGTGCTTCGACCTGGCAGAACCTGTTCCCGGCCCCTCCACCGACCACTTCGGTGCCTTGGCGCGCGAGTTAGGGGTGGTCATCGTCACCTCCCTCTTCGAGCGCCGTGCTGCGGGTCTCTACCACAACACCGCCGTGGTGTTAGACAGCGACGGCTCCATTGCCGGACGCTATCGCAAGATGCACATCCCCGACGACCCCGCCTACTACGAGAAGTTCTACTTCACCCCCGGCGACCTTGGGTTCCACCCCATACGCACCTCGGTGGGTGTGTTGGGCGTGCAGGTTTGTTGGGATCAATGGTATCCCGAAGGTGCGCGCCTCATGGCTTTGCAGGGTGCGGAACTGCTCATCTACCCCACCGCCATCGGCTGGGAGAGCAGCGACACGCCCGAGGAGCAAGAGCGCCAGTTGCGAGCCTGGCAGACGGTGCAGCGCGGTCATGCCGTTGCCAACGGTCTGCCGGTCATCACCGTGAACCGTTGCGGGCACGAGGTCGATCCCTCGGGTCAGACCAACGGCATCTCATTCTGGGGGCACAGCTTTGTGGCTGGTCCGCAAGGTGAGTTGCTCGCCGAACTCGGCACGGAGCCCGAAATCCGCATTGTGGACATCGACATGAAGCGTTGCGAGAACGTGCGCCGCTGGTGGCCCTTCCTCCGCGACCGCCGCATTGAGGAGTTCGGAGGTCTGACGAGGCGATTTAT
>CAZBWT010000102.1:0-7554 GCA_964495625.1 uncultured Prevotellaceae bacterium | reverse complement strand
CCCACATCGGGTGCTTGCCGCTCTTGTTGATGTAGAGCATCTCGCCGCCATATTCCGCCTCGTCGATGTCCAACATCTCGCGGCTGCCTATGGCGCGACCGCCGTGCGGGTCATACAGGTCGCGCAGCTGCTTCATCTCCACCATGTGCTCACGGCTGATCGACTCATTGCCGCTCTCATAAAACAAGATGCTCGGGTTGTTGCGGTTATAGATAATAGCGTCGCGCATCAAGGCGGTGCGCTGCTGCCACCTTCGACCCTCGCAGTCCTTCTCGGCATCGCCGGCGGGCATCGCCTCAATCAGACCCACGCGGTCGCACGACTCCACGTCTTGCTTCCAGGGGGTGACGTGCATCCACCGCACCAAGTTAGCGTTATCCGCCACCATCAAGGCGTTCGAATAATCGCTCAGCCAGGCGGGCACACACATGCCCACGGCGGGCCACTCATTGCTGGTGCGTTGCGCGAAGCCCTTCATCATCAGCACACGGTCGTTCAGCCACACCTTGCCCTCGGCGAACCGCGTCTTGCGGAAGCCCGTGCGTATCGCCACCTCGTCGAGCTGTCGGCTGCCGCAGGTGACGCGGCTTCGCACCGTGTAGAGATAGCCGTAGCCCCAGCTCCAGAAGTGCAGCTTGCCCACCCGTTGCGAGGCGGTGAGTGTGGCGGAGCCGCCCGCCTCCACGCGTTGGCGCGCCCCGCTGAAGTGAGCCACCTGCTTGCCGTCGGCATCGAGCAACTCCACCTCGAGGCGCAGCTCCTGCGCCGCTGTGCTCTCGTTCTTCACCTCGCTCTCGACGTGCACCTCCGCCTTGCGCCGCGCCACGTCGATGTCGGTGGCGTAGACATAGGTGCCCACCGTGCCGAGCTGACTATAGAGGGGCAGCGTTTGATAGACGGGTCCCGTGACGTGCAGATAGACGTTCTTGGGGATGCCGCCATAGTTGGCGTTGAAGTTATTGTTGTTCCACTGAAAGGTGGAGTGCGTGCTGTCGCCCCGCTCGCGGTAGTGCCAGTCGTTGTCGATGCGCAGCGCCAGGCGGTTGTCGCCACTGAGGTCCACGTATGGGGTGAGGTCCAAGCCGAACGCCATGACCCCGTTCTCGTGCAGCGCCAAGTGATGACCGTTCAGATAAACGTCGGCAGCCTGGCGCACCCCTTCAAACTCGATGAAGACCTTAGCGTCGGCAGGCACGTCGGCGGGCAGGCGGAAGGTCTTGAAATACCACACGATGGTGTCGGTGTGTTGCTTAATCTCCACGCTGAAGGCCTCGTCTTCGTTGAAGGCGTGGGGCAACGTCACCGCCCGCGCCTCGCGCTTCGCCTCGAACGGTGTGGCGAAGAAGGCGGCGGAGTCTTGCGCCCCAATCAGGAAGTGCCAATCGGAGTTGAAATTATAACGCGTGCGCGTCATGGCATTAGCCACAAGCGCGCACGAACATACCATAAAAGAGGCAAACAAAAAAGCGATGATGCGTTTCATCCTGCTGTTACTTTTGTCCGGGGCAATTACTTCAACGTCAGCGTCACAATAGAATGCGCCGGCAGGGTCACCATCAGCGACCCCTTCTTCACCTTAGCTCCGGTGAACGTAGCGGGGTGAATCACCTCCTTCTTGCCGAAGTCGTTATAGCTATCCACGTCTGCGGCGGTGAGGATCTCGCCCTCGGCGCTCTTAATCTGCTTGCCGTCAATGTCCACAGCCACCACGTGGGGCTGCGTCATGTCCAGATTGCTCAGCGACAGGTGCAGCACACCCTCTTTGTCGCGCGAGCAAGTGCTGCTCACCACGGGCACCGACTCCTGCTCGTTAATCTCCTTACGCTCGCACGTCAGCGTGGCGGGCACGAAGGTAGCCTCCTTGTGGGGCTTATACATCATAAACACATAATAGGTGGGGGTCAGCACCATCCGGTCGTCGCGCGTCAAGATCATAGCCTGCAACACGTTCACCACCTGAGCTATGTTTGCCATCTTGATGCGGTCGGTGTATTTGTGGAAGATGTCGAGCGACGACGAAGCCACCAAGGCATCGCGCATCGTGTTCTGCTGGAACAAGTGTCCCGGGTTGGTGCCCGGTTCCACCTCCCACCACGTGCCCCACTCATCCACCATAAAGCCGATGCGTTTCTTGGGGTCGTACTTATCCATCACCGCCATGTGCTTCACCAGGCAGTCTTCAATGCGCAGTGCCTGGCTGAGTGTCTCATAATACTCCTGCTCGTTAAACTGAGTGGCAGAGCCCTTCATGCCCTCCTTCCAGTTGCGCACGGCGTAATAATGCACCGACAGACCGTTCATGCGCGTGCCTATCTGCTTCATGCACACGTCGGTCCAACGCGTGTCGCCGGCGTTGGCACCCGAGGCGATGCGATAGAGCTTATTGTCGCTGTAGTCGCGCGCATAGATGGCATAGCGGCGATAGAGGTCGGCATAATACTCGGGGCGCATATTGCCGCCGCAGCCCCAGCTCTCGTTGCCCACGCCGAAGTACTTAATCTTCCACGGCTTCTCCCTGCCGTTCTTGCGGCGCAGCTCGGCCATGGTGCTGTTCGAGTCGGAGGTCATATACTCCACCCACTTAGCCATCTCTTCCACCGTGCCGCTGCCCACGTTGCCGCTCACATAAGGCTCGCAGCCGAGCATTTCGCACAGGTTCAGAAACTCGTGGGTGCCGAAGCTGTTGTCTTCCACCGTGCCGCCCCAGTTGTTGTTCACCAAGCGCGGGCGGTTCTCCTGCGGTCCCACGCCGTCCATCCAGTGATATTCGTCGGCAAAACAGCCGCCGGGCCAGCGCAGCACGGGAATCTCGAGCGCCTTCAGCGCGTTAAACACGTCGGTGCGATAACCCTCGGTGTTGGGTATGGGGGAGTCTTTGCCCACCCACAGACCTCCGTAGATGCACGAGCCTAAGTGCTCGGCAAACTGACCGTAGATCTCGGCGGGGATAAGGTTGCGCGCTGAGTCGGGGTGAAGCGTCAGCTGTACGTCTTGCGCATGGGCAGAGGGGGCTGCCAACAGCAGCGTCGTGGCAGCGAGTGCAAGGATTCGTTTCATGGGGTTGTTATTTGTTGAATAAGAGATTAGTTGTCAGATGATCGTTGTCAGATATCAGATATTTAGATATTAGATATCAGATGTTAGATATCAGATAAGCATATACAGCCGATTGTGGCGGCAATATATGCTTATCCATAAAAGTTTACTTCGTGAAGACATAAACGCGGAACGTCTTGGCGGGCAGCTCCTCGGCGAAGCCCGAGGCATCCCATTGCCCGGCGGTCAGCTCCCGGCGCACGGGCACTATGCGGTCAGGCTGCTGCAACGAGTTCTCGCTGTCGAGGTCGTCGGCATGCAGCGTGATGACCTCGGCGTGGCTGAACGTGCAGTCGCGCTTCTTGCCCTGCCACTTCAGGCTGATGGGCTGCGCCGTGTCGCCGGTGTTCGCCACCTTCACAATCACAGCCTTGGCGGCATCGTCCACCACCGCACTCGCAAAGAGACCGTCTTGACCCTCCTTGCCGCACACGGCAGCGCCCGCCATCGTCAGGGGCAGCACGCGCGAGCCCTTGTAGGTGCTGTAGAGCTGCTGCACGTAATAAGACACCGTCTTGAACGACGCGAGATTGTCATACCAAATCATATCCGGACGCCACTGCCAGCCCTCCACGTGGGCGAACAGCGGGGCGTAGGTAGCCATCTGCACCACGTCGGCATTACGCTCCAAGCCCGTCATGAAGGCAGCCTCGAGCAGCGAAGTCTCGAAGTGGTTCCACTTCTTGCCCTTGCCGTGGCAGGCATACTCACCCGCAAAGACCTTCGGACCCTTGCGGTCGTAGCTGTCATAGCGGTCGCCGTGGCTGAGGAACCACGTCTCGGGGCGATAGAAATGCTCGTCATAGAGGTCCACCTTCATCTCCGCCATCTTGGGCTGCAAGATGTCGAACTTCCAGCCCTCGCTGTCGGGTCCGGTGGTGCCGATAATCTTCAGCTTGGGGTAAGCCTTGCGCAGTGCCGCCATGAAACGCTCCAGGCGGGCGGTGTACTTCGGGTCGTCCTTGTCGTCCCACTGCTCATTGCCCACACCCAAAAACTTCAGGTTGAAGGGGGCGGGGTGCCCCATCTCGCCGCGCACGCGTCCCCAGGTGGTGGTGGTGTCGCCGTTGGCGAACTCCACAAGGTCCAGAGCGTCTTGAATGTAATCATCCAGGTCGTCCACCGCCACGTGGGCGCTGTTGCTGTTGTTCTGATATTGGCAAGCCAAGCCGCAGCTCACCACGGGCAGCGCCTCGCAGCCGAAGTCCTCGCAGAGCTGGAAGAACTCAAAGAAGCCTAAGCCGTAGGTCTGATAATAGTCCGGATAGAAGCGGGAGGTGAAGGTGTAGTGCCAGCGGTTCTCGTTCAGCGGACGGTTCTCCACGGGTCCCACACTGTTCTTCCACTGATAGCGGCTGTTGAGGTCGGTGCCCTCCACGATGCATCCGCCGGGGAAGCGGAAGATGCCCGGCTTCAGGTCAGCCAACGCCTGCGCCAAGTCTTTGCGCATGCCGCCCTCACGCCCCTGCCAGGTGTCGCGGGGGAAGAGGCTGACGTGCTCCACGTCGGTGGTGACGATGGGAGCCTTGCGTCCGTTGCTGCGCAAGAAGAGGCGCAGCGAAGCCTTGGCGAGGGTGCGCTTGGGGGTGATCTCCACGCGATACTTCTTCCACTCGCGTCCGCTCACCTTCACCTCGGCTGCACCGAAGGCCTGGTTCTCGCCCATCGTGGCGTTGTCCACCCACTCAATGCGCAGCACCGACGTGTCGCCGGCAGCACCCTCGGGCAGACGAGCCCACACGCTGAAGAGATACTTCTCGCCCTGCTTGGCGGGCACGCCGAAGAAGCCCTCATTCTCCAACCCCGTGTGCTTGTGGGCATGACCGGGCGAGGCAAGGCGCACGTAGTGCGGGTTGCGGTCGAAGGGACCGTCGTCTTGCAGCGTCACGTTGCCAAACGTGCGCCACCCCATAAAGGCTTGCGGGAACTCGAACGAGCGGTTTTTGATCAGTTCGGCATAGAGACCGCCGTCGGCGGCGAAGTTAATGTCTTCAAAGAAAAGACCATACATGGTGGACTGTATCGTCGCACCGGGTTTGCTCACAGCCACGTCGAACGTGTGTTCGGCGGCAGTGGCGGGCAAATGCACCGCGGCGGTAAGCGCCAACGCAGCGAGCCACGGCATCAGAGGGGTTTTCATGCGTCAAAGTGTATTAGGGGTGAATATTGTGTTGTAGTTATATCGTGTTGTCGGGGTCGGGGTGGGAGTCTCTCCGGTTGAGCTGTCTGGGTCAATAGAAGAGCTCCTCGGGATATTCAATATCCTCCAAGAAGAGCGCCTGCGCCGGGGCGGAGTCGCCTGCCCGGCAGCGGTCTTTGCGCTCGATGGTCTTGCAGAACTCCTCCACCGTCAGCTTGTGGCGACCCACCAACATCAAGGTGCCCACCACGGCGCGCACCATGTTGCGCAAAAAGCGGTCGGCGCGTATGGTGAACACCAACTGCCCCGGCTCGCGTTCCTCCCAACAAGCCTCCATGATGTGGCAGTTGTTGGTCTTCACGTCGGTGTGCAGGCGGCTGAAGCTGGTGAAGTCGGTGTAGGTGAAGAGGCGTGCCGCGGCGCGGTTCATCAGCTGCACGTCCAAGTCCCAATAGATGCGATAAGTGTAATCGCGGTCGAAGGGGCACTTGCGTGTGGTGATGTAATAGCGATAGGTGCGCGACGTGGGTGAGAAGCGCGCATGCGCCATGGGGCGCACGGGCACGATGCGCACAATGGCAATGTCGGGCGGCAAGATGTGATTCAGCCGTTCGGCGAGGTAATTACAAGCCGTGCGCTGTTGCTCCACAAACTCCTCGGTCAGTCCGTCTTCTTCAATAGGCGAGCGCCCGAAGTTGTGATAAGAAAAATCGTCGTCGGTGTTACGCCCCACGCGCAGCCATGCCGCGCGTTTCTCCTCGTCGCGGCGGGCGCGCTCGCGGCTCTCCTCGTCGTCAATTTCCGCCTCGGCGGTCGGGGCGGTCACCGCAGCCTGCGGTGCTTCGTCGGGGGGCAGACAGCTCAGCCTGCCGTCGGCAAGCCGCAGTCCGCCCGCCACCTCAAAGTGAGCCGTCATCAGGCGGGCATGAACGCCGGCATCGGTTCTGCCGGCACCGACAATGAATAGCTCTCGCTGCAGCAGCAGCGAGAGCTTCTCTTCGATGGTCTGCTGCACACTCGTGGCGTTGGGTTGAGATTGCCACCCATGATATGCAGCACCGTCATATTGCAAATAAATAAAATAGCGCATTGCTTCAATTAAAGTGAAAAGTGTGTGTCAACACCACCTCAACTCGGTCATGCCAACTTGCGGGCACCGTCGCCGATCACCACGTCGTAGACCTTGGGCTGGCGGTTGAAGCGAGCTGCATACTGTTGCTTCACATCGGCTATAAACGCGTCGTAGAGCTCCTCCTTCACCAGGTTGATGGTGCAGCCGCCAAAGCCGCCGCCCATGATGCGCGAACCGGTCACACCGTCTTTGCGCGCCACCTCGTTCAGGAAGTCCAACTCCTCACATGACACCTCATAGTCTTTGCTCAGACCCTGATGCGTCTCATACATCTTCTTGCCCACCGTCTCATAGTCGCCGCGCTGCAGGGCATCGCACACGTCCAACACGCGCTGCACCTCGCCAATCACATAGAAGGCGCGGCGGTAGTCTTCGGCGCTCACCTCGGCTTTCACCTCGTCGAGCTGAGCCATCGAGGCATCGCGCAGACAGGTCACCTCGGGGTGATGCTTGGCTATGGCAGCCACCACGTTCTCGCAGCTCTTGCGGCGGTCGTTGTAGGCGGATGAGGCCAACTCGTGCTTCACCACAGAGTCAATCAGCACGAGCTTGTAGCCCACCGGGTTGAAGGGGAAATATTGATATTCGAGCGTCTTGCAGTCCAGACGGATCAGGCTCTTTGCCTTGCCAAACACCGAGGCAAACTGATCCATGATGCCGCACTTCACGCCGATGTAGTTGTGTTCGGTGGCTTGTCCCACCTTCGCCAACTCAAACTTGTCCAGCTTGTTCTGCCCATACATGTCGTTGAGGGCAAAGGCAAACGCACTCTCGAGTGCTGCCGACGAAGACATGCCCGCGCCGAGCGGCACATCGCCGGCAAAGGCTGTGTTAAAGCCGCGCACCTCCACGCCGCGCTTTATCATCTCGCGGCACACGCCGAAGATGTAACGTGCCCACGTGGTGTGTGGAGCGTCTTCTTCTTTCAAACCAAACTCCACGTAGTCTTTCATGTCGATTGAGTACGCGCGCACACGGTCGGTGCCGTTGGTTCTGATTTCGAGCACCATGCCCTGCTCTACGGCTCCGGGGAAGACGAATGCCCCGTTGTAGTCGGTGTGTTCACCGATCAGGTTGATGCGACCCGGGGAAGCATAGACTGAGCCTACTTCCTCATTGAAATGTTTGCGAAATCTGCTTCTTACGAATTCGATATCCATGGCTGTTAAGGGATTAAGAGGTGAAT
>CAZBWT010000101.1:1615-7564 GCA_964495625.1 uncultured Prevotellaceae bacterium | reverse complement strand
GAGTTGGCAAAGTTTTTTCGCCCCGATTAAGTAAAAATAGCATAACCGGGGCGAATTATTAGTTTGGAATAGTGTTCTCAGCTGTTGCCGATACTCACATCAGCTGTTGCCGATTACTCCCATTCGATGGTGCTCGGCGGTTTTGAGGAGATGTCGTAGACTACGCGGTTCACGCCTTTCACCTTGTTGATGATGTCGTTGCTGACTTTGGCGAGGAACTCGTAGGGCAGGTGGCTCCAGTCGGCGGTCATGCCGTCGGTAGAGATCACGGCGCGCAGTGCCACAGCGTTTTCGTAGGTGCGTTCGTCACCCATCACTCCCACCGACTTGATGGGCAGCAGGATGACACCGGCTTGCCACACCTGGTCGTAGAGACCGTTGTCACGAAGACCTTGTATGAAGATGTGGTCAGCCTCTTGCAAGATGTGCACCTTCTCGGGTGTTACGTCGCCCAAGATGCGCACACCCAAACCGGGACCCGGGAAGGGGTGACGACCTATCAGCTCTTTAGGGATGCCCAACTCGGCTCCTACGCGGCGCACTTCGTCTTTAAACAGCAGGCGCAGGGGTTCGACGAGCTTGAGGTTCATGCGTGCCGGAAGTCCGCCCACGTTGTGGTGGCTCTTGATGACCATGCCGGTGATGTTGAGCGACTCGATGCAGTCGGGGTAGATGGTGCCCTGCGCCAGCCACTTCACACCGTCAATCTGCTTGGCTTCTTGCTCGAAGATGTCAATGAAGCCGCCGCCGATGATTTTGCGTTTGCGCTCAGGCTCGGTGACACCGGCAAGGGCTGTGTAGAAGTGCTCTTTGGCATCTACGCCCTTGACGTTCAAGCCGAGGCACTTGTAGTTCTCTAATACGCTCTCAAACTCATTTTTGCGGAGCAAGCCGTTGTCTACGAAGATGCAATAGAGGTTCTTGCCGATGGCCTTGTTGAGGAGCACGGCTGCCACCGAGCTATCCACGCCGCCCGACAGTGCCAAGATGACTTTGTCGTCGCCGAGCTTCGCCTTAAGGTCTGCCACGGTGGTGGTGATGTAGGAGGCTGCCGACCAGTCTTGTGCGCAGTGGCAGATCTCTTTCAAGAAGTTTTGCAGCAACACTTTGCCGTCTTCGCTGTGGAACACTTCGGGGTGGAACTGCACACCCCATGTGGGCTCGCCTTCAATGCGGAAGCCGGCATATTTCACCGACTGTGTGCTGGCAATGAGGCGGAAGTTGTCGGGCACGCAGGTGATGGTGTCACCGTGGCTCATCCACACCACCGACTGCTGACGCACGCCCTTGAAGAGCACGTCGTTGCTGTCGATCCAATCTAAGTGGGCGCGTCCATACTCACGTGTGGCACATGCCTCCACTTTGCCCCCGGAGCTCTGGGTCAGATACTGAGCGCCGTAGCATACACCGAGCACGGGCCATGTGCCGCGTATGCGACTCAAGTCGGGCTTCAAGGCATTCTCGTCGTTGACCGAGAATGGTGAACCGGAGAGGATTACGCCCTTCACGCCCTCGGTGTCTTCGGGGAATTTGTTGTAGGGAATAATCTCACAATAGGTGTTCAATTCGCGCACACGGCGTGCTATCAGCTGCGTGTATTGCGAACCGAAGTCCAAAATAATGATTTTCTCTTGCATCATGAAAACGTATAATATTATGAAGTTGAGTGATGTCTCAATATGTTATCCGTTTGTGCGGCTTCAACCGTTATGGTTTGTGTTGCCGATGTTTTAGTTGTTGGCACGCTTCAGCACGCTGTAGGCGGCGGCGAGACCTAACTCTCCGGCTTTGCTCAAATCGCTCACACCGGCTTTGGTTTTGCCTGTGCGCAAGAAGATGAGTCCGCGATTGTAGTAAGCCTCGGCAAACGAGGGGTAAAGCTCGATGGCTTTGTTCAAGTCGGCGAGAGCTGCGTCGAAGTTGTTCATGCCGGCACTCACCGAGGCTCGATTGAAGTAGGCATAGACGAACGTGGGCGAGAGCTCTATCACCTTGTCGAGGTCGCGCATCACCATTTCGCTCTCCATCTTGCGGCGCGAAGCCATCACCGTTTGGGTGCGATCGGTGGCGGCAGTGGCGTTTTTGTCGCCCGTTGATTGTATGGCGAGTCCGCGCAGGTCTTCGCTGCCCGAGGCGGCAGAGGCTACCTCGCCTTGTCGCTCTTGCACCTCCAACCGGCGGAGGCGCAGCACGGCGCGGTTGAAGTATGCCAAGATGAAGTTGTCGTCGCGCATCAGCACCTGGTTGAGGTCTTCGATGGCGTTCTGATAGTCTTGCACCAACATGAAGTCGAGCGACCTGCCGAAGTAGAAGATGACCTGGTTGGGCGAGTGGCTCAAGAGGCGCGAATAGTCGTCAATCGACGCGAAATGAGCCTGCACCTGGTCTTGCGTCAGCATGGGTTCGTCGCTCACCACACGCAGGCGGCGGCTGAGATAGCCCGCCCGGTTGAAGTCGGAAAGAGTCTTCTCGAAGTAGATGTTTTGGTGCACGAGGTCGCTCTTCTCGTAGTAGGTCAAGACGAAGGGGCGCTGCAGTTCCACCGTGAAGTTGCGGTCTTGAATGCGACCACGCACGCTGTTGCTGCCATATTTATCTTCGCCGCCGGCAGCCAAATCGGTAGCCATGGCGCGGTTAAACTTGCGTATGTTGCGGTCGCTTTCGCGGCGAATGCGCGCCTCGTCGTCCGGCTCATCGTCAGCCTCACCGGGCTGCGTTTCTGCCATCAGCACGCTGTCAGGGTTCTCCACCCCGGCGGCACGCAGTTCTGCCAATCGGCGCTGCCGTTTGTCGTGGTCAGCCTGCACTTGCTGTTCTAACAGCCAGGCAGCCTTGTAGTCGGCATCGGCGGCACGTGTGCGGTTGAGCTTGCGATTGTCTTCCGAGCGCGCATAGAGTGCGGGAAAGAAGTTGGGGTGCGACTCGAAGACGGTGGTGTAGTCGTCGATGGCTCCGTTGTAGTCGCCCACCTCGTCGCGCAGCAGGGCGCGGTTGTAGGCGGCGAAGGTGTTGTCGGGCTCCACGCGGAGCACCGCCGAAAAGTCTTCGATGGCATGGTTTCTGTCGCCAATCTGGGCGCGCAGCAAACCACGGTTGTAGCGAGGTATCACGTTGTTAGGTTCGAAGCGAAGGGCGGTGTCGTAGTCGTCGAGTGCGCCGCGGATGTTGTCGCTGCAATAGCGCACCAAACCGCGATTGATGTAGAAGGCTGCCTGCTCGGGGTCGAGGGCTATCGCCTTGTTCAGGTCTGCCTCAGCCTCGGCATAGCGTTCTTGATCCATATAGATCATGCTGCGCAGACCGTAGGCATACGACGAGCCTTTGTCTAATTCTATTGCTTTGTTAAGGTCGTTCATTGCCCCAACGCTGTCGCGCTGCTCAATGCGCAGCTGCGCTCTGCCGAGATAGGCGGTCTCGTCTGAGGGGAACAGCCTGACCAGGTGGTTGAAGCAGGAGTCGGCTCGATGGTAGTCGCGCCGCTGGGCGTAGACCGATGCCAAGCCTCGCAAAAAGGCTCTGTTTTCGGGTTGCATCTTCAGCCCCGTCTCGAAGTCTTCCACCGCTTCGTCATAGGTGCCCAAATGCTGGCGAGCTATGCCGCGCACGTGGTAGGCTCCCACGATGAAGGGGTTGCGCTCAATGCATTCGGTGGCATCTTGCTCCGCTCCGTTGTCGTCATCTAAATACAGCTTCGCGATGGATCTATATAGATACGGTTCCGCCAAATAGGGCTTCACCTTGATGACCTCGTTGAAGTATTGTATGGAGAGCACATAGTCCTCAAAGTAGAGCGCATTACGACCAATGGCGAGCACTCTGTCGGTGTTTATCTGGCTCCACGCCGCAGCGCAAGCCGACCAACCTATGAGAATTATGGAGATAAAACGGCGCATGACGTTCACATAAAGATGCAATAGAATGGCGCAAAGATAACTAAAAATTCCGCCAAACCTCATTACAACAGCATTTTATTTCATTGCCTGCCCCCATGGCGCAGTTTTTCTCGCGTCTATTCTTGTTTTTGCCCCCATAAACCGCTACCTTCGTGGCTCATGAAAACCATACACACTCATCGTCTTCAGCCCGCAGCCGCCGGTTCGTGGGTCATCAGCAGTTACTTTGCCGAAGGTCTGCCCTATAACGTTGTCAACACCGTGGCGGTGGTGATGCTCGCCGATTTTGCTCTGAGCAAGAGCTACATCACCGTGGCTGTGTCGCTACTCAGCCTGCCATGGTCGCTCAAGGCGCTGTGGAGTCCGCTGATTGACATCTACAGCACCAAGCGCCGGTGGCTCTTGGCGGCTCAGGCTGCCGTTGCCCTCTGTTTTGCAGGTGTGGCGGCAGCCCTCGCCTTGCCCCACCGCACGGCGGCGGTCTTGGCAGCGCTCACGGCGGCAGCTTTCTGCTCCGCCACCTACGACATTGCCTGCGACGGTTTCTATATGCAAGCCCTCTCACCCGCACGTCAGTCTTTCTTTGTGGGCTTCCGCACCACTGCCTACCGGCTCAGCACCATCTTTGCCGGCGGAGCCTTGCTCTACCTTGCCGCCCGCATGGGGTGGCAAGCCGTCTTCCTCACCGCCTCTGCCCTACTCTTGTTCTTCGCCGTGCTTCATGCCGCACTCCTGCCCCACCCCGAACGGAGGGCAAATGCCGCGGCAGCGGAGAGCGATGCGCCCAAAAGCGTGGCACAAGCTCTGAGTGCGTTTTGGACGGTGTTGCGCAGCTTTTTCGTGAAGCGAGACCTGCTGTTTATGTTGCTCTTCTTGTTGGCTTATCGCTTGGGGGAAGCTCTGTTGGCTAAGATCACCTGCCTTTTCTTGATAGACGACCGTGCCCGGGGCGGCATTGGTCTCGACACGGCGCAATATAGTTTCATCTACGGCGTGAGCGGTGTGTCAGCCCTGCTCTTGGGCGGCATCTTGGGCGGCATCTACATCTCGCGCCACTCATTGCGGCGCAGCGTGCTGCCCATGGCGGTGTTGCTCAACGTGCCGGATCTGCTCTATGTGTGGATGTCGGTGTGCCAACCCGAGTCGCTGTGGCTCGTCGGCTCTGCCGTCGCCATCGAGCAGTTTGGCTACGGGTTCGGTCTCACCGCCTATATGGTGTATATGCTCCAAAGTGTGAAGGGCGCTTTTGCCACCTCGCACTATGCTTTCCTGACGTGCATCATGGCTTTAGGCTTGATGTTGCCCGGGTTGATTAGCGGATGGCTGCAAGAGCATCTCGGCTACACCGCTTTCTTCGAGGTGGCATGTCTGTGCACGCTGCCCGGCTTTGCCGCCTCGTGGTGGCTGGCACGCCGCAAAGGTTAGTTTTGCCGCAAGGGTTAACTTTGCTGCGCGAAATGCAATCTAACCACCGTCAAAATAGGCACTATCCGCTTTAATTTGGGGCATTTTTGAAAAAAGTAGCACAAAAAAGTTCGCCATAATCATAAAATCCCTTACTTTGCTCATGCTTGCTGATGGAAGCAAGCTCTCAAACCGAAACCAAGCCAAACCTACCCAACCAAAAGCCTGTTCGACGCACCATGATTTGCCCCCAAGCCTGCGCTTGGTGACTGTTGGCTCGAAGCAGGGACGTACCGAAACTGAAACTTCAAACTTATCCTAAACGTGGCTATATACCCATACAGATATTATAATATGTTTCTGATAGCACATCGCTTCAGCGTGCTTTGCGCACCCGTAGTGATGGCGAGCAATCGTTGTGTTGTTTAGCGCAACCCCTCGTACCGCGATTCTTCTTTTCAAAAAGCAAGATAAGTTTCACGATACCTGAACAAACACACACAATCTCAAATCGAGCGACGAATTCCTCTCCCGGGGTTCGCCGCTCATATTCTTTTAGTGGGAATTATTACAGCTCATTCTTAAAGCACATTGTTTTATTAAAGCTCATCATTAAAGCAAAGCGGCGAACCCAGACTTTCAAGGGTTCGCC
>CAZBWT010000101.1:0-1515 GCA_964495625.1 uncultured Prevotellaceae bacterium | reverse complement strand
TTAAAAGAATAGCCTTCGGGACTCTTTTTGAATCACTTCTCCCACTCCCATTCGAAGCGCTCAATGTCTTCCTCAATAAGGTGGTCACCGAGCTGCACCTCGATGAATGTGATGGGGGTGATAGCCTTCAAGGCGTGCAGCTGTCCCTTGGCGATGTGCACCACTTCGCCACGCTTCACGGGGCGCGTCACACCGTCGAGCACAATCAGACCCTCTCCGTCAACAAACGTCCACACCTCGGCGCGACAGTTGTGACGTTGGTAGCTGATGGAGCATCCGGCATTCAGGGTCAACGTCTTGGTCAGCGAACCGAAGCCGTCGGGGAACTCCTGGTTGTCGAGCACCGAGTACTTACCCCAGCGACGCTCTTCAAACATCGGACGCGCGTCAATCTGATCCACCAAGTCTTTGATGTTGGCACTCTGGCGCTTGTCTGCCACCAAGATGCCGTCGGGCGACGCAGCCACAATCAGGTTGCTTGCGCCATAGCACACCATGGGGATGTTCAACTCATTGATGAGTGTGGTGTTAGACGACTCTTTGGCTTGTGCATTGCCGATGACGCGGTCTGAAAGCTCATTGGCGAGCGTATCCCACGTGCCGAGGTCTTTCCAAGTGCCGTCGAAGGGCACCACTGCCACCGATTTGGCGCGTTCAGCCACCTCATAGTCGAAGCTGATCTTCGGGAAGTCGGAGTAGTGTTCACGAGCCGTCTCGAGTGAGCTTGCAGCGTCGTAGCGTGCCACTAAGTCGAGCAGATAGCCCAACTTGAAGGCGAAGACACCGCCATTCCAGTAAGCACCTTCGGCAATCAACTCACGCGCCTTAGCCTCGGTGGGTTTCTCGACGAACTGAGCCACCGAGCGTGCGTCGTCGGTGCGCGGCAAGATGTAGCCGAACTTCGACGAGGGCGACGACGGACGTATGCCCATCAGCACCAGGTCGGCACTGCCGCGGCGCACTTCCTGCACCATGGTCTGCAGTCCCTCAAAATATTTAGCGTCAGTGAATGCGTCACACGGCATCACCACCACGGGTTCGTCGCGTTTCACGCCCTTCACCTGCGACAGGTAGAGCGATGCCAACACCACTGCGGGGAACGTGTTGCGGCGCGTGGGCTCAGATACAATGTCTACCGTCCCACCCAACTGATTAATGAGAGAGTCACTCAGCGAAGCGTTGGCTGCCACCGTAATCTTGGTGTCGATGCCCGACTCTCCGATTTGGCGCACAATGCGCTGCACCATCGACTCAGTGCCACCGTCGCCCGTGGGCAACAACTTTAAAAACTGCTTGCTGCGTGTTCCATTTGAAAGGGGCCAGAGCTTTTTGCCCGAGCCGCCGCAAAGTAAAATAAGTTGCATATCGTAAATATCTTTTTTCGTATTGTTCTACGTATTGTGTGAATCGAAAGACGGCGCAAAGTTAATTCTTTTTCAATAATTAATGGTAGCTTTGGTTAAAATATCGCGTTGATGCGGTTGCGAAGGGCATAGAACGACATCAGACTGACCG
>CAZBWT010000100.1:4372-7633 GCA_964495625.1 uncultured Prevotellaceae bacterium | reverse complement strand
TGATGGGCTTCATGGGTATGGGTAACAACCCGATGGTTGGTTGCACCGTAGCCGTGGCTGTGGCTGTTGAAGAGGCTATGAAGAAGTAATTCGTCATTCAGACCAAATCATTAGTTCAAGACTTAGATATTTTGTCGTAAGTCTGAGATATTTCCCCGCCCGATGGCAACATCAGGCGGGGATTTTTGTAGGTGTTGTGGCGGTGAAATGGGGGAGTTGCGTGAGTAAATGGGGCATTACGGTGAGCCATGGCAAAAATATGCTATCTATGTGCCCCTCGCTAATGGAATAATGACTATATTTGCACCTGCCTCCGCAGCATTCCCACTGCGGATCTTTAAAACGATATGATCAGAAATTACACACACGCTTATAAATTTAATTATCATTCAGCTCGTCTAACTCAGGTTTTCATCGGCATTTGCCTCGTGTTGCTGACTTTTGGCTTTGTGCCTAAGGTGTGGGCGGATAATGTGACTCAGAAAATTACCATCACCGGCACGGTGCTCGACTCCATCAGCGGAGAGCGCTTGGGCTATATCACCCTGCAAGAAACCGGCACCACCAACGGCACGATGACCGACGATTTGGGGACCTTCCGCCTGGAGGTGAAGAGCGGTGCACAGCTGCGTGTGCAGTGTGTGGGCTACCGCACCAAGACGGTGAATGCCGGCAAGTATAGCCACAACATCACCGTGCGCATCACTCCCTCGGACTACGAGATTAAAGAGGTGGTGGTGAAGCCTAAGCGCGAGCATTATCGCCGCAAAGATAATCCGTCGGTGACATTGGCGCGCGCCGTGATTGAGCATAAGAATGACCATGCGCTGACGAGCCACGACTATTATACGTGCGAGCGCTATGACAAGATGACCTATTCGTTTAACAACTTCGACGAAGGGGTGCAGAAAATCTGGAAGAAGAAGTTCGACTTTATTGAGAATTATATCGACACGGCGGTGCTGAGCGGTTCGCCGATATTGCCCATCTCGACCGACGAACGCATCGAGACGCATTATTATCGCCGCGACCCCGAGGTGAAGAAAACGGTGGTGGAAGGTGTGCAGCACGCAGGGTTGGACGATATGTTCCCCAATGAATTGGTGCAGCTGATGAAGACGGAGGTCTTCCCCGAAGTGAACTTGAATGAGAACGACATCTATCTCTTTACCAATAAGTTTGTGAGTCCGTTGTCGTCGTTCGCTCCGGCGTTCTATAAGTTCTATATTCTCGACACGGTGCAGTGGGCTGACGGCAACCGCTATGTGGACTTAGGGTTCGCTCCGCTCATCCCCGAGTCGATGGGTTTTATCGGTCACCTTTATGTGGCACTCGACTCTACTTATTTTGTGCGCCAGGCGGTGCTCAATGTGCCGCCGGACATCAATCTGAACTTTGTGCGCACCATGCGCATCGTCTTAGATTATGACCGCCTGCCGGACAGCACCCGTGTGTGCCGCACCAGCACGTTCGACAGTGAGATGAACATCACCGAAAACACGATGGGTCTTTATGCGCATCGCACATGTGCCTATAATAACTTCAGCTTCGAGGCTCCCGCCTCCGAGGTGCAGACATCGGTGTATAATGCCTACGAACCGGTGATTGAAGCTCCCGACGTGACGCACCGCAGTGCGGACTATTGGGCAGAGCATCGCGTGGGCAAGGGGGTGCCGCAAGAGCGTTCGGTGGCTTCGATGCTCAACGAGATGCGCACCGTGCCGCTGTTCTACTACGGCGAGAAGTTGCTCACCATGCTCTTTAAGGGCTATGTGCCCATTGGGAAGAAGCCCTATGAGGAGAATAAGTTCCTGGTGGGTCCGCTCAACACCACGGTGAGTCACAACTCCTTCGAGGGGTGGCGTTTCCGCACCGGCGGCATCACCACGGCGGCTCTGAACAAACATTGGTTCGGCTTCGGCTATGTGGCTTACGGTTTAGACGATGCCAAACTGAAGGGGGAGGCGCGCGTGGAATATTCGTTCAACGCCAAGAAGATGCATGCCAACGAGTTCCCCATACACAGTTTGCGTGCGCGCTATAATTACGACACCAAGCTGCTCGGCGAGGAGTTTAGCACCAGCAAAGACAACTTCTTGCTCTCCATCAAGCGCGACAATGATGAGAAGATCACTTATGAGCGCAACTTCGAGGTGACCTACACACGCGAGTATTGGTCCGGCTTGAGCTACCGCCTCACCTTGGCGCAGCAGCGGGAGTATGCCACCAGGTTGACACACTTTCAGCGTGTGGGCGACAGTCGCTATGTGGGGCATTACGACATGACCACGGCAAGCTTCAACATTCGTTATGCCCACAATGAGCGTTTCTTGCAGTCGCGCACCAGTCGCATCCCGGTCAACAAGCAGACACCCGTCTTCTCGTTGACGCACACCATCGGCATCAAGGACTTTGCCGGCACCGATTTCGACTATCAGCGCACGGAGTTTAAGTTCAGCAAACGCTTCTGGATGTCGGCTTTCGGCTATGTGGATGCCAACCTCAAGGCGGGCAAGGTGTGGACTTCGTCGCCTTACACAATGCTCTGCCTGCCCAGCGCGAACTTGGCATACACCATTCAAGATGAGTCGTTCGCCCAGATGAATGCCTTAGAGTTCATCAACGACGAATATGCTTCGTGGGATTTGGTCTACTTCCTCAACGGTTGTGTGTTTAACACCATACCGCTGTTCCGCCGCTTGAAGTGGCGCGAGGTGGTGTCTTATCGTGGTTTGTTGGGCAGCTTGAGCGACCGCAACGACCCGCGCGCCCTGAACGATGACGGCTCGCTGCGCAATCCGGATCTCTACAACTTCCCGGGCGAGAATACCATCTATCGCATGGGGCACATCCCTTATATGGAGTTCGCTGTGGGCATCGAGAACATTTTTAAGTGTTTGCGTGTGGACTATATTCGCCGCCTCACTTATCTCGACCACCCCGGCATCAACCGCAACGGTGTGCAAATCACCATGCACTTGACCTTCTGATAAAAACTTCTGCCCACACCTGCGGGCAGAAGTTTTTTGTGCGAAACATTTGCGATAAGTCGAGAAAATAGCATAATTTTGCAGCTGATAAGCGAATAGAGTTACACACGGCTGTGTGTCAGCAATACCCTTGAGTATCATCCATGAGCATCATCTTCTTATGTGTAATATCCATGAGTATCGTCTAAGAATATCATCTGATGAGCATCGCCCTTGAATACTATCTGTGAGCATTATCTATCTGCCTTATCCATAAAAGAATATCCATAAA
>CAZBWT010000100.1:0-4272 GCA_964495625.1 uncultured Prevotellaceae bacterium | reverse complement strand
TATCCATAAAAGAATATCCATAAACTAACATCATGTATCAATTAGGTATCGACATAGGTTCCACCACACTTAAAGTCGTCCTCACCGACCCCGCCACGGGCAACGTGTTGAGCGACACATATCGCCGCCATCAGGCAAAGGTGACGGAGTGCCTCACCGACACGCTGCACGACTTGCAGCAGCAATATGGCGACGAACCTATCTCAATCTGCCTCACCGGCTCGGTGGGACTCGGTTTTTCCGAACGACTCAACTTACCTTTTGTGCAGGAGGTGATAGCCGCCTCCAACTATATGCAGGTCTATCACCCCACGGTGACAACAATGATTGACATCGGTGGTGAAGATGCCAAGATCGTGTTCTTCAACAACCACAATACAGACCTGCGCATGAATGGCAACTGCGCCGGCGGTACGGGTGCCTTCATCGACCAGATGGCGATATTGTTGAATGTCACCCCCGCAGAACTCGGTGAGTTGGCTGAACGTTCCACGCAGACTTACACCATTGCTTCACGCTGCGGTGTCTTCAGCAAGACCGACATTCAGAACTTGATTGCGCGCAACGTGCCGCGCGAAGATATTGCCGCCTCTATTTTCCATGCCGTGGCGGTGCAGACCATCACGACGTTGGCGCACGGTCATGACATCACGACCCCGATATTGCTTTGTGGCGGTCCGTTGACCTTCATCCCGGCGTTGCGTAAGGCTTTTGCCGACTATCTCGGCATCGCCGCCGACGGACTTATCGTGCCCGAGCGTGCCAACCTGATACCCGCCTGGGGTGCGGCTTTAGCAACGTCCAGAGCCGAGATTACTCCCGCGGAATTCATTGCCCGTTTGGAGCAACCCATCACCCCTTCGGCACTCGCTGAGGGCGAGGCTTTGCCGCCAATCTTTGCCGATGCCGAGCAGCATGAGGCATGGCAGCAGCAAAAGAACCGCCATGCCATTGCTCCCGCCACGTGGCGCGACGGCGACATGACCGCCTTCTTGGGCATCGACTCGGGCTCTACCACCACGAAGATTGTGTTGCTCGATGCCGAGGGTCGGTTGCTCTATACTTATTATCACAACAACGACGGCAACCCGATACAGACGGTGCGCCGGGGCTTGGAGCAGTTGATTGAGTTGTGCCAGAGTCACGGTACGACGCTGCGCATAGCCGGCTCGTGTGCCACGGGCTATGGTGAGGATCTCATCAAGACCGCCTTCCGCCTCGATGCCGGCATTGTGGAGACGATGGCGCACTATAATGCCGCACGGAGCATCGACCCGCAGGTGAGCTTCATCTTAGACATCGGTGGGCAAGATATGAAGGCGATTTTTGTGCGCCGGGGCATCATCAACCGCATTGAGGTGAATGAGGCATGTTCGTCGGGCTGCGGCTCGTTCATCAGCACGTTCGCCAAGTCGCTCAACTATTCGGTGCAAGACTTTGCCCAAGCTGCCTGTCTCGCCCCGTCGCCTTGTGATTTGGGCACGCGGTGCACGGTGTTTATGAATTCCAAGGTGAAGCAGGTGCTGCGCCAAGGGGTATCGACTGCCGACATCGCCGCCGGGCTCTCTTATTCGGTCATCAAGAATTGTCTGTATAAGGTGCTGCGCCTCAAGGATGTGGCTGACCTCGGCGACCGCATCGTGGTGCAGGGCGGCACGATGCGCAACGACTCGGTGGTGCGCGCCTTGGAACAGTTGACCGGTAAGACGGTCTATCGCACAAATTGCCCGGAGTTGATGGGTGCCTACGGCTGCGCCTTGCATGCCATGCAGCACCCTTCGCAGCAGCCTATGGAGCTTCCGGCATTGTTGGCGCAGACCACCTACACCGCAGGCACCATCCACTGCCATGGCTGTGAGAACCGCTGCGTGGTGACTCGCTATCGTTTTGGCGACAATCATCAGTATTTTTCGGGCAACCGTTGCGAGAAGATCTTTACGAATCAGGGCGAACGCCTCCAGCCGGGGCGGAATGCCTATGAACGTAAGTTGCAGCTGCTCTTCGACCGCGAGTGTAAGCTCTCGGCTCCGCTACTCACTTTGGGTTTGCCGCGCTGTCTGAATTTCTATGAGGATTATCCTTTCTGGCATACGCTTTTCACGGAGTGTAACATTGAGGTGCGCCTTTCAGAGGTGTCGAATGTGACGCACTACGAGCAGTGCGCCGGCAAGGTGATGTCTGACAACATCTGCTTCCCCGCCAAACTCGCCCACAGCCACATCGACAGCTTGGTGCAGCAGGGGGTGGATCGCATCTTTATGCCTTTTGTGGTTTATGAGAAGCAAGACCCGCAGATGCAAAACAGCTATAATTGCCCCGTGGTGACGGGTTATTCGCAGGTGATTAAGAGCGTTCAGTCGGGCAAGGTGCCGATTGATACACCCACCATCAGTTTTAAGGATAACGAAGCCTTGCTACGTCAATGCCGCGATTATCTGACTCCGCTCGGTGTCTCTGCCGCCACGGTGCGTGAGGCACTGCATAAGGCTTTGGCTGAGCAACAAAACTACGAGCGAGAGATTGCCGCCTATAATGACGACCTCTTGGCGGAGGCTCGTCTGCAAGGCAGACTGGTCATCATGTTGGCAGGGCGACCGTATCATGCCGACCCGCTGATTCAGCATAAGGTGTCAGAGATGATTGCCGCGCTCGGTCCGTATGTGTTGAGCGACGACCATATGCGCGGCAGGGAAGTAGCCATGCCGAAAGAGGGCTATTTGGCTCAGTGGACGTTCCCCAACCGCATCTTGAAGGCGGCACTCTGGACGGCTCATGAACCCGCCGACGTGCAGTTTATTCAGCTCACGTCGTTCGGCTGCGGACCGGATGCTTTCTTGACCGACGCGGTGCAGAGTTTGCTCACCCGTCAGGGTAAGAACCTCACGTTGCTCAAGATTGACGATGTGAACAATATCGGGTCGCTGAAGCTGCGTGTGCGTTCGCTGATTGAGAGCCTCAAGGCGCAGGGTGAACGTGCGAGAGCGGCTACCTCAACAGCGGTAGCTACTCTGCCGCCTTATACCAAAGCGCATGCTAAAAAGAAGATTATTGTGCCTTTCTTCACTCCCTACATCTCACCGCTGATTCCTCCGCTGTTGGGGCTTGCGGGCTATGACGTGGAGAACTTGCCGTTGAGCGATAATGCCTCGTGCGACTGGGGGTTGAAGAACTCTAACAACGAGGTGTGCTATCCCGCCACGCTCATCGTGGGTGATATCATCAAAGCCTTTAAGAGCGGTGCTTACGACCCCGACAACACTTGTGTGGCAATGACGCAGACCGGCGGTCAGTGTCGTGCCAGCAATTATCTGTCGCTGATTCGCAAGGCTTTAATTGACAACGGCTACCGCAATACTCCGGTGGTGTCGGTCACTTTTGGCGGCGGCATCGACAACGATCAGCCGGGCTTCAAGATTAACTGGCTCAAGATTTTGACGATTACTTTGGCTTCAATGCTTTATAGTGACTGCATCGCCAAGTTCTATCATGCCACCGTGGTGCGCACTTCGCAGCCCGACGAGGCGGCACGTTTGCGCGACGAATACCTGCGCCTGGCAAAGGAGGATATTGCACGTCGTGATGCCGACCGTCTCTACGCGCGTCTCGATTCCGCCGCTGCCGACTTTGAACGGCTTTGCGACTTGCAATGTCAACCGGCTAAGGTGGGCATCGTGGGCGAGATATTCCTCAAGTTTAATCCGTTCGCCCAGAAGCACGTCACGCAATGGCTTATCGACCAAGGCATCGAGGTGGTTTATCCGGCTCTCTCGGACTTTTTCTTGCAGGCATTTGTGAACGCTAAAGATAAGAAGAAGACGCACTTAGGCAATAAATATCTGCCCACTTTCCTCATCAACCATCTGCATGCCAAGGCGCAGCAACAGATTGACCGTGTGAATAGGATAGGAGCCGCGTTTAGTCACTTTATCCCCTTCGACGATATCTACGAAAAGGCGGATGCTGCCGGTCAAGCCATCTCGCTCAGCGCTCAGTTCGGCGAGGGCTGGCTCATTGCCGGCGAGATAGCGATGTTGTCGCAACAGGGTGTGACGCACGTCATCAGTTTGCAGCCTTTTGGGTGTATTGCCAACCACATTGTGGGCAAAGGCATTGAGAACCGCCTCAAGACTCTCTATCCGGGGCTTAATCTCCTTTCTCTCGATTTCGACAGTAGCGTCAGCGAGGTTAACATCACCAACCGTTTGCTGCTCTTCATCAATGGGTTGACGGATAGGTGAGAAAAAATAACTATAACAATCAACATTTATGAAA
>CAZBWT010000099.1:0-7736 GCA_964495625.1 uncultured Prevotellaceae bacterium | reverse complement strand
ACCGCCAAGTTTGGCAAGAAGCCCGAGGTGCTCAGCGCCAACGTCAAGGTCATCACCGACGGTTACAACTACGGAGCTAACATCCACGCCTCTGTCTCGACCTACCGCATCGAGAGCGACGCAGCCCAGCCCGGCATCTATTGCGACGTGAAAGGCAACATGGCAACAGCCTACGGTCTTGTAGCAGCAGCCGAAAAGGCAGGTCTGAAACTCTTCCTCGGCTCCTACCCCATCACCCCCGCCACCGACATCTTGCACGAGCTGTCGAAGCTGAAGTTCTTAGGTGTCACCACCGTGCAGGCCGAAGACGAGATTGCCGGCATCTGCACTGCCATCGGAGCCTCGTTTGGCGGAGCCTTAGCTGCCACCTCCACCTCCGGACCCGGTCTTGCCCTGAAGTCAGAAGCCATCGGCTTGGCTGTCATGGCTGAGTTGCCGATTGTCGTCATCGACGTGATGCGCGGCGGACCCTCAACAGGTCTTCCCACAAAGACCGAACAGACCGACCTCCTGCAGGCACTCTATGGTCGCAACGGCGAGTCGCCGGCAGTAGTCATCGCAGCCTCAACACCCGTTGACTGCTTCCACTCAGCCTACATGGCTTCAAAGATTGCCTTGGAACACAACACCCCGGTCATCCTCTTGACCGATGCCTTCATCGGCAACGGCTCGTCAGCCATGCGCATCCCTGACATGGATCAGCTGCCCGAGATACACATCCCCTACGTCACCCCCGACATGAAAGAGGGATACAAGCCCTATCAGCGCAACCCCGAGAACTTCGTGCGCTATAAGGCATTGCCCGGCATGGAAGGCTTCATGCACCGCTTGGGCGGCTTGGAGAAAGACAACGTGACCAGCGCCATCTCTACCGACCCTGCCAACCACCAGCTGATGACCGACCTGCGCCAAAAGAAAGTCGATGCCATCGCTGCCGAACTGCCCGAAATCACCGTGCGTGGCGACGTTGATGCCGACACCTTGGTGATTGGTTGGGGCGGCACCTACGGACACATCTGCGCTGCCGTCGACAACTGCCGCGCTGCGGGTCTCAAAGTGGCACAAACACACTTCACCTACATCAACCCGTTGCCCGCCAACACCGAGGCTGTGCTTCGCCGCTACAAAAACATCTTAGTCTGCGAATTGAACAACGGACAGTTTGCCGGCTACCTGCGCAGCAAGTTCAACGGCTTGAGCGTAAAGCAGCTCAACGAAGTTAAGGGACAACCCTTCCAGATTGCCACCATCGAAGAAGCCATCCGTCAGTTATAATCTCATTGTTAAATTAGTATTCCAACACGATTATGTACACAGCACAAGATTATAAAAGCGACCAGCCGTTGAAGTTCTGCGCCGGATGTGGCGACCACGCTGTCGCTGCCTCCATGCAAAAGGCCATGGCCGAACTCGGCGTGGCACCCTCTGACACCGCCGTCATCTCGGGCATCGGTTGCTCGAGCCGTATGCCCTACTACATGGGCACCTACGGTTTCCACACCATCCACGGTCGCGGTCTTGCCATCGCCACCGGTTTGAAGACGGCGCGCCCCGAGCTCACCGTTTGGAACGTGAGCGGCGACGGTGACTGTCTCGCCATTGGCGGCAACCACTTCATCCATGCCATGCGTCGCAACATCGACCTGAACATCATCCTCTTCAACAACAAGATCTACGGTCTGACCAAAGGTCAGTACAGCCCCACCAGCGACCGCGGCTTCGTCAGCAAGTCGTCTCCCTGGGGCACGGTGGAAGACCCCTTCTGCCCCGCTGAGCTCTGTTTGGGTGCCCGCGGCAACTTCTTCGCCCGTTCGCTCGACATAGACTTGAAGAACAGCGTAGCCTGCATGGTAGCCGCCGCCAAGCACAAAGGTGCAGCAGTCGTAGAGATGCTCTGCAACTGCGTCATCTTTGCCGACGGCATCCACAAGGTCATCTCCGACCCCGCCGTGCGTGCCGACAAGACCATTCTGCTCGAACACGGCAAACCGATGATCTTCGGTGCCAACCGCGACAAGGGCATCGTGCTCGACGGACTCACACTGAAAGTTGTCACCTTAGGCGAGAACGGCATCACCGAGAAGGACCTCTTGGTGCACGACGCACACACTGCCGACCCCACGCTCCACTTCAAGCTTGCCATGATGGGCGGCGATATGCCGGTGGCAATGGGTGTCATCCGCGATGTGGCAGCCCCCACCTACGACGAAGCCGTCAATGCTCAGATTGAAGAGGTGAAAGGCAAGAAGCCTCAGCGCACCCTGCGCGACCTGCTCCTCAGCGGCGAGACGTGGGAGGTGAAATAACTCTCGCCGAAACGCTTCGTCATTAAGCTTACAAAACGTTTATTATGATAAATCCTCGCTCCGAGTCTGTTCGGAGCGAGGATTTAATTTTTCACACAGAGTTTCACGCATCACTGTGAGATTCTGTCGCAACCAGAGACGCAGGAAGAGCGCATATTCTATCTCCACCAAGCCACTGTAATGCATTGTGAGATGCCGCCATCGCCTCTGGTTTCAGGGGTCATAACAGCTGACGGTCTGAGCTGTTCACATCGCCGAACCAAGAGGTGAGGCGGTCTTGAGCTTTTTGCTTAATGTCGGGGGTGAGGTTGCCCCACACTTTTTTCAAGGCAATAATCAAGAAGGTGAGGTCATCTACATACCCCACACCGAGCAACACATCTGGAATGAAGTCGAAGGGAAAGATGAAGTAAAGCACGGCACCGAAGATGATGGCTCTATCCTTAAAAGGAACCTGCCGAGAGGTGGCAACATAGAAAAGCAACAAAACGGCATAAACCGCCTTGGCTCCGACTTTCTTGACACCCCCGACCATTTTGCGCCACAGCCCTCCCCGGCTGCGAGGCTTTCCACCGTCAGACACGGAGCGAGTTTCATCTTTTTCCATAAGGCATATTCTTTTTATGATGGGGCTGCTATGTTAAACACTATGGCGGTTACCTATCTTAACCGCCACAGCGGTTACCTATCTTAAACACCATGGCGGGCACCGATCTTAAACACGATGCGGATAGAGCACTCTCAAAACGAGATGATGCGTTCGCCCAAATCTTTTTCCAAGAGCTTGCGCACTTCGTTCTTGCTGTTGATTTCACTCATCACCTGCATGATGTTGGCATTAGGGTCTTTGAGACGCTCTTGCAGCTCGGCAATCTCGCCGCGCACAATGGCGCACTTCAGCTCCAACACGGCACGGGGAATCAAGGCATTCAGCTGATCGTCCGCCTCGGGGATGCCAAAAGTGGCATACTTATCGGCGAGCATATCGGTGGCGGTGCGGCTCACCTCCTCGTCGCTGTTAGAGGCAAAGAAGCGCACACTGTCGAAAGGCTGCGCGGGGTCTGCCGAGGCATCGAGTGCCATCTGATACATACGCGCATAGAGCGGATGTTGCAACTGCAAGTTCTCGCAAGTCAGCTCGTTGCCGATGAAGTCTATCACGCGCCACGTCTCTTCCACCGGGTTACCATCTTCGTCATAGCCTTGCAGCGTGAAGCTCTTGCCGCCATCGCGCACAATGTAACGCACCAAGTTACGCTCATAGCGGTCGGTGGGCAGCGAACGACGCTCGGCTTCGCGCTTCTTCAGGTCTTGCTCGCGCGACACCATGCGGTGTATGGCAAGCTCCACATCGGGCGCAAGGTCCGACGGTTCGGGGGCAGCCGCGCCTTCACCCCCGGCAGCAACCGCAGAGCTGTCGGCAGCGTTAGCACCTCCCGCCGAAGAGGCATCGGCGGTGGTGGCAGGGGCAGCCTCTGCGCCGCGCATACGGTTCAATTCGCGGCGACGTGCCACCTCCTCTTGCTTACGCTCTGCCTCGAAGTTATTTGCCTTCTGAATATTGACAGCATTGACCAGAACGCTCTCGGCAATCTGCAACATATTGCTCATTTCGCGCACATACACCGACGCAACAATTCCGTCGGGAATGATAGCCAACGTGCGCACCACATCGGCAATCATCGCGGCACGCTTCTGCGGGTCGTCTTTCGCCTCGCCCATCAAGACCGAAGCCTTGAAGCGCAAGAAGTCGGTCTCGTGCGCGGCAATATAGTCTAAGAACTCTTGCGACGTGTGTTTGCGGGCAAACGAGTCGGGGTCTTCTTCGTCGGGCAAGAGCAGCACCTTCACGTTCATGCCCTCTTTAAGAATGAGGTCAATGCCTCGCAGAGCGGCATGGATGCCGGCGGCATCGCCGTCGTAGAGCACAGTGATGTTGGAAGTGAAACGCTGAATCATGCGTATCTGCCCCTGGGTGAGCGCCGTACCCGACGAGGCTACGACGTTCTCAATGCCCGCTTGGTGCATTGACAGCACATCGGTGTAACCCTCCACCAAGTAGCAACACTGCGCCTTGGCAATGGCGCTCTTGGCTTGATAGATGCCGTAGAGGATGTTGGCTTTATGGTATATTTCAGACTCGGGCGAGTTGACGTACTTCTGGTTCACCCCCTTGGTTCGAGCATCGAGCACACGCCCGCCAAAGGCGACAACCTTGCCCGAAAGGGAGTGGATGGGGAACATCACACGGGCGCGGAAACGATCCACCAAGGTGCCGTCGTTGTCGCGCTCAAAACACAAGCCCGTCTGCAACAGAGTTTCGCGCGCAAAACCATGCTTCAAAGCCTGGTCGGCAAAGCTGCTGCGGGCATCGAGGCTGTAGCCCAACTGGAACTTGCGAATCAGTTCGTCGCGGAAGCCGCGCTCGTAGAAGTAAGTGAGTCCCACGTTGCGCCCCTCGGCATTTTCAAAGAGCTGATGCGAGAAGGTGTCGCGCGCGTAGTCGTTGAGCATGAGCATGCCTTCGCGTTGCGTTTGGGCTTGCAGCTCTTCGTCAGAGAGGCGGCGCTCTTGAATGTCGATATTATACTTAGCGGCGAGCCACCGTATCGCCTCGAAAAAAGTCATCTGCTCGTGCTCCATCAAGAAGTGCACGGTGTTGCCGCCCTTGCCGCAAGCAAAACACTTGCAGATGTTTTTCGCGGGCGACACATAGAACGACGGGGTGCGGTCGTTGTGGAAGGGACACAGCCCGATGTAGTTCTGTCCGCGTCGCTTCAGCGAGACGAACTCCGAGACAACGTCGAGAATCTGAGCCGTGTCGAAGACCTTGTCGATGGTCTGTTGGTCAATCATTACGCAGGCGTATGGTTAAGTCGATGAACTGCTGCACCGAGAGTTGTTCGGCGCGCAAGTTAAAGAGGGGGTCTTGCAAGATGTCGGCAGCGCGTTCGGGTTGCCACTTCTGCACCAAGGCGCGCAGAGAGTTACGCATCGTCTTGCGGCGCATGCCGAAGGCATTCTTCACCACCTCGCGGAAGTCCTTCTCGGCGCACGGCAGCTGCTGCACGTCGTTGCGCACCATCTTGATGACGGCGCTCTGCACCTTGGGCGGCGGGTTGAACACGTTGTTCGACACCGAGAAGCAATATTCCACGTCATACCACACCTGTATCAGCACCGACAGCACACCGTAGGCTTTGCAGCCGGGTTTGGCGGCAAGGCGCTCGGCGACCTCTTTTTGTATCATGCCGCTGCAACAGGGAATGCGGTCACGATAATCGACCACCTTAAAGAAGATCTGGCTGGAGATGTTATAGGGGTAATTGCCGATGAGGCAGAAGCGGTCGGCGAAGTAATCCTCCAAGCGCAGCTTGAGGAAGTCCGCCTCGATGATGCGCTTATCGAGCGAGGCGGGGTAATGCAACTTTAGGTAATCGACCGACTCGGTGTCAAGTTCCACCACCTTGAGGTCATAACCCTTTTGCAGCAAGAACTGAGTCAAGACACCCATGCCCGGACCCACCTCCAACACGGGATATTGGCTAAAATCTGACAGCGTGTCGGCAATGCGTTCGGCTATAGAAAGGTCGGTCAAGAAGTGCTGACCTAATGATTTCTTGGGTCTGACGGTTTGGGGCATTTTATATATATGTGTTGGTTTACTATCTGTGAGGGTTAAAAACATGCGTCAGCAACCACGCATGGGCTTGCTGCTACGTGAGGTGGGGGGCTGACAGCGGCGACAAACGACACACCCGCCGCGGCAGGGTTGCGTTGCGCAAGTTGTGCAATCTTGAGCGCAAAGTAAGAGACTTTTTCTTAGTTTGTTGTGATAACGTCACAAAATATAGCAAAAAATAACGGTTATTTTTGCTTTTACACCAAAAACGTTTACATTTGCAACTCAAGATTGCGGATAAGCCAACCGATGGCATGCCCGGGGTGTTGCACGCCCCTCGTGGCAGAGTGCACAGCGGGGCTTGCCGACAGTCGTGTTGTGATAGACAAGATACGCATACTCATCACCGTTCAGAATGTAAAGTCTCCTTTTTATTACACTAATATTATGATTGAGCAAAACAAAGTGACCATCTACGACCTGGCACGCCGCCTGAATACAACAGCCTCGACCGTATCAAGAGCCTTGCAAAACAACCCGCGCATCAGCTTGAAGATGCGTGAAGCGGTGCAACAATTAGCCAAAGAGCTGAACTACCAGCCGGACCCCATCGCGCACCATCTGCGCACGGGCAAGGGCTTCGTGTTGGGCATCATCGTGCCGCGCATCGACCGCAACTTCTTTGCAGCCACCATCAGCTCTTTTCAGGAGACGGTTTCTAAGCAAAACTACAACGTCATCATTGCCGCCAGCAACGAGTCGTTTGAAGAGGAGCAGCGAGTGATACGCGCCTTGATCAACAAAAAGATTGACGGCATCGCCATCTCCCTCTCGGTGGAGTCGGCGAAACAAGACTATGCCGAAACGTGCGCCGGCTACAACATCCCGGTGGTGTTCTTCGACCGTGTGCCCGCCAGCGCTCGCTACGACACGGTGTCGAACGACAACTTCCAGATAGGCTATGATGCCGTGGTGCAACTCTACAAGACGGGCTGCACGCGCATCGGTCATTTTGCCGGGCCGCAGTCCATCAAGTCATACTCCGACCGTTTCTTGGGCTATAAGCAGGCACTCAAAGACTTGGGTCTCGCCTATCGCGAGGACTGGGTCTTCCCCAACAGCATCACACTCGAAACCGGCACCGAGGCGGCGCAACGCTTGCTTGCCTCAGCCAACCGCCCCGACGGCATCTTCTCGGCGGGAGACTTCTCAGCCATCACCGCCATGGACACATTGGCTTGCAAGGGGCTCTCCATTCCGCGCGACATCGCCTTCATCGGCGTTGCCAACGAGCCGTTCGACAACTATCTGCGCACCCCCCTCTCGTCGTTCGACCTGCACCAGCAGCGCATCGGCGAGGTGACAGCGCGCCTGCTCCTGTCTCGCATCAAAGACGACGGCGACGAGCGCTTCAAGGCTCCCGCCAACATCATCGTGAAGCACGACCTCATCTTGCGCGACTCGGCCATTCACCCCTAACCCGGTGGCGACACACTTATTGTAACAATATCACGGGCGTACGCACCATACGTATGCCCGTTTTGTTTTAAAGTGCCACAACGGTTCTTATTAGCCACATTAATTAGGTCTTTTTTTCATAAAACCGCACAAATTAGCGAGCAACCCAACGAATTTCATTATATTTGCGTCGCACATTGTGGAAACACAACGAGCCGACACTGTGAAAATTCAAGACCACGAGACTAACAATCTTTACACTAAAGAAACATATATGAAAACAAATTATGAATTGCGCTACGCATCGCATCCCGCTGATGCCAAGCACTATGACACAGCACGCAACCGCA
>CAZBWT010000098.1:0-7783 GCA_964495625.1 uncultured Prevotellaceae bacterium | reverse complement strand
GCACCTTTTTATTCAGTAATTATCGTGTTTTGAATAAAATAGGCGGTTTTTTATTCAATACACTGCAAGAATCGAACAAATAGAGCTATATTTGCCGTATAACTACGACGGCTATGAAAATGCATTAATAACGCAAAAACACCCAACATTACGCATGTAATATTGGGTGTTAACTTTATTGCGGAAAGACAGGGATTCGAACCCTGGGAACAGTTACCCGTTCACCGCATTTCGAGTGCGGCCCGATCGACCACTCCGGCATCTTTCCTTATGCCCTTTCGTTTTGAGCGGTGCAAATATACGGCTTATTTTATTACCACAAAATATTTATTCTAAAAATTTTAACGAACGCCGTTATTTCCGCGGCTCAGGCACATTCAGACGGGGTTTTGCCGCAATCAGATTAAGCCGAAGTGGCGGAGAGCCTTCTCCACACCGTCTTCATCCACACCGTCGGTCACATAGTCGGCTTGCGCCTTCACCTCGTCCGAAGCATTGCCCATAGCCACACCGGTGCCGGCAAAGCGCAACATCTCCACGTCGTTGCCACCGTCGCCAAATGCCATAATCTCGCTGCGATCCAGTCCGAGGTGAGCTATCAACGCCTCAATGCCATTGGCTTTGCTGCCACCGCGCTCAATGATGTCGGTAAACAGCGGATGCCAACGGGTGGTCTTGCAATGCGGCAGATAGGTCATCACACGCGGCTCTTCTGCATCGGTGAAGGTGGTGATAATCTGATAGACCGTTCGCCCCGCCACACCACTGCGCAGGTTGCCCTGTGGCGGACACGGAAAGTTCAACAGCTCAAAGATCTGGTTCATCTCGTCGCTCTTGAAGTTCATCAGCAACCCCTCCTCCATCACCATCACGGTGCTGCGCGGTTCGCCGTCCAAATAGTCGAGCCAACTTGCTATGTCGGCTTCAGGTATGGGGTGACGATACACCACCTCTTGGTGCCCTTGGCGCAGCAAAGTTGCCATGGTGCCGTTGATGGTGACATAGCCGTCAAACTCTAAGTCGGGCAGGTTGTTGATGGACGCTATATGGCGACCGCTGGCTATGAAAACCTTGATGCCCCGCGCACGCAGTGCGGCAAGGGCTTGGCGCGTAGACTGCGGCACCAAGTGGGTGTCAAAACTTACCAACGTGCCGTCTATGTCGAAAAAGATTGCTTTGATTTGAGATGTCATAAAAGATTATTTGTTCATTCTAACAGCGAATTTCGCTGCGGGGTTATAAGTTATCAATATACCCACCTAAAAGGCTCTGAGAGGGCTTTAAACGGCTTGTGCGGGGCTTCTGCCTAAACTTCGTTACCGCCGCCGAAATGCTGCACCAAAAGCTTTGCCTTGGCTGCGCCCACCACGCCGGCTATTGCCTCCTCAGAGGCTTCGCGCAATCGTTTGACGCTCTTAAACTCGCGCAGCAGAGCTTGCTTCGACTGCGGACCGATGCCCTTAATGTCGTCCAACTCAGACTGCACCTGGTGCTTGCTGCGCTTCTGACGGTGGAAGGTGATGGCAAAGCGATGCACCTCCTCTTGGATGCGCTCCAACAGATGGAAGAGCGTCGAACCCGGCGTAACGTCCACCGCTGCCGGCGGATTGCCGAAGAGCATTTGGCGCGTGCGGTGGTGATTATCCTTCACCAAGCCGCCGATGGGAATGTCGAGCTTAGCCGTAGCCTCGCGGAAAGCATCGTCGCTCATCTCGCCCCGCTGGTTGGCGGTGAGGTATTGCATCTTTAGGTCGTGCAGAGCTTCGCGTATCACACCCATCTGCCCCACGCCACCATCTGCCAAGATCAAGTCCGGCACGGGCAGTGCCTCGTCCACCACGCGGCGATAGCGGCGCATCACCACCTCGTGCATCGAGGCATAGTCGTCCGGTCCGCTCACCGACCGAATGTTATACTTGCGGTAGGACTTCTTCTCGGGCTTGCCATCCACAAAGACCACGCAGGCTGCTACGGGGTCGCTGCCCGAGATATTACTATTATCGAAGCTCTCGATGTGGCGCGGAAGTTTCGGCAATCCCAACTGCCGCTGTATCTCACTCAGCAAACGCGTGGTGCGCTGTTCGGGGTTGAGCTTCTCAGCCTGCTTCAGGCGGTCTATGCGATATTGCTTCAGGTTCTTCTCAGCCAATTCGAGCAGCTTGCGCTTGTCGCCGCGCTGCGGCACGGTGATGGTCACCCCGTCGGGTATAAGGCTCGGCTCGAAGGGAACGATGAGTTCAGTGGCAGCACTTTGAAAGCGCTCGCGTATCTCCTCAATGCCGAGCGCCA
Source organism: uncultured Prevotellaceae bacterium (assembly GCA_964495625.1). GTDB lineage: Bacteria > Bacteroidota > Bacteroidia > Bacteroidales > UBA3663 > Liminaster. The sequence goes on along the minus strand of CAZBWT010000098.1, from coordinate 5,494 downwards.
AGAGGTCGGCGCGGTCTTCGTCAATCTGCTTCTTATATTCGATGGTGTAGCTTTGGATGATGGCACCCTGTATGAGGTGAAAGTAGGTAATCGCCACATCCTGCTCCTCTTCGTCGTAGGCAAAGATGTCTACGTTGCTGATAGAGGCAGGCACGATGTTTGAGCGCACGCGATAGCTTTCTATCACAGCATATTTCTCTTTAAGCTTCTCCGCCTCCTCAAACTTCATCTCCGCAGCCTTCTGCATCATCATGTCGTAGATCTGCCGGCAAAGGTCGGCGGTGTGTCCGCGCAATATCTGTTTGATCTCTTCTATATCCGCCAGGTAGTTCTGCTCGTCCACCCCACCCACACACGGAGCGAGACACTTCTTGATGTGATACTTCAGGCAGACCTTATAGTCTTTGTTCTTCACCATGGCTGGCTGCAGGTTCAGCGAGCAGGTGCGCACCTTGTAGATTTGCTGAAAGAGTTCGATGAGGACTTTCGCCACGGTGAGGTTGGTGTAGGGTCCAAAGTAATGCGACCCGTCTTTCACCATCTGTCGGGTCATGAAGACGCGAGGGAAGGCTTCGTTGCGCACGCAGATCCACGGGTAAGTCTTGCCGTCTTTGAGCAGGACGTTGTATTTGGGCTGGTGGGCTTTGATCATGCGATTCTCTAAGTTAAGCGCATCATTCTCGGTGTTGACCACCACATACTTCAAGTCCCATATCTGGCGAACGAGGCGCGCCGTGCGGGGCGACTCATGTTCTTTGGTGAAGTAGCTGGTGACGCGTCGCTTCAGGTTCTTCGCCTTACCCACATAGATGATGGTTCCCTCTTTGTCATAGTAGCGATAGACACCAGGACACTCGGGCATGATTGAGAGGATGCCTTTGATGTAGTCTAATCTGGGATTGTCTTTAGCCTGCACTGCCATGGGTTACGTGTGTTTAATAATATCTGTATTTATTATCAGTGCAAAGATACGGATTATTTCCGAACGGCGTATCATTTCGCTTCGGCGGGGACTGCGACCCGGCTTCATGTTTCACGTGAAACAATATTAAATATAGAGGAAACCGACGTGTAAACACTGAAAATGTGATAGATAAGCAGCTGTAAAATATACGAGGAAATCGTGGAACGAAAGAATGAGCGGGATACAAAGCGCCCCTGCTCGAAATATCAAACAGGGGCGGCACATATAAACAATTAATATTTCACTAAAGCGTCAATCTGAACATCATCGGGGAAGATTTCGCGACCCTTCAGGTCTTCCAACTCAATGATGAAGTTGATGTAGACCTTCTTGATGCCGAACTTCTTGACCAAGTCGTAGGCGGCTTTCATGGTGCCGCCCGTAGCCAAGAGGTCGTCGTGAATCAACACAACATCGTCGGCGCAAAGAGCATCTTTGTGGATCTCAATCTTGTCGACACCATACTCCTTTTCATACTCCTGCTGAAGTGTGTCAGCCGGGAGCTTGCCGGGCTTGCGGATGGTGACGAAACCGGCACCAATGTGATTGGCAATGATTGGACCCATGATGAAGCCGCGTGACTCAATGCCAAGCACCTTCGTGATACCCTTGCCTTCATACATCTTGCACATGCCCTCCGAGAGTTCATGCAAGCAGTTGGCATCTTTAAAAACTGTAGTAATGTCACGGAACATGATACCCTTTTTCGGGAAGTCCGGAACGTTGCGAACATGTTGTTTGATCAGTTCTGAATTCATAGTGTTAAGTATTAATTATTATGTTGAATCTCTAAGTTGGTTTATTACTACACTCCTCGTCGGAGCATTGCGTCCGAAGCCGAGAGCATCATCTACCCATCAGCACCAAGAGGATGTTGACATCAGCTGGCGAAACACCGGGGATGCGAGAAGCCTGACCTACGGTAGACGGACGGATGCGCGACAACTTCTGACGGGCTTCAATAGTGAGCTGATGCAGCTCATTATAATCAATCGAGGCGGGCAACTTAACGTTTTCCAAACGTGATATCTTGTCAGCAATCAGCTTTTCACGCTCGATATAGCCACGATATTTGATACGCACCTCAGTGGCTTCTACAATCTCTTCGCGTCGATTGGGTATAGAGTTAATCAAATCCATCAGCTCCGGCAGCTCGGCGGCGAGCTGCATCAACGTCAACTCGGGGCGATTTACCAACGCTATCAAGCGGCAACCCTCTTTGAGTGGAGCCGATTGAAGACGCTGCAACGTGTCGTTGAACGAGAGCTTGACGGGATATTCCTCACAAAAAGCGAGCAGCTTTTCAATCCACGCACGCTTCTCTACGAGCAACTGATAACGTTCCTCGGTGGCAGAACCGATGTGATAAGCACGCTCCGTGAGGCGCATATCTGCATCATCTTGGCGCAGCAAGATGCGATATTCGGCGCGAGAAGTGAACATTCTGTAAGGCTCATCCACACCCTTGGTCACCAAGTCATCAATGAGCACTCCAATATATGCTTCATCGCGCCCCAAGATGAAAGGTTCGCGACCCTGCACTCGCAAGGCGGCATTGATGCCTGCCACGATGCCCTGACCTGCCGCCTCTTCATAACCCGTCGTTCCGTTAATCTGACCGGCAAAGAACAGCCCCTGCACCGGCTTAGTTTCGAGCGTATTGGTGAGCTGCGTGGGGTCGAAGAAGTCATATTCGATGGCATAACCGGGGCGATACATCTCGGCGTGTTCCAATGCCGGTATCTGTCGCAAAGCCTCAAACTGAATGTCGATGGGGAGTGACGACGAGAAACCGTTCAAGTAATACTCTTGCGTGTCGCTGCCCTCGGGTTCGAGGAAAAGCAGATGATGATCTTTCTCGGAGAAGGTCACAATCTTCGTCTCGATGCTGGGGCAATAGCGGGGACCTATGCTCTGAATCTGTCCGTTATAAAGCGGCGAATCAGGCAAGCCGCGACGCAAAATCTCGTGTACACGTTCGTTGGTGTAGATGGTCCAACACGGCAACTGAGGCAAAAACTCATGCGCCTTGAAGTCCATAAACGAGAACTTATGGAAGTCCAATTCACCCTCTTGACGCTCGGCTTTAGTGAAGTCGATGGTGCGACCGTCCAAGCGCACGGGTGTACCCGTCTTCATGCGGTCGGTGGCAAAGCCCATGGTTTTAAGCTGCTCCGTCAAACCATACGATGCCGGCTCGGCACAGCGTCCGCCGGGCATCATGGTGCGACCGATATGCATCAAACCGTTCAGAAAAGTGCCGGTGGTCAGCACCACAGCCTTTGCCAAAAAGCGCACACCCATTGAACTTACCACACCGCAAATGCGCGGCTTTGCGGCACCGTCATCGTCGGTCGACGTGTCGAAAATCAGCTCCTGCACAGTGTCTTGCCACAAGTAGAGGTTATCTGTATTCTCTAAAATCTTACGCCATTCCCAAATGAACTTGCCGCGATCAGCCTGCGAGCGGGGACTCCACATGGCAGGTCCTTTTGAGCGGTTCAGCATGCGAAACTGTATGGAGGTACGGTCAGTGACGATGCCCATCATGCCGCCCAAAGCATCAATTTCACGCACAATCTGCCCCTTGGCGATGCCGCCCACGGCAGGATTGCAGCTCATCTGCCCTATCTTATTCATATCCATGGTGATCAGGCAAGTCTTGGCACCCAAGCGGGCTGCAGCATGCGCAGCCTCGCAGCCGGCATGCCCGGCTCCTACCACCACCACGTCATATTCAAATGTCATATCTCGAATGATAAAAGATTATTGCTTCATCTCGGCAAGCAACTGCAAGGCTTCATTTTCATGTGCCTCCATCACTTCGCGTGCACCGGGTGCTTTATCGTCGATGCCACACAGATGCAAGATGCCATGAATAATGACACGATGCAACTCTGTGTTGTAGTCTTGCTCAAACTGCTCGGCATTGCTCCGCACAGTGTCTAAGCTGATAAAGAGGTCGCCGCCGATGCGGTTGCCCTCGGTATAGTCGAACGTAATGATGTCGGTGTAGTAGTCGTGTTGCAAATACTGACGGTTCACCTCAAGAATCTTGTCGTCGTTGCAGAAGATGTAAGAAACCTCTCCCACCTTCTTGCCGTGGCGCTCGGCAACCGCCTTAATCCAACTGCGCAGCACTGTTTTCTGAAGCGTCGGCATGGCGACGCTTTCTGCAAAAAATTGAATGGCCATAATCAAATGTATATATACGAGTAAGCTTAGCTATTGCTTCGTGATTGTCGGTCGACAATCACGAAGCAAAGGTAACTAATAATTTCCAATAAAGAGTGTTACGCGCTAAGTTTTTGCAACTTACGTAGTTTGACGTTGCTTGTGCGGCAGCAAGATATGCCTGAAAATGTCGATAATCTCCAAGAATTGCAAAACGAAGCATTTTGTTTTGCTAAGGTGCCAAAATCAGCCATAACATGATATAATTGTATACATTTCAAAGGTAAAATAAGGTTTTAAGCCAACAAAATTGGTGTTACATTTGTAAACAAAAATTTTATCAATCTAAAAATGTGATATGGCGATGGGGTTGAACCGTTGTCAGAAGGCAGTTTTTTCACACGCTGAAAGCACGAAGATTGGGTGTCGGTGAAAAAATAGCTCGCCGATGAGTACTCTCGTGAACCGAGCATAAAAATTTTCAAGCGACAAGGAGGAAAGTAAACTACGGTGACGAGACCGAGACAACGTCGCCCCTCTCCTACTCCATCCGCGCAACTCGACGATGATGAAGTCTCCCTCCGGCTCACGCTCGCGGTACTCGCAGGGATAACTTCAAGCAACGACCGCAATGTGTGTGTTGAGAAATTTAATCGCGCCGACGGGCAAACACATCAGGGGTGGTTGTCAACAACAGCTCGGCACGAGAAAAACTATGAAGTTAGACCTCGGCGTGAAAAAGTTGCGCACCTCCCATCACGTTAGCGTGCAATTTTGTCATCCATTCCTCAAAATATGGGAGTTAGCAACTCGAAAAATTGCAAAATATGGGAGTTTGGAAGTCCGAAAATTGCAAAATATGGGAGTTTAGGGTACCTTTGAGGGTGTAAAAGCACAGAATATGGACGCACAGAATCTATACCAAATCATCCTCGACCAGCGCGAGGAATTGGCTGCTTATCAGAGCCAAACATACGTCACGCGCCGCGAAGCGGAACAGTTGGATTTCGACAGCAAGTTGACCAATGCCTCAGTGGAGGATTTGAACTGTATCTTGGAAGCTGCCTATCATGTCTATGGCATCGAGCTGAAAAGTGGATATTGGAGTCAAGAAAAACATAATGGCAGGCGACTTTACTAATAATCCACGACAGCTGTTCTGAAATATGGTTCATCCGCAAAATGGATTGATAAAGTGATGAAAATCTCGGATGAACCGAAATATTGAACTGTAAAAGTATGAAGAGATTGAGACGAGAGGAAAATTTCATTGAATATCAGATAGGTATACTACTTGTAAAACTACTTGTAAAACGGTTTTACAAGTAGTTTTACAAGTCAGAGGCCGGGCTATCA
>CAZBWT010000097.1:6435-7895 GCA_964495625.1 uncultured Prevotellaceae bacterium | reverse complement strand
GCGCCTTATTCCGGCACATACGCGCAACGCTCATCCACCGCCACCAACACGCAGTCGTTGCCGGGCCCGTAGGCACCTGAGGGCACGAACTCCACGGTGCCCGACGAGAAGGTGCCGATGGGGGTGAAGGTGCCGTCGGTGGGGGAGTACCACCAGCACCGCTTCTTGGCACCCGAGATGCGCGAAAGGTCTGCCCGTATGGGGCGACCCGTGTAGTCGTAGACCAACAGGTAGTCTTTGCCGCGCGTGGCGATGAGCCGCTCGTAGCGCTCGCCGTTTGTGCCGACGATGATGTCTTGGTCCGGCACGCGGTCGAAGTAGGGGAAGAGCAACATCAGGCGGTGCAGATACTTCATCTGGTTGAAGCCGGGGTTGGAGAGTGCCTCATACCACGGCTCGGTGGCACCATAGGCGGCATTGACCCCGGGGCGATAGAACTGCATGATGGAGTTGTTGCCGTAGGTGTGACCGCACGCCCCGGCGAAGACCGACCAATAGGCGTAGCGGCGACAGTCGGCTGCCGTCCACCGCGGCGCTGTGAGGTCGTGCAAGCCCTGCGGGATGCCCTCATAGCTGGGTTCACCGTCGAGCACGGGTTTCAGCGGTGTCTGCGCAAGGGCGCTTTCAACATAGCGCCAGTTGTCTTCTTCGGTGTTTTCGGCTATGGTGTAGTCGCCGTCGCCGCCGCGCTGACCGTAGCGGCGGTGTCCGCTCTGAAACATGTTGAAGTCGAGCCACGGGCGGTCGTTAAACCAGGTGGCGGAGCAGGTGCGTCCGCGTGGGTGGAAGGTGATGAGGTGGCCGCTATCGTAGCGGCGCAGGGTGGTGGCTAAGGTGTCCCACACCTCGGTCTTGACATCGCCGCGAATGTCGCCGCCGATGATCCAGATGATGTTTGGCTCGTCTCTGTATCGCTCGGCTAAGAAGCGACCGTAGCTGCGGGCTTGCTCCACGTCCATCAGCCCGGCTTTGACCAGTCCGCCCCAGATGCAGACCATGCCGACGTAGATGCCGTCGGCGGCTGCCGTGTGGACGATGTAGTCCATGTGGTCCCAATAGCCGGCGGCTGAGCCGGGGGCGGCAGCGCCGCGCTCCACGCTGCTGAAGTCGTAGCCCGTGGGGTGGGAGCTTTGGGCGTAGCAGTTCATGGCGGGCACACCGTTCACCGTCTGCACCTGCACGACGTTGACTTCCGCCTCGCGACAGCGCCCCAGGTAGAAGGCTACCTCGTCGCGGGTGAGCCGCTCGGGCATCAGCCATGCGGTCTCGCCCTGGTAATAGAATGGGGTGCCGTCGGCATGCTGGAGGTAGCGGTGGCCAGCGGAGACTTGCAGCGCGCCATGCTGCCAGGGGCGTGGGTTTCCGCCGGCGCGGGCTGTGAGGGTGATGGCTGCACAGAGGCAGCCTAAGGCTATGAGGCGTGTGTGGAGTTTCATATCAGCGGGGAAGTTTTTATGCGT
>CAZBWT010000097.1:1702-6335 GCA_964495625.1 uncultured Prevotellaceae bacterium | reverse complement strand
TTAGAGTGAAGGCAGACTCATGCCGTAGATTTTGCGATAGAGGTCGAGGGCATAGATGTCGGTCATGCCCGAGATGTAGTCGAGAATGGCGAGGATGCGCGTGTAGGCATCGTCGGCGCGCGTCTCATATTGTGCGGGGATGCGGTCGAGCAGCAGGCGCGAGTAAGACTTCTCGGGGTGTATGACGGCATCGAGCATCTTGTCGAGCAAGACGGAGATGATTTGGTGACCCGCCACCTCGATGTCTACCACGTCTGACGAGCAATAGATCTTGGCGTATGCCGTGGCGGAGCAGTGTTTGTAGGCGCGGGCGGGGGTGTCGGAGATGAGCTTGATGAGCGGTGTCATGAATTCGCCGCGCATGATCTCGTCTTCGTGGTTGCAGAAGGCGGTGGAGCATTCGTAGACCAGTGTGCCGATGGCGCAGCTGCGCAGGTAGGAGACCTGTTCGTTGGGGTCGCTGACCAGACTGAGGTGCTTTTCGATGTTCTCGCGGCGCTGGTCGGTGAAGAAGCCAAGCAGCAGGTCGAAGGTCTCGGCGGTGGTGAGCAGTTTGAGGCGGTGGGCATCTTCGATGTCCATGATTTGGTAGCAGATGTCGTCGGCTGCCTCGACCAGGAAGACCAAGGGGTGGCGACAGTAGCGCTCGTGAGCCTCGTCGAGGGGCAGCACGCCCAACTCGTCCATCACCCGTCGAAACGACTCCGCCTCGCTGCAGAAGTATCCGAACTTGGGGCTGCCGCCGGCATAGGTGGAGGCGTAGGGGTATTTGACGATGGAAGCAAGGGCCGAGTAGGTGAGGGCAAAGCCCCCTTCGCGCCGACCGTTGAAGCGGTGGCTGAGCAGGCGGAAGGCATTGGCATTGCCTTCGTAGTGGATGAGGTCGGACCACTGGCGCTCGGTGAGCAGGTCGCGATAGCGCAGACCGCCGCCCTCGCGGAAGTAGGAGGTGATGGCGCGCTCGCCGCTGTGCCCGAAGGGCGGGTTGCCTAAGTCGTGCGCCAGGCAGGCGGTGGCAACGATGTCGTCGAGGCTTTGCAGCTTTTGCAGCCACTCTTCGCCGGCATATTTGTCGGTGAGGTAGGTGGCGGCATTGTTGGCAAGCGACCTGCCTACGCATGCCACCTCGAGGCTGTGGGTGAGGCGGTTATGCACAAACACGCTGCCCGGCAACGGGAAGACCTGCGTCTTGTTTTGCAGGCGGCGAAAGGGTGAGGAGAAGATCAGGCGGTCGTAGTCTCGCTGAAACTCGGTGCGCGCATGGCGGCGACACTCGCGCAGGTGTTCCTGCCCAAAGCGTAGGGTGGAGAGGAGGCGGTCCCATTCCATTTGTTGCTTCATAGTATGTGTTTCGTTTTGTCGCGGCATTCTCTTTTGTTTTGTCGCGGCGATTTTTGTCGCGGCGAATATACTCAATTTTCGCCCGCCGTCAAAGCCTTGTCTCCATTTTTGAGGGTGTGTGCCCCGATGTGTCATTTTTTTTGGTTATCTTTGTCGCCATAAAAATGAGTTAGACACATCTATGAATCATATTCGTAACTTTTGTATCATAGCCCACATCGATCACGGCAAGAGCACGTTGGCCGATAGATTATTGGAGTATACCAACACTGTGGCGCAGCGCGAGATGCAGGCGCAGGTGTTAGATAATATGGATTTGGAGCGCGAGCGCGGCATCACCATCAAGAGCCACGCCATACAGATGGATTACCTTTATAAGGGTGAGAAGTATGTGCTGAACCTGATTGACACGCCCGGCCACGTGGACTTCTCGTATGAGGTGTCGCGCTCCATTGCCGCCTGCGAGGGCGCGTTGCTGATTGTTGACGGCACGCAGGGCATTCAGGCTCAGACCATCTCGAATTTGTATATGGCTATTGAGCATAATCTTGAAATCATCCCCATCATTAATAAGTGCGACCTCGAGAGCGCTATGCCCGAAACGGTCGAGGACGAGATTATCGAACTGCTCGGCTGCGACCGCGGCGACATCATCCGCGCCTCGGGCAAGACGGGCATGGGTGTGCCCGAGATTATGGAGCGCATCATCGAGCGCATCCCCGCGCCGAAGGGCGACCCCGAGGCTCCGTTGCAGGCGTTGATTTTCGACTCTGTCTTCAACTCTTATCGCGGTGTGATTGCCTACTTTAAAATCGTGAACGGCTCGATCAAGAAGGGCGACAAGGTGAAGTTCGTTGCCACGGGGTGTGAGTATGATGCCGACGAGGTGGGCATCTTGCGCATGGATTATGAGCCGCGCGCCGAGGTGCACACGGGCGACGTGGGTTATATCTGCTCGGGCATCAAGACCTCGACCGAGGTGAAGGTGGGCGACACCATCACCCACCAGGCTCGCCCCTGCCTGAAGGCTATCGAAGGGTTTAAGGAGGTGAAGCCTATGGTCTTTGCCGGCATTTACCCCATCGTGACCGAGGATTTTGAGAATCTGCGTTCGTCGCTCGAGAAGTTGCAGCTGAACGATGCGTCGCTGACGTTCTTCCCCGAGTCGTCGTTGGCTTTGGGCTTCGGCTTCCGTTGCGGCTTCTTGGGGCTGCTCCACATGGAGATTGTGCAGGAACGCTTGGACCGCGAGTTCAATATGGAGGTGATTACCACCGTGCCGAATGTTTCTTATCGCATCTTCGACAAGAAGGGCGAGATGACCGAGATTCATAATCCCTCGGGGATGCCTGACCCCACGCTGATTGAGCATATCGAGGAGCCCTATATTCGCGCCACCATCATCACGCAGACTGATTATATCGGGCCCATCATGACCTTGTGTTTGGGCAAGCGCGGCGAGTTGGTGAAGCAGACCTACATCAGCGGTAATCGTGTGGAGATTTATTTCGACTTGCCGCTTGGCGAGATTGTGATTGACTTCTATGATAAGCTGAAGAGCATCTCGAAGGGGTATGCGTCGTTCGACTATTATATTCACGACTACCGCCCCAGCCGCCTGGTGAAGCTCGACATCTTGCTGAACGGCGAGCCGGTGGATGCGCTTTCGACTTTGACGCACATCGACAATGCCGTGCCTTTCGGTCGCCGCATGTGCGAGAAGCTGAAGGATCTGATTCCGCGTCAGCAGTTCGACGTGGCGGTGCAGGCTGCCATCGGTGCCAAGATCATTGCGCGCGAGACGATTAAGCAGGTGCGCAAGGATGTGACCGCCAAGTGTTATGGCGGCGACGTGAGCCGTAAGCGTAAGTTGCTCGAGGCGCAGAAGCGTGGCAAGAAGCGCATGAAGCAGATTGGCAGGGTGGAGGTGCCGCAGACGGCGTTCCTCGCGGTGCTGAAGTTGGATTAACGGAAAAATAACATCTTAAAATAAACAAACTATTCAACAAAACTAATTAACCCCAATGGAAAATCTAATCCCTGTCTGGGCATTGATTCCCTTCGTGGTGATGCTGCTGTGCATCGCCGTGGCTCCACTGTTCGCCGAGGAATGGTGGGAAAGCAATCTACACAAGCTTTATGTGTCGCTGATTTTAGGTGTGCCGGTGGCAGCCTGGATGCTCATCAGCAACACCGAGGCTAATCACTTTTCTGAGCATTTGTTGCATCAGATGCTCTACGACTACGTGCCGTTCATCATGTTGCTGATGGCGTTGTTTGTGGTGACGGGTGGCATCAAGGTGAATGGCGACATTCAGGCCACACCCAAGGTGAACACGCTCTTTCTCGGCATCGGTTTTTTACTTGCCTCGCTGATGGGCACCACGGGCGCAGCTATGTTGCTGATCCGCCCGCTGATCACCACCAATCAGCAGCGCAAATATAAGACGCACACCATTCTTTTCTTCATCGCCGCTGTGGCTAACTGTGGCGGTTTGTTGACTCCGCTTGGCGACCCGCCGCTCTTCCTGCTCTATCTGCGCGGTGCCTCGTTCGGCTGGTTCTTGAACCTCTTGCCGGTGTGGCTCTTTGCGGGTGTCTGCTTGTTGGGCATCTATTATTTGGTGGATTCTCATTATTATAAGCGCGAGCCGAAGGAGTGTCTTGAGGCTGACAATTCGGAGGTGACTCCGCTCTCGTTTGGCGGCAAGATCAACATCTTGTGGCTGCTTTGCGTCATTGCTTGTGTGATGTTCATCAACCCCGGTTATATCCCCGCCATGGAGGCGCACGACGCTCCGGTCTATCTGAAGCTGTTGCGCGAGATTGCTTTGGCTGTGGTCATTGTGCTCTCTTGGCTCACCACGAGCAAGGCTACGCGCCGCGCCAACAACTATTCGTGGGCTCCGATCATCGAGGTGGCTGTGCTCTTTGTGGGCATCTTCGCCACGATGACTCCCGCCTTGATGTTCCTCAATGCCAATGCCGAAGCGCTGGGGCTGACGCGCCCCTGGCAGTTCTTCTATAGCGCCGGTCTGCTGAGCTCGTTCCTCGACAATGCACCGACGGCTGTGGCTTTCCACACGGTGGCAAGCGGTTTGCCGACGGTGGAGGGTGTGAGCATCGTTGCCGGCATTCAGGAGATCTTGCTGAAGGCCATCGCCACGGGTGCCGTCTTCTTCGGTGCCATGACCTATATTGGCAACGGCCCGAACTTCATGGTGAAGGCTATTGCCGAGCAGAACGGCATCAAGATGCCTTCGTTCTTTGGCTATATGGCGAAGTTCTCGCT
>CAZBWT010000097.1:0-1602 GCA_964495625.1 uncultured Prevotellaceae bacterium | reverse complement strand
CCGCCGGTTATCTGCGTTTGAGTTTGCCGTCTTCGATGTAGCAGCCGCGTGTGGGCGGTGCGGCAAGGCGGCGACCCATGAGGTCGAAGATGCCGGTGGAGTGGGAGCGTGGCGCGTCGGGGGTGACCGTGGTGACGGCTTGCACATCCCCGACCAAAGCTAATATGCGGGCTGCGGTCAGGGCATTGGCGAAGTTGGGGTGACCGTAGCCGATGATGCTGTCGGGGGCGTTATATTGCTCGGCGGACGTGCAGATGATGTTGTGTATTTGTTGTGCCGAGAGTGAGGGCACGGCGCTCCACAACGATGCCGCCAAACCGCAGATGAGCGGGGTGGCAAACGACGTGCCGTTGGCATAGCTGACTCCGCCCGTGCCGGCATCGATGACGAACGATCGGTAGCCGCGCCCCGCCACGTTGGGTTTGACCCAGGGGGTGATGAAGCCCGGACTGGTGAACGCGGTGGAGTTGCCTTCGACACCGGTGGCTGCCACGGTGAGCACTTCGCGCACGTCGGCGGGGAAGAGCAGGTTGCCCCATGCCTTGGTGCGTTCGTTGCCGGCAGATTCGCAGATGAGCATGCCTTTGGTGGCGGCTACCCGGGCTCCGCGCGAGATGAAGACTTCGTCGGTGGTGAGCTGGTCGGTGGTGTGGTTATAGACGGTGCAGTCGAAGAAGGAATATCCCACCGAGCTGTTGATGAGGTCTGCCCCGAGGCTGTCTGCCATTTCGGCTCCCATCACCCAGTAGTCTTCTTCGATGGGTTCTTCTTCGTTGTAGTTTTCGGTGCGTATCAGGTAGTAGTCTGCCTCGGGCGCTGCGCCCCACATGCCGTGTGTGGTGTCGCAAGCCATCACCGAGAGCACCTGCGTGCCGTGGTCGGCGGCACTGAAGATGAGGTCGGGTGTGTCGGGCGCAATGAGGTCGTAATAGCCCACCACGCGGCGGTTGAGCCAGGTGTAGCGGTTTACGTTCTTAAAGCCGGCATCGAGCACGGCAATGAGCATGCCACTGCCCATGTGGTGGGCTGTGAAGAGGGCTTCGCCCGAGAGTTCGAAGATGGGCCAGGTGTAGTCGAGTGCCAAGGCTTCGGCCTCGCTTTCTTCGGTGCTGTCTTCTGTGGTCTCTTCAGCCTCTTCGCGGTTACGATGCGGGGGCAGGGCTTCGACCGCAGGTCCGCCCACTTGGTCCACGCGGTTTATGAAGGGGAAGTTCTCCCAGTAGGCGGTGTCAATGGCTGCACCGTCGGGCAACCCCACTACCGCCGTGTTGAGCCACCGCGAGCGGGCGTAGCACTTCAGCCCCGCCGCGCTGAGGGCGGCAAGGTAGGTGGGTGAGACTTCGTAGTCGGTGGAGTCGATGGGGATGCCCTGACGTGCGCGGCGTTGCAGGGCGCGTTCTGTGAGGGAGGTGAGTTGTGAGCCGGGTTTACCCGTGAAGTGGAGCCGATAGGTGTTGTTGCCGGCATAGGCGGTGAGGGCTGTTGGCACAAGTGTCAGCAGTGCAAGCGTAGCGCAAGAGCGCCTCTGTGTCTTAACAATCGAGGTCGGTTTCATACGCAGTAGGATTTTAAAATAGCATAAGGTTTATTCTTCTTCAGAAA
>CAZBWT010000096.1:1612-8134 GCA_964495625.1 uncultured Prevotellaceae bacterium | reverse complement strand
TTAAGGGTGGTCTGCATAATCATGACTGTGATTATGTGGACCACCCTAAGTGTGTTTGTAGGCTCCTCCTTGCGGTGGGGCTATTTGTAGTCTTTAAGCACGCTTTGCAGCTTTTGCCGCGCAAAGAAGATGCGACTTTTGACGGTGCCTAACGGCAGGTTCATCTTGTCGGCTATCTCGTTGTATTTGTAGCCGGCTACGTGCATTGAGAAGGGGATGCGATATTCTTCGGCAAAGGCGTTGATGATGCGCGTTATCTCTTGCACGGCTATGGCTCCGTCCGGCGTTTCGTAGCCTGACTCTTGCGGCAGGTTGAGGTGGTAGAGATCTTCGGTTTGGTCTATCACCGTTTGGTTGCGCGACGAGCGTCGGTAGTTGTTGATGAAGATGTTTCGCATGATGGTGAAGACCCATCCTTTGAAGTTGACGTTCTCGACATATTTGTCTTGATTGTCTAAAGCTTTGAGTGTGGTGTCTTGTAACAAGTCTTGCGCTTCCTCGCGGTCGGAGGTTAGCATGTATGCAAAGTTCAATAGATTGTCTTGCAATACCATGAGCTTGTAACAGAAGTCACGATCGGCACATAAGGACATAAGTGTTTGTGTTTTTTGTTAAGGTGAACCTTTGTTATAAAACAACTCAATTAATCTAAATGTTTAATGGGAGAATAAGGGATTTTAGATTATCGTGCTATTTCATTGCAGCAAAGGTAGGTAATTTGTTGGATTATACGAACATTCTCCGTCAAAATCCATTTATTATAACAGATGACCCCGAATTTAATAAAATTCTAATGTGGGGAGTTCGGAAAAATAGCATAACTTTGCATGACGATTAGAAGAAACTTGCAATAATATTTGATTTATATGGAAAATATCACCATTGAAAAAGCCGATGGAAAACTCGGAGTCTTGGTAGTGGGTATGAGCGGTGCGGTGTCTACTACGTTTATCATAGGCACGCTTGCCGCTCGTCGAGGGTTGGCAAAACCTATCGGTTCCATTACTCAGCTTTCTTACCTTAAATTGGGTAAAGGTGACCATAAGCGCGAGGCGCTGATTAAGGATTGCGTGCCGTTGGCAGGTCTGAATCAGATTGTCTTCGGCGGTTGGGACATCTTCCCCGACTCGGTCTATGACGGCGCTATGCACGCTCAGGTGCTGACCGAGAAGGATATCAACCTGGTGGCTGACGAGGCTAAGGCTATTCGCCCGATGAAGGCTTGTTTCGACCCGAAGTTCGTGACCCGCCTGAATGGCACTTGGGTTAAGGAGGGCGACAGCAAGTGGGCACAGATGGAGGCTATACGCCAAGATATCCGCGACTTTAAGGCTGCCAACGGTTGTAACCGAGTGGTGGTGATCTGGGCAGCTTCTACCGAGGCTTATCTGCCCGAGGGTGAGGTGCACCAATCGCTCGAGAAGTTCGAGGCTGCTATGAAGGCTAATTCGCCCGAGGTGGCTCCTTCAATGTGTTATGCCTATGCGGCTATCGCCGAGGGTGTGCCCTTCATCAATGGTGCCCCCGCTTTGACGGTGGACTTCCCCGCTATGTGGGAGCTGGCTGAGAAGCATCACGTGCCTCTTTGCGGCAAGGATTATAAGACGGGTCAGACGATGATGAAGACGGTGTTGGCTCCGGCTTTCCACACTCGTATGTTGGGCTTGCGCGGTTGGTTCTCTACCAACATCCTCGGCAATCGCGATGGCGAGGTGCTCGACGACCCGGCTTCGTTTAAGACCAAGGAGGTGTCGAAGCTCTCGGTGATCGACTCGATTCTCGAGCCGGAGAAGTACCCCGAGCTGTATGGCGATGTCTATCACAAGGTGCGCATCAATTATTATCCGCCGCGTAATGACAATAAGGAGGGTTGGGATAATATCGATATTTTTGGCTGGATGGGCTATCCGATGCAGATCAAGGTGGACTTCCTTTGCCGCGACTCTATCTTGGCAGCTCCGCTGTTGCTCGACCTTGTGCTGCTGACTGACCTGGCCAAGCGTTGCGGCTTCACAGGCATTCAGAAGTGGCTGTCGTTCTACTTCAAGAGCCCGATGCACGCACACGGCGAACAGCCCGTGCACAGCCTCTTTGAGCAGGATGCTATGCTGCGCAATATGCTGCGCCGCATCATCGGCGAAGAGACCTACGATTTCTTGGACTGATTGCCGCCGTCCCTGTGGACAAGTCGCGCTGAGTTATCAACATCTTTCTGAATGGGCGTTTGGGCTGACCAATCTCCCTTAAATAGTGGATAATCAGTGCGTGTTTAGGCAACAATTCAAAAATTATTTTGTATCTCCCATCAAATTACATTATCTTTGCAGCGCAAAATTGGCTAATTATCACCAATTTTGCGCTTCTAATTTACGCCAATGCCGGAAATGAAAATCAAAGTCCTTCTGCTTGCCCTCGCAACGTTGTTCGCCGTGACCTCGTGTACGGAATATAACAAGGTCATGAAAAGTAATGACGTTGAACTGAAGTATGAGTATGCTAAGATGTATTTCGAGCAAGGTAAGTATAATCGAGCAGCGGTCTTGTTGGAAGATGTGGTGCCCTATTATCGCGGCACGGAGCAGGCTGAAGAGGCTCTCTATCAGTTGGCAATGAGCTACTTCAATCAAAAGGACTATATGTCGGCGGGTAACTATTTTACTCGTTACTGCAATAATTACCCGCGCGGCAAGTATGCCGAGCAGTGTCGCTTCAACTTGGCGTATGGCGATTATATGGATTCGCCCGACGTGCGCCTCGACCAGGCTACCACTAAGTTGGCTATTAAGGAGCTCGACTCGTTTGTGGAAAGCTATCCGCACAGCTCTTTGGCAGACTCCGCTACGTCGATGCGCTATGAGTTGAGCGATAAGCTTTGCTATAAGGAGTATCTCAGCGCTAAGCTTTATCTGAATTTAGGTACCTATATGGGTGCCAACAACTACGAGTCGGCTGTAATCACGGCGCGCAACGCTCAGAATGATTATCCCTACTCGAAGTATCGCGAAGATTTGTCGTACATCATCTTTAGCGCCCGTTATGAGGCTGCTATGGCGAGTGTGGCAGAAAAGAAGGAAGATCGTCTGCGCGAGGCATATGATGAGTATTTTACTTTTACCAACGATTATCCCGAGGGTAAGTATGCTAAGGATGTGGCTCGTATGTACGACAAGATCTGCAAGAAAATGGAAGCTTATCAGTAATCAAAAAAATATAACGTTATAGCATATTATGGATTATAGAAAATCAAACGCGCCGTTGAACACAGTGACGCGTGACATTATTGCCCTCTGCGAAGATACGGGCAACATCTACGAAACCGTAGAAATCATCGCTCGCCGCTCAGACCAGATCGCCAGCGAGATGAAGCACGACCTCGACAAGAAGCTCCAGGAGTTTGCTACATCGAACGACAATCTTGACGAGGTGTTTGAGAACCGCGAACAGATTGAGATTTCACGCTATTACGAGAAATTGCCGAAGCCTACCTTGCTCGCTATTCAGGAGTATGAAGAAGGTAACGTGTATTGGCGCAATCCGGTGGTCGAGAAATGATTCAACGCATCCAGACCGTCTATATGTTGGCAGGGGTGGTGGCTATCTTAATGATGTTGCTCTTCCCCCTCGCCTCATGGTTGCTGCCTGAGGCTACGGTGCAGTGGACGGCTCTCGGACTTTCGAGCCTCACCCCGGAGTTCCCGCTCGAGCTGATGGATTGGAGCCTTTTAGTGCTGCTGCTCGTCATGCTCGCGGTGCCGTTGGTTTGCATCTTCCTTTATAAGCGTCGGTGGTTGCAGTTGCGGTTCTTGATCTTTTCGGGCATCCTCAACGTGCTCTTCTACGCGTTGTTCTTTTTCGAGAAGGGTCAACACACGCAGTGGCTGCTGGAGCAAAGCACCTCGGGCGGTAGTCCTGAGATTACGTATAACTACATCTTGTTGGCAATGCCTCTGCTTGGGGTGTTCTGCGACGTGATGGCTATGCGCGGTGTGCTCCACGACATCGCTTTGTTAAAATCGTTAGAGCGGCTACGCTGAGAGCCGCTCTCTCTCATTTTTTAGGAATACTGACGTGTTAAACTTAATGCCTATGATGTCACATCCCGACTCCTATCGTCGGCTTACTGCTGCCGAAATCGCTGCCTTGGAGGCTCAAGGCTGTGCTGCCACCGATTGGTGTGCTGTGTGGGTGCATCCCGCTTTCAGCCCCGCCTTTGTGCGCGACGCTCTGCTTAGCGGCGACGTTGTGTTAGGCAACTTCGGCGATGCCGCAGAGGCTAAGTGGCGCAAGACGGGTCTTTACCGCGTGCGCTTGCATAATGTTGCGATAGGCGACCACTGTTTGTTGCAGGAGGTCGATGGGGTGGAGAATTATATCATTGGCAATGACGTGACGGTGACGCACGTTGGGCAGCTGTGCGCTTCGCTCGACTCTACGTTTGGCAATGCCACCGAGGTGGCTGTCTTGAATGAGAGCGGTGGGCGCGAGGTGCTCATCCATAATCAGCTCACGGCGCAAGAGGCGTATGTCATGGCGCTGCACGGCTATCGCACAGCTCAGTGCGCAGCCTTGCGCCAACGCATCGCTGACGAGGCTGCCGCGCTGCGTGGCTTGCGAGGCACGGTGGGCGATGGTTGCCGCATCAGTTATGTGCGCAGCCTCCGCAACGTGCGCATCGGTGATGCTGCCGTCATAGAAGGCGCATCGAGCCTCGCTGAGGGCAGCATCGTGAGCACGTCGCAGGCTCCGGTGACGGTGGGCGACGGTGTTTCGGCCGAGGGCTTTATAATCCGCGCCGGCTCGCACGTGCTCAGTGGTGCGTCGTTGACTCACTGCTTTGTGGGCGAGAGTTGCCACATCGGGCATGGCTTCAGCGCTACCGATAGTCTCTTTTTCGCCAACTGCCAGATGGAGAATGGCGAGGCTTGCGCTCTCTTTGCCGGTCCGTTCAGCGTGTCTCACCACAAGGCTACGTTGCTCATTGCTTGCATGACTTCGTTCTTTAATGCCGGGTCGGGCAGCAACCAGAGCAATCATTCATATAAGTTAGGTCCTAACAAATATGG
This sequence comes from uncultured Prevotellaceae bacterium, assembly GCA_964495625.1. Taxonomy (GTDB): domain Bacteria; phylum Bacteroidota; class Bacteroidia; order Bacteroidales; family UBA3663; genus Liminaster. The sequence continues at coordinate 3,071 of CAZBWT010000096.1, read as the reverse complement.
CATTCTGGAGCGTGGTGCTAAGTTAGCATCGAGCTCTTATATATACTGGCCCGCACGCATTGGTGCTTTCAGCACGGTGTTGGGTCATCATTCGGTTCACGCCGACCTCAGCGACTTCCCCTTCTCGCTCGTCATGGAGTCGAAGGGCAAGAGTCTGCTGATTCCCGCCGTTAACCTGCGCAGCATCGGACTGGTGCGCGACGTGCAGAAGTGGCCCACCCGCGATGGTCGTCACTCGCTCACAACAAGTTCTGACGACATCACATACTCGCTGCTCAACCCCTACACGGCGGCTCGCATAGAGCGAGCTTTGGCGCAGCTCAAGGAGTGGATTGACGCGCTACCCGAGGGCGAGGAGTCGCAGTCGTCGGCTAATGAATATATCAGCTACCGCGGCGTGTACATACCTCGCGTTGCGTTGCAGCGCGCACAAAGCACCTACAGTGCTGCCCTCGACGAATACTTGAGTCGCAACATCTTGCTTCGCTTTGAGCATACCGATGCCAAGACGGCGATAGGCTTCTTGACTGCCGGAACCTCGGGCACAGGAGCCTGGTGCGATTACGGCGGACTGATAGCCCCGCAGGCTGAAGTGGAGCGAGACGACGCAGCCCTTGCACTCTCCCCTTCTGCCGACGACCTCGCCGCTTGGGAGTGGAACTGGATTGCCGCCGCTGCCGAACGCGTTTATGGTCGCCTGCCCGGCGCAATGACCGAGACGGACTTGTGCAAGATTGCCGTCATCTATGAGCTGACCTCCGAATGGCTGCAAACTGAGCGCCTCACTGATAGCGCCAAGGAATATGCCGAGGCAGCCCGCCTGCTCTACGGAGCCGACGGCACCGAGGCTGACCGCAGGCAAGACTTTGAGGCTTGTTTCGGGGCTAATAGCATGGACGATAGCTTCGTTCACAAGTTCCACCGGGAGTGGAAGGAGCAGCGTGCTCGCATCACGCAAATAGGTCGTCGCTTCCGCTCGGACTTGGCTTAAACGCACACTCACAATAAGTGCGCATTTCAATAAGTGCACTATCTGATACTTGCGTTATTCGCTATTGCCGCCATCCAGCATAGGGACTTTTGTCATCATTGCCTTTCGGCATGCGCCGCCAGCATACTGCTACCAGCTTAGAGCTTCTGACATGTGCCATTAAGCATAGTGCTACCATCATGGAGCCTCCGGCATGCACCATTCAGCATAATGCCTTTCGGTATCGCTGCTCGCCATTGCGTCATTCGACTATTGCGCTTTCGACTGATGCGATATTTAGCATCGCTGCCATCCCGCACAGCGCCATTCGGGACTTGCAGTCATCCTGCAATATACTGTTCGGCACTTGCTGCTCGGTACTTGTTATTCAGCACTTGCTTGTCTGCTCTTGCATGTTGGCAAAATGTGCGAAAGCTAAAATGCGCGAAAGCTAAATGAACGACCGAACATTAACGACACATCTCGGAA
>CAZBWT010000096.1:0-1512 GCA_964495625.1 uncultured Prevotellaceae bacterium | reverse complement strand
TACAACTATAGAAACTATATTAAAGAAACTTATATATTATGTGTGGAATCGTTGGATATATAGGAACACAGCCGGCAACACCCATCTTGGTGGCAGGTCTGCAGAGTTTGGAATATCGTGGCTACGACAGTGCGGGCATTGCCTTGCTGTCTGCCGATCAGCAGTTAGACATCTATAAAGTGAAAGGCAAGGTGGCAGACTTGAATGCCATGCTCAATGGCAAAGAGCTCAATGCTACCTTAGGCATGGGTCACACCCGTTGGGCCACTCATGGTGTGCCGTCAGAGCAAAATGCGCACCCCCACGTATCTATGAGCGGACAGTTGGCTTTGGTGCACAATGGCATCATTGAAAACTACACCGTGCTCAAAGAGCAGCTCTTAAACGAAGGCTACACCTTCCAGAGCGTCACTGACACAGAAGTCTTGGTTAACTTTATTGACTACATCCGCACACGTTATAAGGTAGATACCCTCTCAGCCATGCAGATGGCTCTGCACAATGTGGTGGGAGCTTATGCCATTGCCCTCATCGACAAAGACGATCCCGACACACTCTATGCCGCACGCAAGAGCAGCCCGTTGGCTGTCGGCATTGGTGAAAACGACAAAGAGTTCTTCTTGGCATCTGATGCCACTCCCATCGTACAGCACACCAACCACATCGTTTACCTCAACGACGAAGAGATTGCCGTGCTGAAGCGTGACACCCCCATCCGCATTGTCAACTTAGACCGTGTAGAAATACACCCCGATGTTAAAGAAGTCCAGATCGACCTCGGCAAGCTGAGCAAAGGTGGCTACGACCACTTCATGCTCAAAGAGATCTTCGACCAGCCCGAGTGCATCCGTGACTGTATGCGTGGTCGCCTCTTGGTCGATTCCAACCGTGTAGTGCTCAATGCAGTTGAGAGCTACCGCGAACGCATCTGCTCGGCACGTCGCTTCATCATCTTGGCATGTGGCACCTCATGGCATGCCGGACTCATTGGCAAGTACCTCTTGGAGCAATATGCCCACGTCTCGGTCGATGTAGAATATGCCTCAGAGTTCCGCTACCGCCAGTCGGTGGTCAATGCCGACGACATCGTCATTGCCATCTCGCAGAGCGGTGAGACTGCCGACACCTTGGCAGCCATCGAATGTGCCCGCAAGCGTTGTGGCATGGTGTTTGGCATCGTCAATGCCGTAGGTTCGTCCATTGCGCGAGCCACTGACACCGGCACCTACATCCACGTCGGTCCCGAGATTGGTGTTGCCTCTACCAAAGCATTCACCGGTCAGGTCACAGTGCTCTCGCTCCTGGCACTCGCCATTGCCGAAAGCAAGCAGACGCTCAGCCACGAAGAATATGAGACCATCTTAGCCGAGCTTAACACCATACCGGACAAGATGGAGCAGCTCCTCGATGCCTGCAACCCTGTGTTGGCTGACATCTCACGTTGCTTCACCTACGCCCACAACTTCCTCTTCCTCGGGCGTGGCTACAACTACCCCGTGGCACTCGAAGGCG
>CAZBWT010000095.1:0-8214 GCA_964495625.1 uncultured Prevotellaceae bacterium | reverse complement strand
AAAACAAAAGCTGCAACTCCCGCAGGGGTTGCAGCTTTTGTTTTTGCTGTATGAAAAGCGAATGCTTAGCGCATTGTGTCACCAACGGTCAAGTTCTTGCGACCCTTAGCGCGACGAGCGGCGAGGACACGGCGACCATTTTTAGTTGACATGCGCAGACGGAAACCATGCTTGTGGAGACGTCTGTGGTTGTGGGGCTGAAAAGTCATTTTCATAGCTTTACTCTCTTTATTTTGTTATTTAATTTATTTCTGAAATCAGTGAGCCGTTTTGTTGCTCTTGTGAAAGAGGCAGAACACCGCGAACACTTCTATTTTTGCGGGTGCAAAAGTAGGCATAATATCTCTATTTCCCAAACAGTTTCGCAATTTTCTGCAAAAAGTTTTTCTTAATTAAAGGATTTGCGCTACCTTTGCTCCCTGTGAGCGGAACTTCATCAAGTTATGAACAGCTTACCGAACCCTGATCAGACTAATTTTATTACATAACTCGAAACACCCATTCTTCTTATGATTAATGCTCAAGACATTAAGAACGGCACTTGTGTCCGCATCGACGGCAAGTTGCTCGTTGTGATCGAATTCCTTCATGTTAAGCCGGGTAAGGGCAACACCTTCATGCGTACGAAGTTGAAAGACGTTGTGACCGGTCTCGTTATCGAACGTCGCTTCAACATCGGCGAAAAGCTCGAAGACGTTCGCGTTGAGCACCGCCCCTACCAGTACCTCTATCAGGAGGGTGATGACTACATCTTCATGAACCAGGAGACTTTCGAGCAGGTGCCGATCGCTCACGACATGATTGCCGGTGTAGACTTTATGAAGGAAGGTGACGTGGTTGAGGTGGTTTCTGATGCTACTACCGAGACTATCCTCACTGCCGAAATGCCGGTCAAGACCGTGATGAAGATCACCTACTGCGAACCCGGTGTGATGGGCAACACTGCCACCAACGCTATGAAGCCCGCCACTGTCGAGACCGGTGCTACGGTGCGTGTGCCCCTCTTCGTTAACGAAGGCGAGAGCATCGTCGTTGACACTCGCGACGGTTCTTACGTAGAACGTGCCAAATAATTCCGTTTGACACTTTCCCCCACCAAGATACAATGAGAGCTTAAACCTGCGATAGCCCCCTGCGAGCTTCGAGCGTTTAAGCTCTCTTGTTTTTACCCTCCCCCCGCTATCCTCATCTTCACTTATGAAAATTACCGATTGGGCACTCGAAGACCGCCCGCGTGAGAAGCTCTGCAGTCAAGGCGTGTCGGTGCTGACCGATGCCGAACTCCTCGCCATCTTGCTCCGCTCGGGCAACCGCGATAAGACGGCGGTGACATTGGCGCGTGAGGTGCTGCAAGCCTGCGATAACAACCTTGTGCGCTTGGGGCGTATGACGCTCGCCGACTTCCGCCAGTTCTCGGGGTTAGGCACCACCAAAGCCGCCTCTATCTTGGCTGCCTTAGAGTTGGGTCGCCGACGCGCTCAGGCCGACGACTGGGATGACGAACCCATGCGCAACAGCAACGTCATCTTCAACTTTTTTCATCATCGGCTTGCCGACCTTTCGCACGAAGAGCTGTGGGCTGCCTACCTCAGCCGAGGCAACAAGCTGCTGCACCTGCAACGCATCTCGCAGGGCGGCACCGACTTCTCGGGGGCGGATATCAAGATGATTGTGCTGCCCGCCTTGCAACACATGGCAGCCAACGTGGTGCTCTGTCACAACCATCCCCACGGCACCACCCAGCCCAGTCAGCCCGATCGCGACACCACGGCTAAGGTGGCGGCGGCTTTAAAGATCTTCGACATACGTTTGTTAGATCATCTCATCATCTCTGACCACAAGTATTATAGCTTTTCAGACCATGCTGAGATATAAAAAACGGAAAATTGGCATCAACCGATGCGCTCTGTCAGATTAATTTCTATTTTTGCGTCGCGTATCATTTGACAAGCTTTAAACCGCTGTTTCACAGCGCGGTCTGAAGCCACACAGATATATTGAGCACACACACCCTTGCTTATCAACACTACGTTATCCACCACACATTATCCACACACTGATCAATTAAGTTTTATTTCTCAATGACAAATACTACCAAAGGCTACATCTACGGCTCTGCCGCAGCCATCACCTATGGGCTTAACCCCCTCTTTGCTCTGCCGCTCTATGCTGACGGCATGAACCCCGACAGCGTCCTCTTCTTTCGCTACCTGATGGCAATCCCCATTCTTGCCGTCATGATTCGTTGGCGGCGGCGCAGCTTCCGCTTGGGTCAAGGTGTGCTCCCCTCGGTCATCTGCTTGGGGCTGCTCATGGCGCTCTCCTCGCTCACCCTCTTTTTGAGCTACACCTACATGGCTGCGGGCATCGCCTCCACCATCCTCTTTGTCTACCCCGTCATGGTGGCGCTCATCATGACGCTCTGCTTTCACGAAAAGATGTCGCTCATCACCGTGCTCAGCATTGTGCTCTCACTTGCCGGCATCGTCTTGCTCTATCATGGCGACGACGGCGAGACGCTCAGCTTGGTGGGTGTCTTGATGGTGCTCACCTCCGCCTTGGCGTATGCCATATATATGGTGTGGGTCAACCGCCCCAAGATTCATGCCATCCCCACGGTGCAACTCACCTTCTACGTCCTCACCTTCGGACTCTCCATCTTTGCCTTCCGCCTGCTGTGCGGACTCTCGCCCGCTCTTGTTGAGGCTGGGGTAGGAGCCAAGTTCACCTATCCCACCACGGGGTGGCTCTGGGTCAACCAATTCTGCTTAGCCCTGCTCCCCACCGCCATCTCGTTCATCTGCACCACACGTTCCATTCAATATGTAGGCTCCACCATCACTGCCATCTTGGGAGCCCTCGAACCCATCACCGCCATCTTCTTTGGCGTGGTCATCTTTGGTGAACCCCTCACTCCGCGCCTCATGGGCGGCATCTTGCTCGTCATCTTCGCCGTTTCGCTCATCATTGCCGGCGGCAACATAGCGCAAAAGATCTTGCACTTCCGCAAGCTCTTCCCCAAGGGTAAAATGCGCCGATAAAGGGGCTGTTCGGGGGCAAAAGAAGATTTGCCTACCATAGTTTCAAAATATCATCATTCACGTGTCATATATTCTGCGATTACGGCAAATACTTTAAACATTTTCTTTGTTTCCGTTTTTATTTGGCAAATAATTCTGCGCGCCATACCTTTGCAACGTCAAAAGGAACTAAACACAACACGTTCATAAGACAAAGCAAAACAATCGGAATAACAAAAACAATTTAAAAATATACCATTATGTCAGAACAGAAATTACACTTCGAAACACTCCAGCTCCATGTTGGACAAGAGCAACCCGATCCCGCCACCGACGCTCGTGCGGTGCCGATCTATCAGACCACCTCTTACGTCTTCCGCAACTCACAGCATGCTGCCGACCGCTTCGGTCTTCGCGACGCAGGCAACATCTACGGTCGTTTGACTAACTCCACTCAGGGTGTCTTCGAAGACCGTGTGGCAGCTCTCGAAGGCGGTGTAGCCGGTTTGGCTGTAGCCTCAGGTGCAGCAGCCGTCACCTATGCCATTCAGAACATCACCCGTCAGGGCGACCACATTGTGGCAGCCAACAACATCTATGGCGGCAGCTACAACCTCATTGCCCACACGTTGGCTCCGCAGGGTGTGGCTTCAACCTTTGTTGACCCCAGCGACCTCAACAACTTCGAGAAGGCTATTCAAGACAACACCAAGTTGATCTTCATCGAGACCTTCGGCAACCCCAACAGCAGCCTCATCGACATCGACGCTGTAGCTAAGATTGCCCACTCGCACAAGATTCCGCTCATCATCGACAACACCTTTGGCACACCTTACCTCATCCGTCCCATCGAGCACGGTGCCGACATCGTGGTTCACTCTGCCACTAAGTTCCTCGGCGGTCATGGCACGTCACTCGGCGGTGTCATTGTCGATAGCGGCAAGTTCGACTGGAAGGCAAGCGGCAAGTTCCCGCAGCTCTCTGAGCCCGATCCCTCATATCATGGCATCGTCTTCGCCGACGCTGTTGGCGCTGCTGCCTACGTAACCCGCATCCGTGCCGTCATCTTGCGTGACACCGGTGCTACCATCAGCCCCTTCAACGCTTTCATCCTCTTGCAGGGTGTCGAGACGTTGTCACTCCGTGTGGAGCGTCACGTTGAAAACGCTTTGAAGGTTGTGCAGTTCCTTGCCAACCACCCCAAGGTTGCCAAGGTGAACCACCCCTCACTGCCCGATCATCCCGACCACGCACTCTATAATAAGTACTTCCCCAACGGAGCCGGCTCTATCTTCACCTTCGAAATCAAGGGTGGCAAGGAAGAGGCCTGGAAGTTTATCGATGCGTTGAAGATCTTCTCTCTTTTGGCCAACGTTGCCGACGTTAAGTCGCTCGTCATCCACCCTGCCACCACCACTCACTCACAGCTGAGCGACGCAGAGCTTGCCGAGCAGGGCATCAAGCAGAGCACCATCCGCCTCTCAATCGGCACGGAGCATATCGACGACTTGATTGCCGACCTTTCACAGGCATTTGACCAGATTTAATAGCTATTATCTTTGCGTTTGTTATTAACGGGTGAAGAAAAGATGTTGCCAAGGCAATATTCTCTTCTTCACACCGTTTCTTTAGAGGCAAGATTAAACCCCGAATTATATCGACGTGTTGATTGCTTGCACTCCATTTCGAAATCTAACTAAAAAACCAATCCTTAAAACTATTCGTAATATGGCACTTTATCACAGCATCACAGAGCTCGTGGGAAACACACCTCTTGTGCGTCTTCAGAAGATTGAGAAGGCTGATAACTTGGAAGCCAAGTTGATCGCCAAAGTTGAATATTTTAATCCGGGCGGCAGCGTCAAAGACCGCATTGCCCTCGCCATGATTGAAGATGCTGAGAAGAAAGGCATCCTCAAACCCGGCGGCACCATCATTGAGCCTACCAGTGGCAACACCGGTGTGGGCTTGTCGCTGATTGGAGCCGTGAAGGGCTATCAGGTCATCTTGACGATGCCCGAAACGATGAGCATTGAACGTCGCAAGTTGGCAGCCGCCTATGGCACCAAGATTGTGCTTACCCCCGGTGCCAACGGCATGAAGGGAGCCATCGCCAAGGCTGAAGAGCTGCAGCGCGAAACTCCCGGTGCCATCATCTTGCAGCAGTTTGACAATCCCTCAAACCCCGAGATACATAAGGCTACCACCGGCGAAGAGATCTGGCGCGACACCGACGGTCAGGTCGACATCTTTGTGGCAGGTGTGGGCACCGGCGGCACGGTGTCAGGTGTGGGCGAAGCCCTCAAGGCACACAATCCCAATGTGAAGATTGTGGCTGTGGAACCTGCCGAGTCTGCCGTCCTTTCGGGCTACGCTCCCGGTTCGCACAAAATTCAAGGCATCGGTGCCGGCTTTGAGCCGAAGAACTTCAAGCGTGGGGTGGTCGATGAAATCATCCCCGTCACCAGCAACAATGCCATCTTGACGGCACGTCGCTTGGCTAAGGAAGAGGGTCTTTTGGTCGGCATCTCGTCCGGTGCAGCCACCTATGTGGCAAAGCAGTTGGCAGAGCGTCCCGAGAATAAGGGCAAGAACATCGTGGTGCTTCTGCCCGACACCGGCGAGCGCTACCTCTCCACCGTGCTCTTTGCCGAAGAGTAAAACCACACATTCGCTTTAGCTGCTATAACATTAATGTTTTAGGCCGCGGTCAGACTTGTTGACCGCGACCTTTTTTCTGCCGGCACTTCTTTGTTTTCATCACTTTGTTTTCATCACTTTATGACGCGGCTCGTCGCCACACTCATCTTATTATATATAGGTGTGCACTCACCCCTCGCAGCACAAGAGGGTGAGTTAGAGACCACCCTCGCGCTCGATGCCGACGATGCCTCGGTCAGCTCGCTGCTCGTTGAGAGTTGCGCCTACCTGCTCGCCAACCCCATCGACCTCAATGCCGCCACGCCTTCTGACTTGGCGCAGCTGCCTTTCCTCACCGAGGTCGACATTCGCGCCATTCTCTTTTTTCGCTATAAGTACACCCGCTTCAACAGTCGCTACGAACTGCTGTTGGTGCCCGGTTTGTCGCAACAGTTTGCCCGCATGGCATTGCCTTACGTCACGGTGACGGCAGAAGCTCTGCCCACACCGGCTGCCCGCCGGGCGCACCACCGGGTGTTGGTTGAGGCAAATCGGTGCGTCAATCAGCGGGCGGGCTACAGCAACGTGTCGTCCGAGGCGGTTGCCGCCGACAGTGCCTACCGCGGCAATGCCTGGCACCACAAGGTGCGCTATCTTTATAATTCCGGCTCCACGGTGCGCGCCGCACTCACTGTCGAGAAAGACCCCGGCGAACCCTATCGCCATGGGGCTCCGTGGGTGGGCGACTCTTATAATTATTTTTGGTCTTATCGCTCAGACCGCTCCGCCTTGCGTCAGCTCATTGTGGGCGATTATCGCGCTGCCATGGGCTGCGGACTTATGCTCAACCAACAGTTCTCGATGGGCAAGAACATGCTTTCCACCCAACTCTTGGGGCGCACCGCCTCGGTGATGCCGCTCACGTCGGCTGAGGAGGCGGACTACCTGCACGGCGTGGCTACCCGCTGGCAGTGGGGTGGGGTGGAGTTTGCGCCGTTCGTCTCGTTGCGTCGGCTCGACGGCACCGCCACCGACAGTTGTGTCACCGCTCTCGCCACCACCGGCTACCACCGCACGCAGAGCGAAGAGGCGCAACGTCACACCCTGCAAGCCACCGTTGTCGGAGTGCATGCCGCGTGGAGCAATCACTGGTTGCGTCTTGGGGGCAACGTGTTGCACACCCGTTTCGGCGTGCCTTACATCCGCCCGGAGCGGTACTATAACCTGCAAGCCTTTCGCGGCAGCCGGCTGACGCAGGCTTCGGCGGAGTGGGCTTTGCAAATAGCGCGCTTCAGCGCCAAGGGTGAGGTGGCTTGCAGCGACAACGGAGCCTTGGCTTCGATGGTGCTGCTGCGCTATCAGGCTGCCGAACGCTGGCAGTGGCTTCTTATCGGGCGCGACTTCGGGCGCAGCTATCAGCAGCTCTATGCCTCCACTTTTAGCGAGAGCAGCGATGTGCAAGCCGAGCGCGGACTCTACGTGCAAGCCTATTGTGAGGCTGCCGCTCATCTCAATCTCACTGCCTCGATGGACCTGTTTCGCCTCACGGCACCCAAATATGGCATCGTGGCGGCAAGTTCCGGTTGTGACGTGCAGTTGCGTGCCGACGTGAATCACCTCTTGTGGTCTGCCACGCTGCGTTACCGGCTCAAACAAAAAGAGGCGACCAACACCGCCACCACTCATGCTGTCACCTTGCAACATTATTTTCGCCACACTGCCGACCTGATTTTGTCTTTTCAGCCCTCTGACCGCTGGTTGCTCAAGCAGCAGTGGCAATATCGGCTCTACTCGCGGCAGTTTGTGGGCAGCTCCAACGGGCTTGGGGTGAGTCAGCGCATCAGTTATAAAACGGGCGCGGTGGCGCTGCACTTGTTGGGCGAGTGGTTTCACACCGACGACTACAATGCACGCGTCTATCTGCCCGACCTCAATTTGCGTTACTCCTTCAGCAGCACCATGCTCTATGGCTTGGGTGTGCGCTATGGGGCGGCATGCTCGTGGCGCATCACGCCCCACCTCTTGGTGGAGGGCAAATATACCTTGGTTAATTACGGCGACCGCAACACCATCAGCAGCAAGTTGCAACAGATTGAGGGCAACAATCAGCATGACGTGAGCTTGCAGTGTTTGTGGAAGTTATAGGGCGGGTATTTTCGCCGCGCACCACCTGCAATACGTTTCCACCTCGCCGCGTTCTAATTTTATACTCCTATATAATAGTAGTAAGTCGCCGGTAGAACTTCGATCTGTACGAAGATTGCTCGACAATTTCAACACTGTCTCGACTGAGTGCACCCATCATGTGTGCGCACCTCGACGGGATAGCGTCGGCTTTCGCCCACATACGGTGTGGGGGTATCCTGACTCTCGTCTTGCATCGCTCGTATGGTGGTGCTACGAGCCGAGACCTCGTGCCGGTGAAAATCGGTGTGGGTGTTCCACGTGGAGCAAAAGATGACCATCACTAACGGGGTGGGTGAGGGGTAGCGATGATTTTGTGCTGTTTGTAGCCGTAGACGGTAATAATTTTCTCCGAGTGCGAATGCCCATA
>CAZBWT010000094.1:0-8414 GCA_964495625.1 uncultured Prevotellaceae bacterium | reverse complement strand
CAGCCTCCGCATCCAGGGCGATGCTGAAGCTGAGCGCGTGACGCACCCCGACCTCGATCCCACAGAAGTATCTTACGAGTTCGTCTTCGTAGCTGACATCCGTCTCCTTGGTGATGCTTCAGCTTCTGCCATCGACAACGTAACTGCCGACAAGGCTGTGCGCAATGCCAACGCTCCCATCTTCGATCTCATGGGTCGTCGTGTGCTCAAGGCTGAGGCTGGCAAGCTCTACATTCAGGGTGGCGTGAAGTTCATCCAGCAGTAATTAATGCTCCCGCGGCGCTTAGTGCCCCGGGAAGCAATAACCAAACGTTCAAGGCAAGTCTTCACATAGGGGGCTTGCCTTGACTTTTATGCCAAACAGTTTTACAACCAACAAAATGCAATAAATTATGGAACACACAGAAAAACTCTTCAAGCACGTGGTGCTTTGGAAACTTATGGATCAAGCCGAAGGCAAGACAAAGGCAGAGAATGCCGCCTGGATGAAGGCACATCTCGAAGCCTTGGTGGGTGTAGTGCCGCAGTTGCTCAGTGCCCAAGTCGGCATCAACGTCAACACCTCGGCAGATGCTTACGATGCGGTGCTTATCTCAACCTTCAAGAGCGAAGCAGACTGCGCCGCCTATAAGGTGCATCCCGCCCACGTAGCCGTAAGCAACTACTGTCAAAAGGTACGCTTGTCCCGCATTGTCTGCGACTATTGGGAAGATGTGAAATAGCTACCCGGTGATGTGAAATAGCTACCCGGTGATGTGAGATAGCTATCCGGTGATGTGAGATAGCTATCCGGTGATGTGAAATAACAATCCGGTGATATCCCTTATTTTTTGTACCTTTGCCCCGCGCAAAACATAGCGCATCCACCAAAACCAAACCGAATGAAACGCATCGGACTCCTCTCTGACACCCACGGCACGTGGGACGACCGTTACCTCACCTACTTCGCCGAGTGTGACGAAGTGTGGCATGCCGGCGACATTGTGAGCCTCGAGGTGGCAGACCGCTTTGAGGCCTTCAAGCCCATCCGCTTCGTCTACGGCAATGCCGACGGACAAGCCATGCGCCTACGCTACCCCAAAGAGTGGAAGTTCACACTCGAAGGGGTCACCGTCTGGCTTACGCACATCGGAGGCTACCCCGGTCACTACCCGCGCGACATCTATTGGGGGCTTAGCATGAACCCGCCCAAACTCTTTGTCTGTGGTCACAGTCACATCCTCAAAGTGATGTATGACCATGCCCTCCACACCCTGGTGGTGAACCCCGGCGCAGCCGGCACCTACGGGCAGCAAACCGTGCGCACACTGATGCGCTTCACCCTCGACGCGGGTCAGATTAAAGACATGGAGGTAATTGAACTCAAGTGACCTCCGTCCCCGCCGGCGCACGCGCCAACCCCTGCCGTTGGCTGTTCAAAGTGCCTTCTTTTGCTGTCAGAATTAGCGTTTTAATAGCTAATTGAAAGCGTTTCAGACCTTTTTAAATCACTCCGTCACAGATTGCAGCCGAAAAAACGTATATTTGTGCGCTCCGAAAACAACTAATAATAAATAACATATCAATTCAAAACAACGTATTATGGGGAGTACTAAAGGACATCCGAAAGGACTCTATCTTCTGTTCGTGACCGAGATGGCCGAACGTTTTAGCTATTACGGCATGCGTGCCTTGTTTGTACTTTATTTGGTAGCTGCATTCTTCGACAGCGGCATGTCTTCACAGATTTATGGCTCATACACAGGTTTGGTTTACCTCACACCGCTGCTCGGCGGTTACATTGCCGACCGCTATTGGGGCAACCGCCGTTCCATCATCGTGGGTGGTCTCATCATGGCACTGGGTCAGTTCTTGATGTTTGCCAGTGCTTGCTTCGTCAAGCAGTCCATCTTCTCTGAAGGTGGTGCCATCGACGCTTCAGTCGATAACTCCCTCTCAATCCTTTTGATGTTCTGCGGTCTTGCCGCCTTGATTTTGGGTAATGGCTTCTTCAAGCCGAACATCTCTACCATGGTAGGCGACCTCTACGAACCCACCGACCACCGCAAAGACTCTGCCTTCACCATCTTCTATATGGGCATCAACGTCGGAGCCTTCATCGCCCCCTTCATTTGCGGCACCCTTGGCGAAGGTAGTTGGGATAACCTTGCTCCCTTCAAGTGGGGCTTCCTCTGCGCCGGCATCGCCATGTTGATTTCTGTGGCAGTGTTCGTAGCCCTCAAAGACAAATACTTGCGCACCCCCGAGGGATTGCAAATCGGTTTGGCACCCTCTAAGTCAGAATTGCTCAAAGAGAAGCGCGAAGCAGCCGCTGCCGCCAACCACACCGAGAACGTCCCCGCAGTCAAGAATTCACCCATCCGTCTTTGGGGTTGCCTCTTGGGTGCCATTGCCTTGTTCTTCTATTTTGCGTCAGACGTGCAGTCGTTCAACGACTACATCTCAGCCGCCATCTATGCTATCTCTATCGCCTTGCCGGTCTTCATCATCACCGACCGTGGTTTGACCAACGTCGAGAAGTGCCGCATTGGTGTCATCTACATCATCGCCCTCTTCGTCATCTTCTTCTGGAGCGCATTTGAGCAGGCAGGTTCGTCGCTCACCATCTTTGCCGACACACAGGTAGATCGCACCTTGGGCAACTTCGAGTTCAAGACCACCTGGTTCCAGTCAGTCAACCCCATCGTTGTGGTTGTCTTTGCCCCCATCATGGCTACCCTCTGGGACTTCCTCGGCAAGCACGGCAAAGAGCCGGCTTCTCCCGTGAAGCAAGCCATCGGTTTGACCCTTTTAGCCATTGGCTACGTTGTCATCGCCTTGGCTGTCAAGGGTGTTGAGCCCGGTGTGAAGATCTCTATGTTCTGGCTCATGGCGCTCTACTTCATCCACACTCTTGGTGAATTGAGCCTTTCGCCCATTGGACTTTCCATGGTCAACAAGCTCTCGCCCGCCCGTTTGGCTTCGCTCCTCATGGGTGTGTGGTTCATGAGCAACGCCGCCAGCAACATCTTGGCAGGCAAATTGGCAGCCCTTCTGCCCACCGGCAACGGCGAGGCTCAGAGCTTCCTTGGCTATCGCATTGAAACACTCGACCAGTTCTTCATGCTCTTCGCCATCATGGCAGGTGTGGCAGCCGTCATCTTGTTCTGCCTCTGCCCGTTGCTCAAAAAGATGATGAAAGGCGTTCAATAAGATTGCCACACCTCACACAGAAAGAATATTGATTAATAGACAGCCGTTATGGATACAATACGTATTAAAGACAAAGACTTCCGCCTCTACCTCTCTGCCGAGCAGATTGAGCAGGCAGTGGCAGCAGTGGCAGAGCGCATCAATCACGACTTGGCGGGCAAGAACCCCATCTTTGTGTGCGTGCTCAATGGTGCATTTATCTTCGCCGCCGACCTCTATCGTCACATCACCATCCCCTCGCAGATCACCTTCATGCGCATGAAGTCATACGAGGGCATGCAGAGCACGGGCAAGGTGAAGACCATCTCGAGCCTCCACGAGTCGATGGTAGGGCGCACCGTAGTGGTCATCGAAGACATCGTAGACACCGGCTACACCATGCAGCGTATGGTGGCTCAGCTCTACGACCTTGGTGCCGCCGATGTGCGCGTCAGCACATTGCTGCGCAAGCCGGCAGCCTGCCGGGTGCCCGACCTCAAGATTGACTATGCCGCACTCGAGATTCCCAACGACTTCATTGTCGGCTATGGTCTCGACTACGACGAAGAGGGTCGCAACCTGCCCGAGATCTATGTCGTTAACGACTGATTCTATCCCCTCAATTCTCACATTACGCAACTATCCTTATTGTTTAAATACATTATGTTGAATATCGTTATTTTTGGTGCACCCGGCTCAGGCAAGGGCACACAGAGCGACTTGATCATCAAGGAATTTGGCCTTGAACACATCTCTACCGGCGACGTGCTTCGTGCCGAGATTAAAAACGAAACCGAATTGGGCAAGACCGCAAAGTCTTATATGGACAACGGCAAGTTGGTGCCCGACTCATTGATTATTGACATCTTGGCAAGCGTGCTCGACAGCAAGGGCAAGAACATCAATGGTGTCATCTTCGACGGTTTCCCCCGCACCATCGCACAGGCTGAGGCGCTCAACAGCATGTTGGCTGAGCGTGGCACAGGTGTGTCGGCTGTGATTGGTTTGGAAGTTCCGGACGAAGAGCTCATCAACCGCATCATCGCTCGTGGCAAGACTTCGGGTCGTTCAGACGACAACGCCGAGACTGCCAAGAAGCGTCTCGACACTTATTACTCGCAGACGTTGCCCTTGAAGGACTTCTACATCGCCGAAGGCAAATATGCCAAGATTGAGGGTGTAGGTTCCATCGAGACAATCTTTGGCGACATCAAGAAGGCTATCGAAGCCGTTAAGTAATTAAGCCTTATCGCTCTGTCATTCTGAATGGTCTGTGTGCAGGCATTGTGTGCCCTCGCTCCGGCTGTTCGGAATGACTTTTTTATAATCACAGCAGCGTTCTCACTTTGGCTCGCCACCTGTTTGGTGTGTGGATACGTGCCTCGCAAGAACCTGCCTTTACTAAAACCTCTATTATGGCAGAATCGAATTTCGTTGACTACGTGAAGATCTATTGCCGCTCAGGCAAGGGCGGTGCCGGCTGTTCGCACCTGCACCGTGCTAAGTATATCCCTAAAGGTGGACCCGACGGCGGCGACGGTGGTCGTGGCGGTGACGTTATCTTGCACGGCAACCGCAACTACTGGACGTTGCTCCACCTGCGCTACCAGCGTCACGTCTTCGCCGGCGACGGTCAGCGTGGCGGTGAAGACAAGAGCTTCGGCAAGGCAGGCAATGATGTCACCATCGAGGTGCCCTGCGGCACGGTGGCTTATGATGCCGAGACGGGTGAGTTTCTTGCTGAAATCACCGACGACGATCAGACCCTCGTCTTGCTCAAGGGTGGTCGCGGCGGCTTAGGCAACTGGCACTTCCGCACCGCCACCAACCAGGCTCCCCGCTACGCTCAGCCCGGCGAGGCTGCGCAAGAACGTTCCATCATTCTCGAGCTGAAGCTCCTTGCCGACGTGGGTTTGGTGGGCTTCCCCAATGCGGGCAAATCCACCCTGCTCTCAAGCATCTCGGCAGCCAAACCTAAAATTGCCGACTACCCCTTCACCACCATGGAGCATAACTTGGGCATCGTCTCTTATCGTGACAACCGCTCATTCGTCATGGCAGACATCCCCTGCATCATCGAAGGTTCCAGCCAGGGCAAGGGCATCGGTCTCCGCTTTTTGCGCCACATTGAGCGCAACTCCGTGTTGCTCTTCATGGTGCCCGCCGACTCTAAGCACGTGGGTCACGACTACGAGATTTTGCTCAACGAGCTGCGCACCTACAACCCCGAGATGCTCGACAAGCAGCGCATCTTGGCTGTCACCAAGTGTGACATGCTTGACGATGAACTCATCGAGCAGATGCGTGCCGAGTTGCCCGAGGGTGTACCCGCCATTTTCATCTCTTCAGTCACCGGCTTAGGCATCGACGAGCTGAAAGATATGCTTTGGCAAATGCTCAACGACGATGCTGCCAAGGTGAACACCTTCACCCACCGCAACCTCGACCTGACGCGCAGCCAGGAGGCAGAAGATGAATATGAAGAGGCAGACCCCTTCGGTCACTCCGACTACACCATCGAAGGCATCTCGCCCGCCGATTTGGAGTTGGATTGGGACGAAGACCTGCCCAAGAAGTAATCCACTCAACCGTTCCCACAGCTTATCACTCATGATAGAGTCTAAACTTAACAACACCGACCTTCACGTCTTGCAGTCGCAACTACTGCAGCGTCGGGTCGGTGTTATTCATTTCTTCACCCTGCGCCAAGCCCGCTTCGAGGGTGACCTCTATGGTGCCATCAACTTGTGTCACTATGTTGACGACAGCCCCGAGCACGTGGCTGAGTCGCGCCGAAGTGTGGCAGCTGCCATCGGTATCGACGCGTCTCACCTCTGGTTGCCGCGCCAGGTGCACGGCTGCGAGGTGAAGGTCGTCACCTCCGCCACCCCCAATGGTGCGGAGTGTGACGCAGTCATCACCACCGAGCCCGGTTTGTGCATTGCTGTCTCCACGGCTGACTGTGTGCCGGTGCTCTTGGTGGCGCACGGCAATCACCCCGGTGTGGCTGCCATCCATGCCGGTTGGCGAGGCACGGTGGCTCACATCGTGCGTCAAGCCGCGCTGCAACTTATGCAGGTCACCGGCGCTACCCCCTCGCAGCTCACCGCCGCCATCGGTCCTTCCATCTCACCTGCCGCCTTCGAGGTGGGGCAGGAGGTGGCTGACGCTTTCCACACCGCCGGTTTCGAGCGGTGCATCCTCACCACACCCACCAAACCTCACATCGACCTCTGGCAGGCGAATGTTGAAGAGCTTTTAGCCGTGGGTGTAGACATCGAAAACATCGATTGCACCCCTATATGCACTATGCAGAATGCCGATCGCCTTTACAGCGCACGTGCCCAAGGCGTACATTCGGGGCGCATGGCTTCGTGCATCATGCTCCAAGCCTAAAAAGTCACGTTCTGCAGTGCTGTGAGGCAATTCTAAATGAGTTCAAACTACCGTCAAAGAATGTATTTAACTGATTATTAGAAGCCTCCGTTTGTTAAACAGGGTGAAATATTGCAGAATTCCGAACAAATTATTTGCAATAATCTTGTTTAGCTTATATCTTTGCATCGTGTTTTTCATGGTATTAGATTTAAGGTTAACGAAAGTAGGCCGTCGTGAGACGTCCTACTTTATTTCTTTTTATACCCCTCCCTTTGCCCGGGCTTTGGGGGGATAACACCTTCCTACATCTGCTAACTTCTTATTTCGCGCCAAGGTGCACTTGTAATGAGCGACCTCCCCGCCGTTCACGCTGCAGGTCCCGGTTCCGATGGTTGTGCCCCGTTCTATTGTTGCGCAGAGGTGCACCCCTGTCAAGAGCGGTCGTTGACGACACCGCCGATTGCTCGCTCACAACAAGATGGCTAATTGCCGGGCGAGCGTCGCCGTTTGCCCACAATGTTGGTGCTTGTCGCCGTTCGATCTTCACCACGCTCATCCGATGTCGGGACGCGTAGCCGTGCGCCGCGCAGAAAGCACCCCTATTGTTGCGGTGTAAATAAGCAAAAGTCGAGCATCGACCGCGGTGGGGGAGGGGGCAGAGCAAGGTTTCTTTTATAAAATGTTGCAAGGTTGTGACAAACGACCTACATTTGCAGCAAACCAATAACACACACACTTATTACCCCATGAAGAAAATCATCATCTTTAGTTTGCTATGGCTCTGCGTCGGCATCGGCATTTGCGTGTCGGCAAAAGAGAAAGTGAAGTCTCCGTTCGACGTAACCTTGTGGCAAGACGGTTTGCCCAACACCAACGGTGCCGGTGACTCAGTCTATAATAATAATAAGGAGTCTGCGGCGCTGCCCTTCATGCGCGTCTTCTTGCCCGACAAGGCTAAAGCCACGGGGCGCGCCGTCATTGCTTTGCCCGGCGGAGGCTACGCTCACCTGGCTGCCGGGCACGAAGGCTACGACTGGGCTTCATTCTTCAACGAGCGCGGCATAGCCCTCTTTGTGCTCAACTATCGCATGCCTCACGCTCATGCCGAGGTTCCCGCCAGCGATTTCTATGAAGCAATCCGGTTGGTGCGTGCCCATGCATCCGAGTGGGGTGTGAACCCCGATGAGGTGGGCGTGATGGGCTCGTCGGCAGGCGGTCACCTCGCCACCACCGTGGCAACACATGCCGTCGAGGCTGTGCGCCCCGACTTTCAGATTCTGTTCTACCCCGTTGTGACTATGGATGCCGCGTTTACACATGGCGGCTCACGCTCCAACCTCATCGGCAAAGAACCCACCGAAGGCATGGTCAGCAAATATTCTAACGAAAAGCAGGTCGATAGCTCCACCCCGCCTGCCATCATACTTTGCAGCAACGACGACAAGGCAGTGCCCACACCCAATGCGGTGCAATATTATTTGGCGTTACGAGCCAACAACGTTCCCGCCTCATTATATATATATCCCTCCGGGGGGCACGGCTGGGGAGCGCGCACCACGTTTAAGTTTCACGATGCGATGCAAAAGAATCTAAGCGATTGGCTCGAACAATTAACCCTTGGCAGTCATTAATACAGTTGCCCACTCAAATCTTCGGTTTATCAGCTTCGCACCCTTAGGTTAGCACGATATTGCCTAATAATGGCTCGAAAATAGCACTATTGCAACGCCGGCTTAGCAGCTAAAGGGTGTAAAGCTGATAAATTTGAAGAAAAATGAAACTTTTTTAATGAAAGGTGTTGGAGGGTATTGAGAAACCCCTTATCTTTGCACCCGCAAAACAACAAGAAACAAAACGTTCTTTGA
>CAZBWT010000093.1:0-8436 GCA_964495625.1 uncultured Prevotellaceae bacterium | reverse complement strand
TGCGCTCGTCGAGTACTCTCAGGAATTCCTGACCGACAGCACCGCTTGCACCTACGATTGCGATTTTCATATTCAGTATTGTATTTTATAATGTGTTTCAAAAAAAACTCGTCGTGCGCGATTCGCACCGCGCTTTGCGCCACGTTCCCCGCGCGTATGACCGGGGGAGGCATGGTGTGATATGGCGGCAAAATTACTAAATTTATTGTGATTACAAATATTTCATTGTCAAAATCAAGCCATTAGGCTCTTATTTCGACTGCAAGTGTTTAGTTTGAGGGGTGTGACATTGCACAAAAACCTCAAAAGTATGCAATCATTTGTGCGCCCCCGCCGTGTCGCTGTCGGCTCAGAGGCGCACCACGGCGCTACAGCGGGCTGCGGCAGCCGGGCGGTGGGTCACCATGATGACGGTCTTGCCGCTCACGTGGGTCAAGATGTTGTCTATCACGCGCTGCTCCGTGGCGGGGTCGAGTGCGGAGGTCGCCTCGTCGAGCAGCAAGATGGGAGCCTCGCGCAGCAGGGCGCGGGCTATAGCCACGCGCTGCGCCTGGCCCTCCGACAAGCCGCCGCCCCCCTCGCCGCACGGGGTGTCGAGCCCCAATGGAAGGCGGTGCACAAAGTCGGCGGCAGCCCACTCCAAGGCTTGCCACATCTGCGCCTCGTCTGCCGCCGGGTTGCCAAGCTGCAGGTTGGTGCGTATGGTGCCGCTCAGCAGCGTGTTGCCCTGAGGCACGTAGGTGAAATAGCGGCGCGACGCAGCCGCGGCGGGTTGAGCCGAGGTGGCATCATAAAGCTCCACGCAGCCGTTGTCGGGGCGAATCAGCGCCAACAGCAGGCGTATCAAGGTGGTCTTGCCCGCTCCCGTCTCGCCCAAGATGGCGTTGCACGTCAGCGGGCGGAAGTCGCAGCTGAAGTCCTTGAAGATGAGCCGTCCGCGCTCCTCGCCGGGATAGCTGAAGCACACCTCGCGCAGGCGCAGCCCCAAGGGGGCGGTGAGCGGCGGTTGGGGGGTAGCGTCTTCAATCGGCAGCGCCAACAGCTCGCACAAGCGTTCGGCAGCCGTGAAGGCGCGCACAAACACCGGCAACATGCGGCTCAGGTCCACAATGGGGTGTTGCACCCTGCCCGCCAACTGCAAGAAAGCCGTCATCGTGCCGTAGCCGATGATGCGGCGGCTGATCTGTATCACGCCCCACCCAAAAGTGAGCACATAGCCAAACGAGAAGCCGCACGAGATGAACGAGTGGGTGTAGATTGAGAGCTTGGTGCGCTGTCGCACCTGCGCCCACAGCACCTCCATCAAACTGCGCAGGCGCCCCAAGGTGCCCGAAGTCTGCTCCAAGGTCTTGATGACGGTGCGGTGCTGCAAACACTCTTGCATGCAGCTCTGAATGGCGGCATCGCTGTCGCGCACGGCGCGGGTGATGCGGTGCATGCGCTTGGTGTAGAGCTTCGCCACCACAATAAAGACGGGCGACACGCACACAATGATGAGTGCCAACGTCGTGTCTAACTGCCACAACAGCACAAACGAGCCAATCAGTTCAAACAGCAAAATCACCACGTTGGGCAGTGTGCCGGTGGCGAAGCCCACGATGCTTGCCACGTCGCTCTCCAGGCGGCTCATCACGTCGCCCGTGTGGTGGCGCTCAATGCCGCGCCACTCGCTGTTCAGCAGGTGGGCAAAGATGCGCTGCTTCAGTTCGTTATCCATGCGCACGTTGCGCATATCGCTCAGCCAGCTCACGCAGGCATTGGCTGCCAACTCCAAGCCGATGAGCAGCGGCAAGAAGAGCAACGTGTGCACGAGGTTGCCCTCCACGTCGCCCGATGCGATGTCCACCGCCCGCTTGCTCACCAAGATGAAGACCCAGCCGAAGCTGATGCGCAACATGCCAATCAAGCCGCACGTCACGATGCTGGCGCGGTAGCCCCGCGTCACCGAGATGACCCAGCGAAAGGTCTGCCAATGCCGCTTCATGCGCTCACAATGCCGGCATCCACCCACTGCTGAGCCAGGCGCGTGCAGTCGGCTTGGGCGGTGGCGGCATCTACGTCATACTCAGCGCGCAAGGCAGCCACCATGTCGGCGGTGCTGAAGTCCTTGCCTGCCATGTGTCGCCACAAGTAGGCTGAGGTCTCGTTCATGCTGATGATGCTGCTGAAGTCTACATTCTCTTCGCCTTCAGCCACTATAATCTGTTCGCCGCAAAGGTCGCGCAGCTCAAATCCGGGTTTGATTTTCATGATGTGTATGTGTTTTTTTGTGTTGGATGAATATTTTATATGAGATAGGTCTCAAGAATTCGTTTCAAGAAATTGCTTCACGAGGCGAGCCTAAGCTTTGCAAAAAGGCAGCACCAGGCGGCGATAGGCAAAGAGCAGATAGCGGCGCAGCGGCGACAGGCGCATCCACCAGCGCGAGTAGCGCTGCCACGTTTTGTCGCTGCACGCATAAAACTTCTTGCCGCGCCAAAAGCCCTGCGCCACCCCAATCACGTTGTCGGCGCTGCAATGCTCCCTGCCGCACACATTGCCGTCGCCCCACAAGGTGCAGCCGCCGTCGGGGGTGAGTGCCACCACGCGGTGCAGCACATAGCGTTCGTCGTCAGTGAGCACAAGGGCTACGTCGCCCACCCTCACGTCGCGGGGCGGAGCCAACAGCACCTTGTCGCGTCCGCTTTCCAAAAAAGGGCGCATGCTGACCCCGTAGACGCGAAACGAGGCGGTGTGACCCGCCGCCAACTGTCGGCGCACCTCTTCGAGCAGCACCTCGTTGGGCACCTTGCGGCGCGTGGGTGATGCCTGGGTGAGCGGGGTGGAAGTTTCGGGGGCAGTCTGCTCAGACATAGGCTTGAGTTTGAGCCTCGGCGGCGGTTGCCGCCGATTGTGTTGCCTCGGCGCTGCCCGTCACCGCTGCGTGACACATGCGTGCCGCCGCCTCGTCGGGCAGACAGCCTAAATAGAACACCGGCACGCGGCGCACCAGTTCGCTCACCGTGTCGCACTGAGCGCGATAGAGGCGCGTATCCCACTTCACACCCGAGCACGACGGCAGCAGGTCGGCAAAAGCCAACACCGGCGAGCGGCGCACCATGTGATTTTCGGGCTCTTGATGCAGGCGCACAAATGCACCCACGGGAAACTGCACGTTGCGATAGCAGGGGGTCTTGCCGCTCCAGGGGGTGCCATACACCACCACGCGGTCGCCGCGAATGCCCACGGCGGGGTTATCGTCGTTCACCAACTCGCTGCCAGGCAGGTGTTTCAGCCACAGTTGGCTGTGGGTGCTCTTGCCCGTGCCGCTCTTGCCCAAGAAGAGATAAGCCTTGCCGTTGCGAGCCGTCACCGAGGCGTGAAAGAGCAACGTCTCAGACGGCATCGAGGCGAAGGCAAAGAGCATCATCAAGAAGTTGTTGAGGCAATAATGGCGGCGCTGCAGGTCGCCCGTCAGCTGCGCCTCGGCCAGGGCAAAGCGGTTGTCGCAACACATGCGCGCCCACACACGGTCGGTCTGAGGTTCCAAAATGGTGATTGACACCCGGTCGGTGGTCTGTTCATAGCGGCAATCGAAGCCCTCGCAATCGAAGCGCGCCATCTCGCGCGCACCTGCCAAGGGTGCCAACTCATCCACCAAGGTGAGCGAAAAAAGCCGGGGTTGACCCACCGACATCTCTTCGGTGACAGCAAAAGGTCCGTAACGTTCTTCTAAACTGCGACGCAACACGTCGTCGGCGCAACTCAAGGTAAATAGACGTTCGGCAACAATAAAATAGTGGTTTTTCATTCGGGGTTGAAAAGGTGAAAAGAGGTGAGGGGGGCTGCCTTGCCGCAGCTGTGTGGGCGGGGCGCAAGCCCCTCACCTCATTTATGAGTGTAATGTGTTAATCGGGTGTGGCGATTACTTCTGAGCCAAGTAGTTCTTCACGTTCTGCTCGATGCGGGCGGCGAGGTCGGTGCCTTCAGCCTTCTCGAACTTCTTGCCCACGATGTGCTCGTAGAGCTCAATATAGCGGTCTGAAACGCTCTCCACATAAGCCTCGGTCATTTCAGGCACCTGCTGACCTGCTTGACCCATGAAGCCGTTTTCGATGAGCCACTGGCGCACGAACTCCTTCGAGAGCTGCTTCTGTGGCTCGCCCTTGGCGAACTTCTCTTCATAGCCTTCGGCATAGAAGTAGCGTGATGAGTCGGGGGTGTGAATCTCGTCGATGAGGTAGACCTTGCCGTCTTTCTTGCCGAACTCATACTTCGTGTCGACCAAAATCAAGCCCTTGGCGGCAGCCATCTGCGAACCGCGCTCAAACAAGGCATAGGTATATTTCTCCATCAACTCATAGTCCTCGCGGCTCACGATGCCCTGAGCGATGATTTCCTCTTTCGAGATGTTCTCGTCGTGACCTGCGTCAGCCTTGGTGGTGGGGGTGATGATGGGGTGCTCAAACTTCTGGTTCTCCTTCATGCCCTCGGGCAGCTTCACGCCGCACAGTTCGCGGCAACCTGCCTTATACTCGCGCCAAGCGCTGCCGGTGAGGTAGCCGCGGATGATCATCTCCACGCGGAAACCCTCGCACTTCAAGCCCACGGTCACCATCGGGTCGGGGGTAGCCAACTTCCAGTTGGGCACGATGTCGGCTGTTGCGTCGAGGAAGGTGGCAGCAATTTGGTTCAGCACCTGACCCTTAAACGGAATGCCCTTCGGCAAAATCACGTCGAACGCCGAGATACGGTCGGTTGCCACCATCACCATCAACTCATCGTTGATATTATACACATCACGAACCTTGCCGTGATATACCGACTTCTGACCTTCAAAGTTAAAGTCGGTGCGCGTTAATGCTTCCATTGTTTTTGTTGGGTTTATGTAAATGTGAATGATTTGTCAGTTTACTTGCCGGCGCGCAGCTCGCGTTGGTCTTCAAAGGCGGGTTTGGGCTGCTCGGCGGGGGCGTTTTGCGTGTGGTCGAACTTGTCGTAGGCCTCCACAATGCGCTGCACCAGTCGGTGGCGCACAATGTCGCGCTTGTCAAACTCAATCATGGCAATGCCGGGAATGCCGCGCAAAATGCGCTGCGACTGCACCAAGCCCGAGGTGACGTTGTGCGGCAGGTCTATCTGCGTCATGTCGCCCGTCACAATCATGCGTGCGCCCACACCGAGGCGGGTCAGGAACATCTTGATTTGCGGTGCGGTGGTGTTTTGCGCCTCGTCGAGAATGACGATGGCATCGCTCAGCGTGCGGCCGCGCATATATGCCAAGGGGGCTATCTGGATGACGTTCGTCTCGAGCAGCTCCTTGAGGCGTGCGGCGGGAATCATGTCTTCGAGCGCATCATAGAGCGGCTGCAGATAGGGGTCGAGCTTGTCTTTCATCTCGCCGGGCAAGAAGCCGAGCTTCTCGCCGGCTTCGACGGCGGGGCGGCTCAAGATGATTTTGCGCACCTCTTTGTTTTTGAGAGCGCGCACCGCCAAGGCAATCGCCACATAGGTCTTGCCCGAGCCGGCGGGTCCTAAGGCAAACACCAGGTCATTTTTGGCAAAAGCATCGACCAGCGCCTTTTGGTTGGCAGACCGCGCCGTGATGGGCCGACCGTTCACCCCGTAAATGATAAGGTGGTCCTGCTTCTTCTCGTCGGGACCTTCCCCGTTGAAGAAATCCAGAATCACCTCTTCGTTGAGCTTATTATATTCTTTGCAATAGCGCACAAGGCGGTCTACGAAGGTCTCGAACATCTCGATCTCCGACTCCTCGCCATATACCTTGATGGCACGACCGCGTGCGGCAAACCGCAGCTTGGGGTAGAGCGTCTTGAGCAAGAGGATGTTGCCGTTGTTGACACCATAAAAGATTACCGGGTCGGCTTGGTCTATTAAGATTACTTTTTCTATCATTCAGAGGGTATGTGCGTTACTGCGTTCTTTTTTTGTTGCGTTCTTAAAATAATCTGCTGCAAAGATAATAGATGGGTGCGACATATCAAAAAGAGTGTCAAGGAAAAAACAACAACCCCCGCCGCGAGTTGCCTCGGGGCGGGGGTATAGGGGTTATGGTCGGCGGGTTGCGGGGCAAGCCCGGTCGAACTCAGGTGCAGGGCTTAGCGCAACTGAACCTTCTTGCCGTCTTTAACGATGATGCCGCGAGTGGCAGCGTTCACCTTCACACCGCGCAAGTCGTAGCTGATGCCACCCTTGTTGTCGGCAGCAACCACGCTGCTGATGCCGGTTGTGTTGTTGAGGGTGAAGACGTAAGCGAGGGTCTCGGTGAGGGCAACGCCGTCAACCAAGATGGCAGCACCGGGCACATACAATACGTAGTCACCGGCGGGGATCTCGTCAGCGAAAGTGATGGTCAAGCAGTTGCCTTCAGCTGAAGCGTTACCGAAGTAAACATCTTCGTCGCCGAGGAGCGTGAAATACTGATTAGCATAGTCGAACGTAACGACACCGGTGCTTTCAACCTCTACCTTCACCTCGTTGAGTGAAGAAACCGTTGAACCGTTTTCGGGGGTAACGCTGATGGCGTAGTCGGCTGTCTTCACCTCATAAACGAAGGTGTCGCAGATGGCTTCGTTGGGAGTGCCGTCGAGCTTGTAGAGACCGGCGGGAACGTTGAGCACGTAGGTAGAACCTGAGTTCAAGTCCATTTCGTCGATGGTGATGATGAGCTTGTTGCCGTCAATCTCGGTCTCGGTGTAGCATTCGCTCATGCCCATGCGGGTCTGAGTAGACACGCTGACGTAGTCCCAAACGCTGAGGTCTTCTTCAATGCTTGTTACGTTGGGGAAGGTGATGGTGATGGGTGAGAGCACGCTCACGGTGTCACCCACGGGGTTGATGGTGTATTCCTGCACGTTGACGGTGTTGGCAGCCTGAGCCTCGATGAGGGTCTGCTCTGCGTCTTTACCCTTGATGCTGACAGAGATGTTAGCGTCTGCGTTGTAGTAAACACCGCCGAGTGAAATCTTCGAACCGTTGCCGTTCACGATGTATGACTTGCCCTCTGAAACGGGGAAGACGATGACACCCATGCCGCTGCCTGTGGCGCTTGAGCCGGCGATGGTTGCGGGAGCCTGGATGGTGTCGGTTACGTCGTCAACCGTTATGTCGATCAACTCATCGGGATACATCACGAGGCGGTAGCTGATGGCAGCGCCGTCTTCAAACACGGTGTACTGCTTGTTGCCAGTGAGCTTAGCCCAAGCCACTACATAGCCGTCTTTGTTGGCATCAACCTTGAAGGCTGTGCCTGAAACGGGGGCAGAGAGAGACTTGTTGGGGGCGTTGCCGTCAGCATCCACGGGGTTGTTGGTTCCGGTGATGCCGTATGAGGCAGAGAACTCTTCGTTGTTGATGACGAAAGTGGTGTAGGGGTTTACCTTAGTAGCACCGGACTTGTAGGTGTCAGGGGTGGCAATAGAGAGTGTGATGGCATCGTTAGAGCCGATGACCGTGCCGGCGGTAGCCGAAGCGACGTCGATGGCAGAAGCATTGGCAACAATGCCCTGTGCGAGAGCCGCAGAGCTGAAGGCTGCTACGGAGGCAAAAAGAAGTAGAGATTTCTTCATACGTTATTAAAATAAGTTGTAAAAATGTTATTGACTATTGATGAGGTTGATGTCCTTTTAGATGTGTTTGAATGAACTATTACAGCGCAAACCTTTTAAGCACGGCGCAAAGATAAGTATTCTTTGAAAAGACAGCACATTATTTGCAAAATAATGCAACAAAATGTGCGCCATGTTGCCCTCAAGGGGCTATTACGTTGGCATTTCGCCTCACTTGGCACTCGTTTTTGCTCCTCGCGTCGCCCGTGGTGCTTGCCGCGCTGATGTCGCCGTGCCCTGCGGGCGAGTGTGATGCCGACCCACACGTCTGCGGTGTCTGTTCTTGTTGTGGGTGCTGTGTGCCGATGGCTTTTCGAGGTGCACCCATAGGGTGCGTGACGCTCGGTGGTCGCTCGTCGGGTTGCCCACACGGTGTGGGCGCGTGGTGCCGAGTGTTTGGCGGGGGTGCCGCCTGTGTGGGTGGGCAAATTGGGGCGGTTGGCGAGGTGGTGAGGCAATATGGGTGCTCTTTGACGAGCGAAATGGGTAAAAATACCACGTTGATTGTACAATTTTAAAGGTTTTCATACCATATTTGCGGCATTTTTTGAAATTTTCCTATATTTACGCATACGGTTTATGTTTTTTATGAGTACTTTTGCACCGAGAATCATGATAACCAAACCTAACTATGAAATAGATTCTTGACGCTTGCCATTCATCTTTCGATATGCTCGTGAACGTGTTTGCGTGTTATTTAAGGAATGCCATTGAGTATAGACTTTTTGATATACCTATTTTTTTAACTAAAACTTACAACATTATGAAGAAACGATTACTTCTGTTTGCAAGTGCCGCACTGCTTGGGGTGTCGGCGTTTGCGCAAGCT
>CAZBWT010000092.1:0-8595 GCA_964495625.1 uncultured Prevotellaceae bacterium | reverse complement strand
CTATCTCCGGTGGTGGTGACAAGGCTACCTACCGTCTCTCACTCGGTTATTTGGACGATATCGGAACGACGATCGGCACCGAGATGGCACGTCTCACCGCCAAGCTTCGTGTGGACTACCGATTCAACGATCGCCTGTTGGTCTATACGGACTTCACCTATACCGACACACAGAAAGAGGCCAACCCGGTTGAAAATGTCCGCTCTATGGCTCAATCTATGATGCCGAACCAGAGCCCCTACTTGATCAATGACGACGGCTCCGTTTCTGGCTCTTATTTCACGCCGGAATCGAACTTCCAAGGCTCCTTCACCGGCATCTCCAGCAGCAACGGTAAGGACGTCTTCAACCCGGTAGCTATGGCTAAAGAGGGTTATAAGAATTCGGAAGTGCGCGAGGAAAAGATGACCATCAACCTCCAGTACGACTTCCCCTTCAATTTGCGTTACACAGGCTACGTCTCCATGAATATGAAGACCACCAACACTGATACATTCGTGCCGCAAGTGGCTACG
The DNA here is from genome assembly GCA_964495625.1 of uncultured Prevotellaceae bacterium. Classification (GTDB taxonomy): domain Bacteria; phylum Bacteroidota; class Bacteroidia; order Bacteroidales; family UBA3663; genus Liminaster. The sequence goes on along the minus strand of CAZBWT010000092.1, from coordinate 8,080 downwards.
GGTGTGCTTTGGTCGAATGTGTACGCCAATCGCAGCACCGAGGACGTCACCGACAACTTCACCCTGCAAACTCAGAACAAGTTGATGTATCGTAAGGTATTCGCCGAGAAGCACAGCTTGGTAGTCAACGCGATGATTCGTACCACTTCCAGCCAGAGTGCTTCAGCATCGAATACGACTTATGCCAACGTTTCGACCGACCTCTCCGATCCCGCCGTGGGCAGTTTGGTAGCCTCTACCGGTTCCGGCGACTCACAGACTCGTAAGGTCGAAATGATCGGTTCGGTGAACTACGTCTTCGACAACCGCTACGTCCTCAATGCTACCGTAAACCGCGAAGGTAACTCCGCGATGGGTAAGGATAAGCGCTTCGGTACCTTCCCCTCTATCGGTCTTTCGTGGAACTTCTACAACGAACCTTGGTTAGAGAACTACGACTGGATCACCGAAGGTAAAGTGCGTGTGGGCTGGGGTCTCAGCGGTAACGCACCGACCAGCGGTTATTCTTACCTCGGCGCCTACTCTTCGCTCGGCGATTACATGGGCATCTCGGCTATCTATCCTTCGCGTATGCAGCTGAACAAGCTGAAGTGGGAAACCAGTGAAGAATGGGACTACGGTTTGGATTTGCGCCTCTTCGATCGCTTCGGAATGACTTTCGACTACTATGACAAGACGACGCGCGACGTCCTCATCAAGAAAGTCGATACCCCTGTGACCACAGGTTATTCTTCTCTCGCATGGATGAACTCCGGTAAGTTGAGCAATAAGGGTTACGAGATCCGCTTCGATTACGACTTCATCAAGACCAAGACTTGGAAGTTCACCGGAAATATCAACGCCTCACGTAATATCAATAAGGTGTTGGAGATTCCCGCAAGCTACAATGTGGAGGAAGACGGTACGAGCTATTCGTTCGGCAACGGCAACTATGCGACACGTGTCATCAAGGGCGACCCGATCGGTTCGTTCTATGGCTATCGCTATAAGGGCGTTTACCAGAACACCGAAGAGACCTATGCTACCGACGCCAACGGCAACGTGATGCGTGACTTCAACGGTGATGTCGTCATCATGCACAACGGTTCGGCACAGGTTTATCCCGGTGACGCCAAGTACGAAGACATCAACCACGATGGTGTGATCAACGAGAACGATATTGTCTACCTCGGCAACTCCAATCCGAAAGTCACCGGTGGTGCAGGTCTCGCTCTGACCTACATGAACAAGCAGACCGGGAACTTCACCCTCAACTTCCTCTTCCACGGTCGTTTCGGTCAGAAGGTGATCAACTCGGCACGCATGAGCCTCGAAAACATGCACGGCACGAGCAACCAGAGCACCGCAGTCCTCAGCCGTTGGCGTAAGGAGGGCGACGACACCGATATCCCGCGCGCACTCTACGGCGAGGGTTACAATTACCTCGGTTCAGACCGCTTCGTTGAGGATGCCTCTTACGTGCGCCTCAAGACGATCTCTCTGACGTGGAAGATGCCGAACAAGTGGCTCAAGCCCGTCGGCATTCAGAGCCTCAGCTGGTTCGTCACGGGTTACGACCTCTTCACTTGGAGCGGCTATTCCGGACAGAACCCCGAAGTCTCTCTCCCCACCAAGGCTACCAGCCTCGTCAAGGATAGCTCGACCACTCCGGTTTCTAAGCGTTATGCCTTCGGTTTCAACCTCAGCTTCTAATATTCAGAGGAGACAACCGATAAAGCTCTTATATAAAGAATAAACTTATGAGAAAACAAATTTATACATTGATGGTCGGCGCTGCGTTGTTGACATCCACCACGAGTTGCAACGACTGGTTGGATCTATTGCCCAACAACGAACAGGTCTCGGACGACTATTGGCAGTCTAAAGAAGACGTCGAGGCAGTCCTGATGTCCGGCTATTATTATATGCGCAAGGCGGTACCGAACATGGTCTATTGGGGCGAGCTGCGTGGAGGCTCTTTCTATACCCTCGCTACGGGCGCGCAGAACAAAGTGCAGTCTTTCGACATTCTGCCGACCAATACCCTTGCCAATTATACGGTGCTCTACCAAGTCATCAATATGGCAAACTCCGTTTTGGACTATGCCCTGTCGGTAGACGATGATACTTATTTCGAGTCGCAGCGCTATTCACACATGTGCGAAGCTTACTTCATGCGTGCTTACGCCTACTTGACCCTCGTCAAGACATTCAAGGAGGTGCCGTTGATCACGAAAGCCTATACGACCGATAAGCAGGAGTTCAATATCCCCAAATCGACCGAGGAGGAGATCATCGCGCAGATCAAGTCGGACGTAAAAGCTGCGCTCGCAACAGGCGCAGCCAAGACTACCTACGACAACGACTGGGAGAACAAAGGTCGCGTCACAAAGTATGCACTTCAGGCGTTGATGGCTGACGTTTGCCTGTGGAATCAGGACTACGACGAGTGTATTCAGTATTGCAACGAGTTGATAGATTGTCCGGACGCCGGCATTCACCCGGCTTTCATTTCCAACATGAACAACTGGTTCGACATCTTCTATCCCGGCAATAGCAACGAGTCCATCTTCGAGCTGAACTGGGATAACACCCTCAGTGGTTCCAACTCGAGCAATGGCTTCACCGGCTACTTTGCGTGGGGTTCGACCTCTGCAATGATCGCGACACAGGCCGCACAGCAGGCTATGATGAACGAGACCTCCGAAGTGATGGCCAATCAGAACATCGCATCGGCTGACGGTGGTCGCATCGGTCGTATGCTGATGGCATCGTATGTCTGCGGTACCTCGTCGGATACTTATTCTAAATACACGTCAGCGAGTACGTACTACCTCTATAAATATAGGGGCACTGATATCGCCGACATCGGAAACCTCCGCACCTCGAACGACGCCAACTTTATCTTCTATCGTATGGCTGAAATCATGCTGTTCAAGGCGGAAGCCCTCGTCATGAAGGATGACAGCGAAGCCGGTTGGAGAACTGCCATCGAGTTGATCAATCAGATCCGCAACCGCGCAGGATTGGGTAACTATTTGAATGAAGAGGCCGCTACTTTGGACTTGACGCTGATAGATCGTAAGACCCTCTTGCAGGAGATCATCGACCAACGTCAGATGGAATTCCTCGGCGAGGCGAAGCGCTGGTACGACTTGCTCCGCGTTTATCGTTACGGCTACGCCGATTTCGATTACGAGGACATGGCCATCACGATGGTCATCGAGGGTACGGAGACAACGACCGCTACTCGCGTGGAAACCGTCTTGGCGAACCCCTACGCTTGGTATCTCCCGCTGCCGGACGATGAGGTGAAGACCAACCGTCAGCTGAAGCAGAACCCGTATTATACAACTTCCAACTAAGACAACGTTCATTAAGATATGCGACTTATGAATATGAAACAATCAATTTACACCCTCATGGCACTCGGCTTAACCGCCGGAGCCGTGACCTCGTGCGACTCGGACGTATGGAGCTTCGCGGACAAGAGCGACGGTACCTACACCACGGAGACCGCCGAGCCGATTGCTACCTACCTCGCCGAGCAGGAGGAGTACAGCGAATGGGTGAAAGTCTTGAACTATACAGACTACTTTGGCACCCTGAATCAGGGCAGCTCGGTAGCCTTCACTCACTTCACTCCGACCAATGAGGCCGTCGAGAACTTCTACGCCGAGAAGGGCGTCAGCAGCATCGACGAGCTGGGCAAGGAGTACGCTCAGGCCCTGGTGAAGTTCCTCACCGTCGACGGCGACTCCATCAAGTTGACCGAGAAGTTCACCTCCTCGAAGGTGACCGCCTATTCCACGACGAACGTCTACGCTCAGACGTTGACCTTCACGGTGGACTCTGTTGAGGTAGGTTACGTCCTCGAGGGCGTGGCTCACGTGGCTTCTAACTACGTCTCTGCCTCCAACGGCTTCATCTATGAGATTTCCTCTATCCCCTCACCCTTGACCGAACTGGTATCGGATCGCATCCTGGGTGACAGCAAATACTCCATCATGGCCGAGGCGCTCCGCGCTACCGGTTACGACAAGGAGTTCGCCACCTTTGCCGACACGACGGTACGCCTCGGCGTCCGCAAGGTGACGCGCCGCTACTACACGTTCCTAACCGTATCGGACGCTAACTTCGCCAAGGACGGCATCAACAGCCTGTCCGACCTCAAGACGAAGCTCGCTGACCGCTACGCCGCTCAGTACCCCGAGGGTGCCGCCGTCACGGCCGACTCTCTCTTGAAGCAGTACGTAGAGTACCACACGATGTCGAACAGCTACCCCTTCTCGGACCTCGTAGCCATGGTCGGCAGCGACACGGTGCGTGTCTGGAGTACGGACGCCTCAGGTCAGATCTTCATGACCCACCAGCGTGAGGAGGACACCTTCATCACGGCTGCCGGCGACACGCTGCACTACATCTACTTCAACCTCAACGACGAGACCAACAGCAGCCTCGTGGAGGCCGAGCAGACCGACATCAAGGCCCGCAACGGTTACGTGCATGAGGTGAGCGCTTGGATGCCCGTCTACGAGCCGAAGCCCACGACCGTGGTTTGGGACTTGGCCGACAACTCGAAGATTCGCGCCAAGGTCGGTACGGACTATCAGCCCTCGGCTCCCGTCTCTTCAGAAGGCAAGTTTGACATCTCGAGCTGCGTAGAGGACTACAAGACGACCACGCGTGGCAACACCACCTACACGTCGCTCTGCTACGTCACCTGCAAGTCCAACCTCAAGAACTGCTTGAACTACGACCGCGTCGTAGTCAACGTCGGCTACCTGGGCTACGCTACGTTTAAGACTCCGACCCTCGTGCGCGGTAAGTACAAGGTGACGATGACCGTAGCCTACCAGACTACGCAGAAGTTCATCCGTACGTCGGACGGCTGCAAGGGCGGTCTGATCAAGATTGCGATGAACGACAGCGTCGACAGCGCCATCACGAAGCACTCGGCTCTGGTTTCGCCCTACACGCAGATTGCCAAGACGACGGTCGGTGTGTACGAGACGACTCTCTACGACGAGATCGAGTTCGACGAGACTGCCAGTCACTACTTCAAGGTAGTCGTGATGGATCCCGCCGCCAGCTCGAACAAGAACTTCACACTCGACTTCGACGCTATCACGTTCACGCCGATTGAAGACTAATCCGTCCAAGGATTCATTTAGTAACATGGACAAAAACAAAGACAATGAAACAAATTCATAAACTATTCATCCTCCCGTTGGCGGCTATCATGACGGTCGCCTGCGAGGACTTGGAAGACCGCGACTACTTCGGTTTGGGCAAGACCAACGTGAACGAGGCTGTCTTGGTTACGGATCAGTCTTGTGTCGACTACTTGCGTCAGCGTGAAGACTTCTCGGAGATGTCCTCACTCTTCGAAGCTACGGGCGTCTACGACAAGATTGCAGAGCAGGGCACCCTGCACACCATCCTCGTAGTGGACAACAACCACTTCAACGTCGATCTCGAAACGGCTTACGATTCCACGTTTTTAGCCAATGCACACGTTACGGATATCTCCATCTCTCCTTCGAAGCTGAAGGATGGCGACCGTCTCTTGATGTGGCATGACAAATACGTCTCGATCTCTATGGACGATTCTGCCAAGGTGGGCAAGATCATTGACCATATGTACTTCAACAACGCGACCCTCTCGGAGGTGATCAGCACTGCGGACGGTTACATTTATGTCATTTCGGATCCCATCCAGACGCCTATCTCGTTGCAAGACTTCATCAACAATCTGAGCGACGACTATTCGATCTTCAAGGACATGGTGCTCTCGTCGGGCGGTAAGAGCTTTGACCGCGCCAATAGTAAGGTCATCGGTGTCGACGCACAGGGTAATTCTATCTACGATACCGTGTGGGTTTATACCAACGACTTCTTCGACGCCAAGGACTTTAGCTTGAGTTCTGAGGCTTTGACGGCGACGATGTTCTATTGCTCGGATGCCGTCATAAACGACGCGCTGAAGGATGCCGATGCAAAGCTTCGCGCTTGGGGTATGCGTACAGACACTTACGACGGTCGCCCGGACTCCCTCTTGAAGCGCTGGTTCCTCGAAGCTGCCTTCTACAACAAGAGCTATTCTACTGCCGACCTAACCGCAGCAGAGGTGGCTGAAGGGGGCGATGAAACCGTGAACGACATCAGCTCGATCTACAGCCGTCAGTGGCGCACCAGCGTACAGCAGCTGAACCTCGCCGAGCCTTCGACGCTCTCGAACGGCGTGGCTTACGAGGTGACGAAGCTGACCATCCCCACCAATTTCTTGGTTTATCGCCTCAAGGACTGGTTCTACTTCTACGACTATTGCGACGCCGATCAGAAAGCCGAATATTTCGCTATGGACAACCTCTCGTACAGCAAAACCAACGTCGACGTAACGGCATGGACTCCTTGGGAGGGCGTTTGGCCGAAGATCGAAGATCGCGTATTGATTTTGAAGCAGAAAGATAGTTCTGTCCCTACGTTTAAGTTGGATTTCACCCCCATCAGTGCAACTTCTGACGGCAACGGTGCATACAACATCGCTCCCTACATGGTGCCCTGTGGCACGTATCGTTTGGCGATGGGCTTCAAGCAGAACATGGGCGTCACGCTCAAGGTGGCTGTCTACGCTGTGGACGGCGAGGAGCTGACCCTCTTGGCTGAGAGCGACGACATCTATACGGATAGCTCTTCGGGTACAAACTATCACTACGATCGTGGCGCTGTACTCTCTAATTGCTATCCCGAAGGCTACGACAAGACGGCAGCCGGCAACAGCGGTAGCTCCGGCGCGAACAAGGCTCAGAACTACGACACGGACGGCGGTCTGATCATCTCGGAGGTGAACATTCATCATGCCGACGAGACCGATACCACTCCGGTACGTCTCTTGTTCCGCATCACGGCTGCCAATGTCGGTTCGGTAACCTCATATACGTTTAACCACTGGTGCTTGCGCCCGACGGCTAATAACTATTAATCACAGATATGGAAAATAATCTTTTGAAATACTGCCTTTGCGGCTGCTTGATGGTCAGCGGTGTTGCCGTAGCCCAAACGCCCGCCGCAAAGCCTGCCGGTGAAACTGCCGTGCAGAAATATTCGCTCAGCGGTGTGGTCTATGACGAGACGATGACTCCCGTGGCGGACGCTATCATCACCACGCCGGGTCACTCGGTGGTGCGCACGGACGCCGATGGTCGCTTCGAGATGAAAGATGTCAAGGAGTGGGCTGCAGTGAAGGTGACTGCCGACGGCTTTTATGCCAAGGAGATTCGCGTGAACCGCAACATTGACGGCACTGCCGTCTATATGGTGCGCAAAGATAAGCGCAACTATAATGAGACCGAAGTGGCTGCCATCAGCAACCGCGAGGGTGCTGCTGCAATAGGTCATAACGACAACGTGGCTCGCAAGGACTTCGCCGCCTCGGGCAACTTCAACCTCGACAAGGCATTGCAGGGTCAGCTGACCGGTTTGCAAGTGACGCAGAAGAGCGGCATGACGGGTGAGGGTTCTTACCTGTCGATGCGCGGCATCCGCACCTTGTTGGCTGACAACGCTCCGTTGGTGGTGATCAACGGCGTGCCCTTCATGCCGAACGACAATGTGTCGTCGGTGGTTTCGGGCTATTCTCGCTCTATCTTCCAGGCCATCAATCCGCAGGATATCGCCAACGTGACCCTCCTGAAGGGTGCCGAGGCTGCCGCCTACGGTTCGCTGGGTTCGAACGGCGTCCTCCTCATCGAGACGGACGGTACGAAGTCGGACGACCTGAACACCCGCATCACCTTCACCGGTTCGGTGGGTGTCAACTGGAGCAACGAGCGTCTGCCCCTGATGAACTCTACGGAGTACAAGAACTACCTCTCGGACATCGGTATGGACTACTATGGCAACGACATGGGTAGCTTCTTCAGCGAGTTCCCCTTCATGCAGAGCTCGTCGGCCAACAACGCGCAGCTCTACGGCTTCAACACGAACTGGCAGGACCAGGTGATGGACAACAGCCTCTCGCAGGACTATATGTTCCGCGTCGAAGGTGGTGACGCTATCGCCAAGTACAACATCTCACTGGGTTATACGGGCGACCAGG